>PKSX01000091.1 GCA_002869435.1 Marinilabiliales bacterium | reverse complement strand
GCACAAACAACCCTTAATTTTCCGATTCCCGATGTATGGCTTAAGGCCGACGTGACCAACGACAGTCTGAACCAATGGACTGACGTGAGCGGGAACAATAACCACGCACAGGCAAACGGAGTTTTTGCCTATACCGATGGCATGATGAACTTTCAACCCTGCCTGGTCTTTGATTCGGTGCAGGATCCGCTGTATGTGCCGCTGTTTTTCTCTCCGGTTTCGGATTTGAATGTTTTTGCAGTATATAAATCAAATGCCAGCACCAATGCATATGGCGTTTGGTCAATACGACTTGACTCTGCTGCTTTGGTGGAAATGAGCACTACATATCTGCAAATGCTGGATACGTTGATTAATTATGCAGACAGCACCCCCGCCATGCCGGCGCTGAATATGCTGCTGTATTCATGGACGGATCAGGATATAGATTCAACACAATCGAACCTGAAAGTAGTGGGAAGTGAGACATTGGGCTTTGACGGGAAGATTGCGGAGATCATGTTTTATGATTCGAGTATGACCTTTGAGGAAATAACGAAAGTACATACCTACCTTGCTATAAAATACGGTATAGGTATGGAGGGCATGGATTATATGAACTCAGCCGGGGACATACTCTGGAGTTACGAGGATAATATAGATTACGGATATAATATTGCCGGTATCGGCAAAGACAGCCTTATTGCCATTAACCAGAAACAAAGTGCAGCATTGGGAGGAGATGCTATACTTACTATCTCATCAGGTACGCTGGCAGACTGGAACAGCAACAACGCCAACGAGCTTCAGGAAATGGATTATCTGATCTGGGGCGATAACGGCGATACCATAATTAATTTCAATGCCGATACCCTTGCGACAGGAACAGTACCAGGGCTGTCTGACCAGCAATGGTTAATGACAGCCTCCGGTATTACTGTAAACTCAACCTATACCGATGTGAGATTGTATGCACCGGATATACTGGATTCTGCGATAATTAACCTTGTTATCAATCCGGAAGCAGATTTCAGCTTCCCGGATTCTACCTGCATCATTGTTCCTGCTGACAGCACCGATACACTTGGATATATTTATTTCTCGAATGTACTCTGGGATACTGATTTCTCAGGCTCTGATGCATTTACATTCCAGTTTGAGAATATTTTTGATTTCAATGACAAGAGTCAGGTTACCAATAATTACCCGCTGAACTCAAACAATGCCAGTTCGGGCACCAACCTGACCGAGAACGGTGAACCGGTTGAAGGCGTATCCATTACTTCGATTGATGTATTTCCAAATCCCTCACACGGAGAGTATAAAATTGAGATCAGTTTGAATGAGACCAGCGATGTAAAACTCACCATACAGGATGAAAGCGGTAAAATTATTCAAAGCCACAGATACAGCGGAGCTGCAAGATACACGGAGGAGGGCTTTATTAATGGCAAGGGCTGCTACCTGATTTTGGTGGAGACCGATACCGAAAGCAAAAGCATAAAATTTATTGTTCAATAAGCGAATAGAAGAAGATTATGAGAACCAATTACGTTATTTACGGACTTGTTATTGCAGCATTAATTGCAGTTTTTTACCAGCCAACAACTGTTGATACAAAACAACAACAATATACCAATTACAATTTTGCGCCTGATGGTGAAAGTACTCCGATAACATATACAACGGAGCAACCCACAGAAGCAAGATATTATCAGATTGCCAGCGGTGAATATACTCCTGCAGGAGATGTAATCCTGATTATTGGTGCATCGGAAGAGGATATAATTGACAACCCAACAGACAATCAGATTGATATTCTTATTGAAGGGAATATTCCCGACAATAAGGTAGTGTATCTGGAATATGACCTGTACGGACTGGAAGACTTTACTTCGGTATGCCGCAGCATAAATGATAATGTGGCTTTCGGAGGTCAGATTATGAAAACCAATAATGAATGGTCTCATCAGGTCGAGGTGATTTCTGCCACACAACTCAGAAACGGAACAAATACCATTCGTTTTACCGCACCCGAAGACGCAAACATAAAGTACGAGATCAAAAACCTGAGCATACGTTTTGGCGAAGAACAGGAAAGCAGCAGAAGTATTGAGGTGAATATGCCTGCTTCTGCACAGTATTTCGGGCAATATGCATATATAAGCGGAGTTTCCAACGGCTCACCTGTCAGTATTAAAGCCAATGGAAAAAACATGCGCACTTATAACGGCGCATTTGAGGGTGTGGTGATGCTTGATCAAAGCACTGTTGCCGAAAAAGATATTATCCTTACTGCCGAATATGCAGACGGAGAGAATATCAATAAAAGAGTAATTCTGAGAAACAGCACCTCCTATGACTATATGGATGTTTCTGCAAGTAATGTTTCTTTCAAACAATATTTTGCCACACCGCAAAATGCGATTGATTTCAGCATGAACGGCTTTGCACTGCATGGTGCAGCAGGTTCAGTAATGCAGCAACTGAATATTAGTATTACAGGATTGCGCACTGAGGACATGCCCATGCTTGATGCCGATATGTATAATGTTACCGCACAGGATGCAGGTTACCGTTGCTTACCCCATGGCGAACATTTTGCAAACGGGGTGCAAATTACCATAGCCTACGACAGTGCAGCTATCCCGAGCGGATACGGGCCTGATGATATCAGAACTTTTTACTACAATGAAAGCACCATGGAATGGGTGATGCTGCCCGTAGACAGTGTGGATTATGAGAACCATTGTATAGTGTCTACTACCACTCATTTTACCGACTTTATAAACTCCATACTTAAAACTCCGGAGTCACCGCAGACTGAGGCGTTTACGCCCACTTCAATGAAAGACATGAAGTATGCCGATCCTTTGGCAGGGATTAATATTATGAGCCCACCTTCAGCAAACAATATGGGTACTGCCAACATGAGTTATCCTATACAAATACCGGCAGGCCGACAGGGCATGCAGCCCCAGTTGGCCATTACCTATAACAGCGAAGGTGGAAACGGACCACTTGGTATGGGCTGGAACTTGAATACACCTGCTATTACTGTGGATACGAGGTGGGGAGTGCCGAGATATGATGACACATATGAAACGGAAGAATATCTGGTAAATGGGGAGCAGGTTGTGGAGCTTTATATTGACAATGGTGATACAACCAGATTACCTTTAGTCCATCAAGATGTATACAGGGACAGGAATCCGTCGCTAATAACAAACTATTCATATAGAGTAGAAGGGGCTTTTCATAGAATTATCAGACATGAAGAGAGTCCTGCAAAATACTGGTGGGAAGTTGTAGATAAACAGGGAACCCGATATTATTATGGAAAATACTCTGATGACTCATCCGTAAATCCGAATTGTGTTTTACGAGACGGAGGCGGTAATATTGCTCACTGGGCTTTAGCAGAAGTAAGGGACATATATGGAAACTATGTTAAGTATTACTACGATTTTGATGATTTTCAAGGTTCACCCGGCACAAATGGCAAACAAATTTATATAAGCAGGATTGAATATACCGGTATAGAGGGAGCAGTTTCTGAACTACCAAAATATTCTGTAGAATTTACTTATACACAAGGCAGACCGGACTATCAGATTTCAGGAAGATATGGGTTTCTAGAAGTGACAAACTGGTTGTTGGAATCCATTGACATTACATATAATGGCGATTTCATTAGACGCTACTATTTAAAGTATAAAGATGGTGTATACGACAAAAAGCTAATATGCGCTATTGCTGATGTAACAGAGTTGAGCTCATGGCCGGCTGTTACCAATGTTGAGTTAACTTGTAATGATTTTGCCTCTTTAAAAGGGGGTCTGGAAAACGTTGAAGGAGTAAAAATACACTCCTTCGAGTATTATGAAGATTATGGAATTGAATTTGAACCTAATTCAGAAGTCGTATACTCCATTAATGATCCATCAAATAGCTTTTTTAATGGTCAGTATACTGTGCCTGAAGACCAGAGCTTAGGCAGAAGTTATAGTACAAGTGGTGGAGCAGGTGGAAGTTTTTGTTTTGGAATTGGTAATCCGACCAACAAAACTAACTCAATTGGTGCTAATTTCAGTTTTGGTGTAAACTCAATAAAAGAGAAAATCCAAATATTAGATATTAATGGAGACGGTCTAAAAGATAAATTAGTTAGAGTTGGTAATTCATTTACATATTACAAAGGTTATATTGATCCGACAACCAATTATCTTTATTTTAGTACTACAGGCGAGTCAATTACTGATCTGCCAAATCTGGGATTAAACTGGTCACTTTCAATGGGTGCAGGGGGCGAAATACAGGTAGGTGTGCCGTCATTATCATGCTCTGCCAGTTTGAACGGAACATTATCATACAGTTCAATGAGCAGGTATTTCACAGACCTCAATGCTGACGGATATCTGGATTATTATGATCAAGGTCAATTCTATTTCAACTACCCTGATGAAATCAGTAATGATCCAGTATTTACTCCTGAAACTTCAGAGATTCAGGTCGTAGGGACTGATACCTGCTATGCCATTATACATGATGGAGACATTGATCCATCCTTTGCTGAGACAGCTGAAGATTTTGAAGCATACAGAAGAGATCCTGTTAGGATGTGGATTGCCCCCGATGTTTATAACGGGGCTACTGTTGAGGTGATTAGTGATATTGTAAGAACTAATGCTCAAACAGGTTTAAGCCATGATATAGTTTATGAGATTCAACACAACGATGCTTTTGTTGCCTGTGGCACTATTGGCGCAAATGATTATACTCCTCGAAATAATACATATATTGTAAATAATGTACAAGAGGGAGATCGTATTTATTTCAGAATTCTTTGTGATGATAATATGGGTCTTGATGAAGTAGCATGGAATACTGAGATTCATTCATTAAACGGACAGGCAAATCCTACACCTGTGGATGCCGATGATAAGCCAATCTTCGATTTCAAGTATGAGGACGATGCGGTTATTCATGATGATCAGTATTTTATTGCACCGATGGATGGAACAATAAGTATTTCTGGCTCAATTGCCAGTCCTGCCCAAAGCGATGATTTAACCTTTGTGATTGAGAAAATTGGTTCAACTACAACAACATTATTAAATACAACATATACTGATGGTAGTAGTTTTTCACAAATATTAAATTATACTAATATTAGTGTTTCTGCGGGTGATATTATTAAGTTTGAATTGATTTCTAACACTAATGTTAACTGGAGTGAAATAGATTTTGATGCACATATTCAATATGATGCACCGGCATATAACCCTATTGAGTATTATCCCCCATTAACAATGACAATCTTTCCGAAGAGGAATCTGCGTTCCTGGCCGGTAACTACTAATGTAGATGGATATGATTTTGAACCTGTTTTAGATTTTGGAGCCAATGCATTAAATGCGAATGGTTACATTACATTTGCTGTAAAATCTAACCGTAAACTCATAGATGAAGTTACATTTGAAGTAATTGCAGGGGTTGTTGATGGCAGTCCTAGTGTATTAGTTACTCAAGCACCCGGAGAAGTGATTTATTTTGAGTTTTATACAAATGACCTTGATCTGAGTACTGATGTAACTGTTGCACAAGCAAAACACCTTGATGAAAACGGAGTGGCAATTAGCTTTAACGCGGGTTATCATTCAGTATTTGACCCTGAAATGAAACTCTATGGTAATTTATATAGAGGCTGGGGACAATTTTCATATTATGATGCTGCATTAGCAACATGTCCTAACCCACCATTAATTAATCAGTCTTTGCTATCCCTTGATTTAGCAGGAATAGATGAAACTACTTTAGCCTCTTTCCCTGTTGATGATATTTCTGCAACCTCTACATTTAGTGAAGTGCAAGATATCTTCACTACCTTTGGAATTCCAGATATTCATACGTTGTATTTTGTTCCTATGATGGCTGACCGTGAAAATGGCAAATGGGTGGATTTTTGCAAAAGTGCTTACACTGATGAAATAGATATGGGCAGCGGAGCTTTGTATGATGAAGTTTTAAGTATGGTTGATGACCCTGAAATATTTGACCCTACTGATGGGCCGCTTCCTGATTTCTTTAACCCTCTTGGAACTCAGAACGGAATGATAAGAGAGTTTAATAAAAACAGTAAACAAGTAACAGGTTCTTTCTCTTTTAATGCTTCCGTTGGGGTCACTGTTGGAACAACAATTACCAACACAACTTCATACGGCTCAACCGAGTTTATGGATATGAACGGAGACAGGTATCCCGATTATGTAAATAAAAATCAGATTCAGTATACTACACCTTATGGGGGTATTTCAAACGATGTTACCAGCCTTGACAACACTGCTTATCCTTCCAAAGGTAAATCTAATTCTAATGGATTATCTTTAGGGATCAGTGGTTTTATCCATAAGTCATCCATATCTTCACTTATGCCGATTTCTAAACTTAATGATGTTAAGGGTAACTTTGGTCTAGGTGTCACTAACAGTAGTTCAGAAGTTAATGAAATATACACTGATGTAAATGGAGATGGGCTGCCAGACCGGGTAGACAAGCTAAATAATACTGTTAGCTTCAATATTGGATATGATTTTGAGCAACCTCAGCTTTGGCATGTTGATGAAGTTTCAGTTTCCAGTTCATTATCAGAATCTGTATCCGGTGGGATTGGATATTTTAATTTCTGGCAAGACAGCTGGTCGGGAGGAATTGGGCTTGGAAATTCTGATGGAAATGATGAAGAGTCAATGATGGATGTGAATAATGATGGTTTATTAGATATATGTGTGACGGATGGAAGCGGTATTCATGCATATATAAATACCGGCCATTCATACACACCTACTACTATTGTTATGAATTCATCGTATCAGGATTATATAAAATATACCAAGTCTTATGATATCTCCGGCAATGTGGCTGCAACATTTGGCATCTCTGTAGTTTTGTTTAAAACAACATTTTCACCTTATCTGAACATTTCATACAATATTTCTAATGAAAAACAAAAGCTTGATGATTTAAATGGCGATGGTTTTGTCGACTATGTATACCTTGAAAATAATACGACAACCGGAGTTGTTGAAATTAAAGTAAATTATGGTAAGCCCATGAAAACAAACATGCTTAAAAAGGTTACCACTCCTGCACAAAGCACCTATACCATGGATTATAAAATAGATTTACCGGACAGAGACAACCCCTCTCCGAGATGGACTATGGCATCTTTGGATATTTATGACGGATTCATAGGCGATGGTGATGATCATACTTATTATGAATATGAGTATGCAAACGCATACCATCATAGAATGGAACGTGATTTCTTTGGTTACGCAACCGTTACTACAAAACAAATGGACAACACCAATACTTGCTATCGTAAAACTCAGGAGGATTTTCATAATGATTATTTCCTGTTTAAAGGCCTGAAAAAACATGATGTTTTGACTGATGGTTCAGGAGCTATTACATATATTGAAACATTTTATACCTGGGATCATAAGCAAATATCTGATGGAAAAATCATTGACCCGGAAGATGAGTGTTTTGGCCCGTATTACCCTGCTATTTCTCATGAGGAGAAGCTATTTTATGAAGGAGGTGGAACCGCACAAATCATTTCCCATAAAACATGGAGACATGGTCCGTTTGGAAATGTAAAAGAGTATGTGAACTATGGTGATTCTGCTTATTCTGAGGACAATGTGATTGCCAAGATATATTATATTTATGATCCAACACTTTATGATTCTGACAATCTTACGGAAATGATCAGTGAGTTGTTGGTGTATGATGAAGGCGGCCCTGTTAATGGAACATTGCTGCGCCGAAGAACAGCAATATATGACCAAAATCCCGCTTCTATTTTCCGAGGAAAAGTTAAAAGTATCATTGCCTTTGAGGGAACGGATGAAGCATGGACAGATATAACTTATAACGATTATGGTGGTCTTAAAACCATTGAATATCCGGAAAATGATGAATCTCCGGCAAAAAGGCTGAGATACTCATACGAGTATGACCCTTATGTACACACATACCCGACCCGGATAGAAGATTACTGGGGGAATTATTCTACAGCATACTATGATGTAAAACTGGGTTTGCCACTTGAGATTTATGACATAAGCGGTAATGCTATGAAATTTACCTATGATGGCAGTGGTAGGATTAAAACTATAACCGGCCCCAATGAAGTAATGAATGGTGACCCTTATACAATTAGCTGCTCATATTGGGACGAACTTAATGCAGGAGGCACAGGTCTTTGGGCACAAACAAGTCACTTTGACCCTATCAATACAGCAAATCATAATGAGTTTGTAACTGTGAATTTCTCAGACGGCCTTGGCCGCAGCATACAAAGCAAGAAAAAGATCATTGAAAACGTAACTGAAATGGTTTTGGTTTCGGGTTTACAGGAATATACCCTTAACTCAAATGGTCAGGTAATAACATCATATCAACCATTATCTGAGTATCCGGGACACGAAACAGACTTGGATCTTACTATGCCATGGGTGAATCCTACCGTAACCGAAATGGATATATTGGACAGAACAACAAAACAAACACTACCTGATGGCAATATATACACATATAATTATGATTTTGGTTCATTTGGTATGAAGACATACTTTACTACAAAAGTTATTGATCCCGAATTGAATGAAGTTTCGCAATACACTGATGCCCGCGGATTGAAATCGAGAGTTGCTACATACCCATTAGTAACCCATACGGACTTTACCTATAGCCCAATGGGAGAACTTCTAACATCAACTGACCCGGAGAACAATTCAACATATTATTACTATGATATGCTGGGCAGATTGACCAGCAGAGTACACCCGGATGCGGGTACTACTACATATACATACGATATGGCAGGAAATGTGCTCACTACACAAACACAAAACCTGGCCAATAACGGGGGTCTGGAAATTGTTTATAATTACCTGGATAACCGTTTGGATAATATTCACTATCCCGAAAACCCGGAAATGGATGTTTTCTATGAATATGGATCACCAACAGCTCTTAATGCCAATAACCGTGGTAGATTAATAAGAATGCAGGATGCATCAGGTGTGCAAACATTCGAGTATGGAAACATGGGAGAACTCGTTACCAATATTCACACTTTTGTCGTTCCCGGAGGAGATGCATACACTTTTGAAACCAATTGGGAATATGACAGCTGGAACAGGGTTAAAAATATCACATATCCTGATGGTGAAATAGTGTCTTATGGCTATAATGACGGTGGACAGCTCACAACTATGAATAGTGTGAAAGGCAGTGAGGTGTACGACTTTATAACAGATATAAAGTATGATAAATATGGAATGCGAACAGATATTTATTATGGAAACGGTACCCGTACGGAATATACATATGACCAACAGACTTTACGTTTAGACAACCTGAAGAGCTATGATATTGTAGGTAACCTTATGCAGAATCTGGACTATACTTACGATGATGTTGGAAATATTACAACACTTGAAAATACAGCCGGAAACCTTTCTGGCATAGGTGGTAACTATACATATACTTTTGGATATGATAACCTTTACAGATTACTGACGGCAACAGGTAATGCAGATATTGAGCCAGCCTCAACAAATTTGAGTTTGAATTATACATTGGGAATGACTTATACTCAATCCGGTAATATTGAAACCAAATCACTTGTTGCTAATACGTTTGTAAACGGACAGGTAACAAATGTTAATTACAATCACTTCTACAATTATCCAAATCCACAGCAACCACACGCAGTTAGAGAAGTTGGTTCGAACACTTACTTCTGGGATGCAAACGGTAATATGACCATGAGATACAGTAAAGCCGGTTCCCGCTTTTTATGCTGGGACGAGGAAAACCGTCTTACTACTGTTCACGATGAAGGTGCAAACCCCATACTCAGTTCATATATATATGATGCAGGAGGGGAAAGGGTTTGGAAACTCAGCAATCATGAAAGCACTTTAAAATTGCGAGGTAAAGATGTTCACAGAAGCATGGATCTCAATAAAACTTTGTATATTAGTCCTCTAATGGTGATGACCGATAAAGAATATACCAAGCATTACTTCATTGAAGGAGAACGTGTATGTACAAAAGTGGGCGGTGGTTTTTTCTATGCCCCAACTGACCCGGATGATGTTACTGAGCAACTTGATTTCTTTAATGGACAAGTGGCTGACGATGTTGCTGCTGATTTATGGCAAATGATGAGTGACGGAATTACCTGCAGCGGATATGATGTAACCTTGGTTGAAGTTGGAACACAAATGCGACCTGCAAAATTTGATACAAAGAAAAAGGAAAAACTATTGTATTTCTATCACCCCGACCATTTAGGCTCAAGTTCATTTATTACGGATGCAGCTGGAGAAGCTGAAGAGCATCTGCAATATCTTCCTTTTGGTGAAATTTTCGTGCAACAACAAGCTCCGCATTCCGACTATGATACACGATATAAATTCAGTGCCAAAGAACTTGATCCTGAGACGAATTACACCTACTTCGGGGCTCGGTATTATGATAGTGACTTGAGTATTTGGCTTAGTGTGGATCAAATGAGTGACAAATACCCTGAATACAGTCCATACATGTACGTCGGTGGTAACCCTGTTATGATAACTGACCCGAATGGAATGGATTGGTTCGTGGATGAAGAAACCGGGAACATTTATTACAACAGCCGTATTGGAAAAGACAATATGGATCAATTGAAAGGAACAGCTGGTGAGGGCTATACATGGCTTGGTGAAAATGATATGTTTGGATATACAGAAGATGAAATGAAACAAGCTATGGGTGATGAGCATGGTTGGTTTGCCCAGAATGCTGATTTTTATTATTCATATTCACTTTCAGGCAATGAAGAAAGAAATAGTGTTGAAGAAGCTCATTTTAGTGGGGAAAATGCTGAAATGTTAATGGGTGCTTTTGGATATCAAAAAGTGGTGACTCAGGCAACAGTACACGAACAATATCTTGGACAAGGAGATGGTCAGTATACTTATCATGCCATGCATCTAACTCAAATCAATGAGAAATACAGTTATGTCCCTAAAAGTCATACAGAAAGTTTGCAGATTGTGAGAACACAATCTTTAAATAATGGCATACCCAAAGAAATGGTTTTCAGGGCAAAATTTATTTATGGCCAAAATCAATTTTATGATGCTTCAGAAACTGGGAAGAACCTTTTCCGAGAAATAATTTCTGGAGATCATCAAGACTTAGCACCACCTAAGTTTTATCAAAATTGGGGGGAATATCCCAACAACAATTCTTTAATAAATAAATTCAGGAGGCTCTATGGAACCAAGTAAGTATTTTCCCATTTTCATTCTTTCTTTTTTAATTTTCTCTTGTAGTTCAAAATCTCAACTGCAGGACTTGGAAAAAGCTAAGAGATCTTTTCGTGAATATTCAACGCACAAAGAAATTTGCGATCATTTCCCAAATGAGGTTTATAAAAACAAAGTCATTAGTTATTTCTTCGCTCCTCCGGGACCTTCCAATCCTCAATTTGGAGAGTTGCATTTAATTCTGAAAATGGATGAAGATGAGATTAAGACTATTAAATCAGGTAAATATCTTTTCAGTGGTCCAGTTGATAGCGATCAACTTTGGGTTGTTACTTTGGATCAAATAGAGTATTATTCTTGTGAAGACTCGGTTGATTATGAGAACTTAACACCTATAGCTGATTTATCAAATGTCGATTTTGGTTTCGGATCGTATACTGATTCCGTTTATTTTGGGGATATAGACGAATATGCACCTGTTGATCAATATTATCTTCCTCCCGATATGGAAGTATTTGTAATAGACGCAAAAGCCGGTTTCTTCTGGGAGATAGAGGAAGTTCCTGAAAGATACAGAAGATGTGATAATTTACAGAGCTGGAAAAACGGATACTCCTATGGATATGCTATTTCTGAAGAGAATAATTATGTGACCTACTGGGTGGTTGCGTGGTAATGTTTACTCCATCAAACTAAATAAAAAATGAGACATAGATTGTTGATATTGATTACGGGCTTACTGCTTTTTCTTTTGGCTGGTTTTACACAAAACCAACAGGAGAAAACAGTACAGCGATCAACTCAGCAATCTATCTGAGCCTCCACAGGCCTCCCTATAATAATAGTCCGGTTATCCGGAAAAGATTGAAATAGAGAGGTTTGTGGTTTCATAATAAATACCTTTGTCGTAGATACAATCTACGACAAGATATCACAAGAAACTACGCAAATATAGACACAGTACAATAAGCTATGATGATTATTTGCTTCGATTAGAAGCATTCTCTGGTTTCATTTACTATAATTCTCCTGCGTCTGGCTTTTTCAAGCTGGTCAGAGAAGTTTTCAGGAAATGGATTAATGCCTTCAGATGCTTCATTTGATGTATTGAAACACTTACATATCCATCTTCCTCATCTCCCTCTCGATAGTCTTATCCTCCATTTTTGCATAAATGTCTGTGGTACGTATTTGGCTATGACCTAATATTTTTTGAACTACATCTTTGGGTATTCCAAGATTCAGTGCTATGGTTGCAAATGTGTGCCGTGAGCAATGGTATGTAATTTTGCGGGTTATGCCTGCGCCTTCAATAGCTGTTTTAAGATATTTATTTGTTTTTTGGTTACTGATGGTTGAGAAAACAAGCTGGTCAATTTCTTTATCATTATCAGGGATAAGTTCTTGTGCCCGTTTCACAAGGGGAATAGAAATAGTGTCTTTGGTTTTTTCCATTTTCACCTTCACCCATTTACCCTGAATGTTTGAGTATCTCAGCTTCTTAATATCAGAAAATCTGAGACCGGTATAACATGAAAAAAGGAAATACTCAAGCACTTTATTCACAGGTTCATAGAAAGTGCCTCTAAGAGTATATAAATGATCCAGTTCATCTTTATACAATCTTTCTCTGGTAGTGGGTTCATATTTCATTTTGTAATTTGTAAATGGGCTTCTATTGTACAATGTTTCATCTCTCCGCATAGCTTCGTTTATAATAGCCTTTATTCTTTTCATGGTTTTGGTAACCGTATTGGTTTTATTACCAAGCTTATTATACATATAGTGCTCATAATTCATAATGAATGTATGGTCAATATCAGCAAAACACAGGGGGTCTCTGAATTTCTTAAGTTTCGATACTTCCCCTTTAAGCAACCGAATATACCCGGAGGAGAAATTTCCTTGCTCAATATATAACTGAGCAAGATTATAGAAGTCTTCTATATCTGTTTTGTCTTTATAAGCCTTCTCAAACAAATCTAAGTTAGGCTTTAATCCTTTTCGCTGAATATTTAATATTATCCTCTCTGCATTGTTTTTTGCATCTTTTACAAAATCATTGAATTCATTATCTATTGGTTTAGTTCCCTTAAGTTTTTCCTTCTCAAAATCCCATTTTTTAGGGTCTATATAATGCCCTAAAGAGTATTTCCTTGTTTTTCTGTCTATGGTTACCCACAAATAAAGCGTGGTTGTGCCATCTTTATTCACATGATCTTTGCGTGGATTTGCTTTAATTCTAAATGCCATATTTGTTAAATTTTATTACGAAAAGAATTTGGAAAACATTTGGAAAACAAATATAGTGAAATTTTGACTAAATATTACCATTTATGAGAAACTAAATATTCTTATATCATTTAATTACAGACATTTCTGGACATTACAAGATATTTAAAGTAAAATTTTACAATCCTGGCGGGATCGCACCTTGCCTTATTCACGCCGCTTGCAATATCTTTTCGTAAGCGGCGTTATTTTTACCGATTTTCGTAGCTTTGTATCCACTATTTCATTATGAAAAGAATATTTCTTATTCTCATATTTACTACAACCTGCGTTGCAGTTCATGCACAGTCTATCCGGGGAGAAATCATAACCGGTTTCAACATGACTCAGGTAGATGGTGATGAAGTGGTCGGATATCGAAAAATTGGTGCAAATCTTGGTGTGGGGGCCATGCTTCCTTTAGGTCAAAGTAATTGGATTATATCTATTGAGACATTATTCAATCAAAAAGGTGCTTACAAGAAATTTCCGGTTGAATACGACACACTTCCTTATCCATATTATAATTTAAGGCTGAATTATGCCGAGGTTCCATTGATGATTCATTATAATGATAAGGATCAAATGACTTTCGGAGCCGGGTTCTCATACGGACGCCTTGTATTTCTTAAAGAAGTTGAACATGGCTCACAAATTGACTGGACTACTGCTACAGGCCCCTATAAAAGAGGTGATTACAACTTTTTAATCGATGTAAGATTCAGAGTAATTGCAGGACTACATTTCAATTTACGCTACGCTTATTCCATATCAAAAATCAGAACCCGCACATTTAATAACGCTGCAACCGGCACCTGGACACGCGATCAGTTTAATAATTTACTTACCTTTCGACTGATATACGTTTTCAACGAAAAAATCAACGACTAATTAGTCTGTATGCAACCTATCTGCATGCTGAGTGTCTTAACAAAGATAAATTGCAAATTTTGCTATTTATTGAATTTTTTTTACTTTTGTCTTTAAATCCAAAACCAATCAAAACTATGAGAAAAGTTTTATTATTAAGTGCCGCCTTACTGATTTCAGCAGGGATTATGGCGCAGACTGTTGCTCCTAAGATTATCGGAGCCAGCAATAAGTACGAAAAAGTACAGATTTCTAAAAAAATGTTTGGAACTGAGTCTTCAACAGGATTTGTTCCTGAGAGACCAAACAATCCAACAAACAAGGACGTTCAGGCCGTTACCAAAGTAAAGATGGGTTCTTCATTGAACATTTACACTTGTTTGGTTTCAGAATCTGCAGGTATGACAGCAAATCCTGAAACAGGTGTTGTCGGTATGATTCACCGTTCTAATCTTTCCGGTGCTGTTACAGGAGATATTTATTTCTCTTTCAGCTCAGACAAAGGAATGACATGGGACAGTACTACTGTTTATCTGTATGATGGATCAACCAATGGTGGTCGTTACCCCAATGCAATGATCTACAACCCAACCGGAAATACTACTGCAGCCAATGCATATGTAGTTGGAACTGGTCCTATGCTTCTTGGAACAAGTTCATGGGGTGGAAACTTTTTTGCATCAATGCAACTTGACGGAACAGGCCAAAATGTTCAAACCACATTGTACACTACAGACACTGCCGGTGGAACAGGATACCTCAACCAGTTTGCCAGACTTCATGGTCAGGCTCGCGGTGACAAATTCTGGGCACTTGGTGATGCCAATACAGACGATGGTCAGTTTTACACAGGCTTCACAACAATCATCAACAAAGGTACATGGGATGCTACCGGTGATTCAGTTATTTGGACAAGAACTGCGCATGTTCCGGATTATCTGACTGACGGAAGCGGAAACCCTGACGGATATGCCACTCCCGGCCTTGTTATGGCTGATGACGGCATGACCGGTTATCTTGCCTATATCGGACGCGATGGTGCATCAACTGATAACTTAACCTATCAGCCACTGGTATACAAAACTACTGACGGTGGTAACACCTGGGCAAAAGAAGCTGCTTTCAACTGGGGAACAATTACTACCCTACAAACTCTTGCAACCAGCCTTTCTCCTGTAGGTCGTCCAATGTTCAGCTCAATTAAAGATATTACCCTTGACAGTGACGGTTATGTTCACCTTATTGGTTATATTCATGGTGCATACAGCGATAACGTTGACTCACTGGGATATTATGCTGTATTCAACGGAATGAACGGAATTATTTGTGACATTCACCAAACTGCTTCAGGTTGGGATGCTTTCATTATTGATACTGTTTATACTTACGATCCGGACGAAACCACAACTCTTATTGATCCTAACACTGCTGATGCTTTGGAATGGGACGAAAGACTCCAAATGAGTACTTCTCCTGACAGAACCAAGATCTTCTATTCATGGATGGATACAGATACTACATTATCAGTAGATAATATTTATCCTGATATCATTGTAAAAATGTATGACGTTTCCACCGGAACCCTTTATCCTGATGTAAATCTTACAAAAGGAACTGCTTATGACGGAAACAACTATTGGATGTATCTCAGTGATATTGCTTTTGAAGAATCAGGCATTTATCAGCTTCATATTTCTACTTCCAGTTTGAACTCTGATGACGTTGGTCCTGTTTCTCACTACTACTTCCAGGGTGTATATCTTGATGGTACAGGACAACTTGTAGCTGATGTTGCAGAACTCGGTCTGGAAAACGTGATCAGCATGTATCCAAACCCAACTTCAGACAACCTGAACCTATCATTCAACAGCAATGCGGCAGGTGATTACAATGTTGTTATTTACAACACACTCGGATCAGTTGTTTCAAGTGAGTTTATCAGTGTAAACGGTGCTGCTGTACAAACCATCAGCCTTGAAAATCTTCCTACCGGAATTTACATGGTTGAAATCAGCAATGAAAACAGTACAATGACACAAAAAGTGATTAAAAACTAATTCACTATAGTTTCTAAAAAAGGGATTCTTCGGAATCCCTTTTTTTATTGTCTTTCTTTTCGTATTTTCGTGTAAAATAACACATAATGAAGTATTCATTTCTGCTTATTTCAGTGATAATCCTCGCCTCCTGTTCAAAGGTGAAGAAAGAGTATTTCCCAAGCGGAGATATTAAATCAGAGATTGAATATAAAGGCGACCAAAAAAACGGAGAGGCGCTGTATTATTATAATAACGGAAATATCAATATAAGATGCCGTTACGAAAAGGATATGCTGCACGGATTATATGAAAAGTTTTATCCTGACGGAACCAAAATGGAGGCCACAAATTATAATAACGGAATGAAAGAAGGCTCATCAATACAATACTATGAAAATGGGAAAGTGGCCACAACGATGAACTTTAAAAACGATATCCCCGATGGAGAATACAAAGAGTATTTTGAAAACGGTCAGATAAAAATCCACGGTTTTTATTCCAATGGGTTCTATCATGGCGATTGGGAATATTTTGATTTTAACGGATTGAAGGTCGGGTTCGCACATTTCGAGAATGGCAGCGGTGAGCAGACTGCATATTATTATGGAAGCTCGAAGAAAAAAGTTGTTGTTGAGTTTGCAGAGAATATTAAAAACGGCAGGGAAACATATTATACTAAAGAAGGAGAAGTAAGTAAAATCATTTACTATTCCAACGGTGAAATTGAGAAAGTTGTTCGAGATCCAGAAGAAAACCAATAAATATGAGCATCATAAACAGCAAAGAGAGCCTTCCCGAGGCAGCTATACAAATAGCAAACCTTATGATTGCTGCAGCCAAAACAGCACCAAAAGGTAAGGGAATTGAAACGCTTGAGTACTTAATCATTACAGAAACTGATTTGCAAGTACTTTCAAAAAAAATGAACGAAATATCGGCCCGGGACAACATCGCTTTTCTAAGCAGAGATGCCACAAATATTCTGCAATCGGAGCTTGTTGTTATTATTGGAAACAGCACTGAACCCAAAAATGTGCCCAATTGCAATAATTGCGGCTTTGGTTGTGCAAATAAACCTGAAACTACTCCATGTGCTGTTGGTGCAGTAGATCTTGGAATTGCGATAGGCAGTGCAGTAGATACAGCTATGCTACACAAGGCTGATAACAGAATTATGTATTCTGCCGGCATTGCCGTATTGGAGCTTGGTTGGTTTACCAAAAAGGTAAAGCACGCTTATGGAATTCCAATAAGTCTCACAGAAAAAAGTCCTTTTTTCGACCGGAAATAATTACCCGGAGAAACACTGGTTAAAAGCTTTTAGCCTTTCTTCAAGATCAGGGAACTGGTCTCTCCTAACAAGTGAGACACATGCTCTGATGCCCTCGTTTCTTTCACTTCCTGTTGTTGACAAGGCGATAGCACTAATACCATAAGCAAGAAATGCTTCAAGCAGCTCTCCTCCACTCATTCCCGGGTATGATATAGTAAAATAGAAACCATCGGCAAGTTCTTTATCCTCATCTTTGTCGTAAACTATTTTGAAGCCATTATTGAGAAACAGCTGTTTCATTATTTCTGCTTTTCGCCCATATTCTTTCACCTCTTCCACAAAATCATACTCGCCGTTATTCACAGCACGTAAAACACCCAAAAGGCCATACTGTGCCGAGTGCGATGTTCCGCTGCTTAATGCATACAATGTTCCAAAAATCATTGCATACCCAAACTGAGGCATTTTGTAATATTTTAGAAGTGCAGGAAACTCTTCATTATATAATGTATCAGAAATAAGCATCATACCGATACGCTGCCCGGCATAACTGAAAGATTTTGAACTGCTGATTAATAAGATGTATTTATCGTAGTATTTTGCAATACTGGGTTGATAAGGTGGTTCACCCGGTTTAGAATAATCCTGTCGAAAGTCCATTGCTATATACGCCAGATCCTCTACAACTACAACATTATATTTAGCAGCCAATTCAGCAATAATTTTTAATTCTGTATCCGTAAAACAAATCCAGGTAGGATTATTTGGGTTGCTGTACAGCATACTGTGGATATTGCCTTTTGAGAGAACGGACTCCAGCTTTTCTCTAAGCTTTTCACCACGGAAATTATAAACATCAAACTGCTCAAACTTTCCACCCATTACTTTTATCTGTTGCTTATGAACCGGAAACCCGGGATCAAGAAAAAGCACAGTGTCTTTGTTTTCATGAATACGACTCAAAGTCATAAAAGATGCATAGCCACCCTGCATGGAACCAACAGTAGGAACACATCCCTCGGAGCTTATGTCTATATTTAGAAAGTTCTTTGCAAAACGAGATATTTCTTCTTTTAATGCTTTTACACCCATAATATCAGGATAAATGGCTGCTACACCATCACGTAAAGCCTGAATTTCAGAATCAATAGCAAGAGAGGCTGCCGGTAAACCCGGAATGCCCATTTCCATTCTGACAAATTTTATTTTGCTTTCGGCTTCAATTAGATCTACTATTTTTTTTATCTCCCTGATGGTGGCATCTCCAAGATTCTGAAGACCCAGGCTGCTTTTTGCAGCAGATATAACCGACTCTGAAATAGGTGTATAACTCATAATAATATTGTTTGGTTCCTTGTCACAAACTTAATAGATTTTTCTGATTTTTCATATAAAATATGTACTTTTAGAAAAAAAATGAGCACCGTTCATCACTTTCATCCTTTTACCGTTCACTTCCCAATTGCACTAACGATTACAGGGTTCGCTGTATTAAGCATTTACGTGTTATT
>PKSX01000194.1 GCA_002869435.1 Marinilabiliales bacterium | reverse complement strand
GGTTACAATTGATCCAACCGCAAATCCTGTATTATTAATTACATCGGCAGTAAGAATTGACAAGCATCCGGCTGTATCAGTAATCTCAACAGTATATGTTCCGGCTGATAGCATAGTGTTATCTTCAAATGTTACACTATTTGACCAATTATAATAATACGTGCCGGCAGGTGAAACACTGATAAAGATGCCTCCGCTTCCATCTCCGCAATTCTCATTCAGAACTGAATCGATCTGAGCTGTAAAAGTCGTAACATTGTTTAGCGTAACAGTAGTATCGGTGCTACATCCGTATTCATTAAGAGTAATGGTGTATGTTCCGGCACTCAGATTGTTTACAACTGTTGAAGCAATCGGACTTCCATTGAGTTCATAATCATAAACGGTTCCTCCCGTAGGAGTGAATAATATTTGTCCCTGACCATTTCCACAACTTTCATCTGAAACAGTTACGGAACTGAATCCAAGACTATTATTCACAAGTGAATTAACGGTGTAAACAGGAGTGAAAATCTTACACGAACTACCATCGGTAACGGTGAGGATGTACGTTCCGCCGGTAATATTAGTCAGATCCTGTGTTGTATCTCCATTGATCCATAGGTATGTATATGGCCATACTCCACCACTTATACTGACATCAATAAAACCGTCCAGATTATAACAATACTCATCATTTACAATGGAACTGTCAAGTTGTAACCCGTTTGTAATATTCACAACTTCATAACTGTAATAAATATTACATCCACTTGTATCTGTTATCGTACAGGAGTAAATACCAGATGTAAGATTACTCAGGTCTTCTGTAGTATCGCCCGAACTCCAGTTGTAAGTATATGGTACAAAGCCTCCGGTTAGAGTCAGATCAATATATCCGGATGAATCTGCACAGTATTCATTGGCTTCAGAACTACCTGTTATTTCAAATCCATTGGTGAAATTTAGTACAAATGCACTATCCTGAACTGTACATCCTAGGGCGTCAACAACAGTTACATAATACCAGCCTTCTGAGAGATTAGTAAGGTCCTCACTTGTTGCTCCATTACTCCAGTATATACTGCTTGGACTATAATCGCCTGAATAAGTGAGATCAATTTCCCCATTGGTCTCACTACAGTGTTCATTTGTTACAACAATGCTGTCAATCTGAATATTACCGTTGGTATTAATAAGACTTACACTTGTTGTATCAGAACAGCCATTCTGATCAGTAACGGTTACAGCGTAATAACCTGCGTCGAGTGATGAGAGGTCTTCGTTAGAGGAACCTGTATTCCATGAGTAGATGTAGGGTGTTGCACCACCGTTTACAGTTATGTTTACATATCCATTGCTGTTGCTGCAGATTTCATCATCGTAATCAACATATGAAATCAGGAAGTCGCCACTTATATTTGCAATTACTCCATTATATACTGCAGTACATCCATTTGAATCGGTTACAACACAAGTGTAATTTCCTGAATTGACTCCACTAAGATCTTCAGTCGTAGATCCATTACTCCAGGAATATGTAATAGGTGCCGTTCCACCATTTATTTCTATGTTAATGCCGCCGTTCACATCTCCGCAGGTTTCATCGGTAATGGTATCGGCTGCAATCAGGAGACTTCCCCCATCATTCTGTACTGAAGCTGAATAAATGAGTTCACAACCATTGAAATCAGTAGCAGTACATGAGTATGTTCCTGCATTTACATTAAAAAGATCCTGGGACGTTGATGCATTACTCCATAGATAGGTTATTGGGAATGTGCCTCCGCTAACAGTTACATTAATCAAACCACTGGTGTCGGCACATTGTTCATTGGTAACAGTAATATCTACAAGGTTAAATGTTCCCGGATCATTACTTACATTCAGGTTGTTCGAAACGATACTACAACCAAACTGATCTGTAATAGTAAGGGTATATACACCGGCAGATAATCCTGATAAGTCTTCCGTAGTAGATCCGTTACTCCAGTTGAATATATATGGTCCGGTCCCTCCGCTTACTGTAACATCAATAGAAGCTGCTCCGTTACTGCAAACTTCATTAGTGATAATATAACTATCCAGATTAAGATTTCCGGCATCATTTCCAACAATAACACTATCAGTAATAACACAGTTGGCATCGGTTACCGTGTAATAATAGGTTCCGGCACTCAATCCGCTGATGTCCTCAGTAGTGGCTCCTGTGCTCCAGTTATAAGTAATGGGCGCAACGCCACCGGTAATTGTAATATCTACAGTTCCGTTGCCACTGCCACAGTTCTCATCACCAACAACGGTGTTACTCACCACAAATGAGCCACTATAGCTGTTGATTGTATAAGGTCCGGCAATAATATCGCAAAGGAGATTGTCTGAAACAGTACATGTGTATACTCCTGAGCCTAATCCTGTAATGTCTTGTGTTGTCGCACCATTAGACCAAATGTATGTAAATGGAGTAGCCGTTCCTCCAATTGTGAGGTCGACACTTCCATTGTTGTCACCACAAGTTTCATTGGTTATTACCTGATTGTCAATAGATAGATTTCCTGTATTGTTTACAACAGTTGCCATTGCCAAAACTTCGCATCCCTGATTATCCGTTACCGTACAACTGTAGTTGCCGGCTGCAATACCCGAAATATCTTCAGTTGTTTGTCCACTGTTCCAGTTGTATGTAATGGGTGCGGTGCCACCGGAGATATACAGGTCTATGGCTCCGTCCACATCTCCACAATTCTCATCTGTTACAATGGTGTTGAGCAGATTCAGAGTCCCCTGATTCTCAGTCACTGTTGAGTTTATAAATATCTGACAACCGTTAAGGTCAGTTACCGTACAGCTATATGCACCAGCAGGTACATTGGTGAGATCTTCAGATGTGCTTCCATTACTCCAGTTAAAGAGGTATGCTGGAGTTCCACCGGAAACAGTAATATTGATCCCACCCTGAGAGTTATTGCAAATCTCTTCAGTAGTAGTGATTCCGTCAAGCGTAAGTGTTCCTGCTTCATTTATTAGTGTCATATTACCGGAAGAAATCTGACATCCGTTTTGATCAGTAACTGTTGCAGTATATGTACCTGCACTCAAACTGTCAGATACAGATGTTGTTTCACCATTCGACCAACTATAGAGATATGGACTAACACCACCATTTACAAAGAGCTCAATTTCACCAAGTCCATTCCCGCAGATCTCATTGTCAAGATCAATATTGTATATAGTTAGATCGCCTCCGTCATTAGTAACAGTGAAAGTTGGTGTTGTCACAGAGCACCCGTTATTATCAGTTACAACACAATAATAATCACCTGCACTTAAATTGGTAAGATCTTCTGTTGTGGCGCCGTTTGACCAGCTATAATTGTAAGGGAGCTGGCCTCCATTAATCAGAATATCTATAGAACCCTGACCATTTCCACAAACCTCATTAACAGCATTTCCCCAAGTGTATGACAGTGTTCCGGTTAAATTGCTAATTGTAGCCGAAGAGACCACAGAACAATAGTTTCCGTCAGTTACGGTCACAGAGTAAGTCCCCGCCTGAATATTTGACAGATCCTGAGTAGTGGCTCCATTTGACCAGTTGTAGGTGTAGGGGAGTGCACCTCCGTTAACAGTCATGTCAATGGATCCCTGCGAGTTGCCACAAATCTCATCTGTAGTGTTGAAGCCTAAAATAGCCAGTGTTCCGCTTTCATTTATCACTGTGAAATCCTGGACATGCTCACAATCTTCAGCATCGGTAAGTGTTACCGTATATGTTCCTGCCATTAATCCCGATATATCCTCTGTAGTGGCTCCGTTTGACCATTCTGCAATATATGGCGAATTACTTGTAAACACTGTAATATCTATGGATCCATTTGTGTTTCCGCACATTTCATCAGTTAATATATAGCTTGAAATTTCCAGATCACAGTCAGGAATACAGTTTCCAACATAGTTAATTACGGTAAATGAGTCTACTTTTGTACACAAATTTGTATCTGTAACGGTTACGTAATATGTGCCCGATGCAAGTTCATCATTCAGTGCAGTAGTTACTCCGTTTGACCACAAATATGCATAGGGTGCTGTTCCACCTGTAACCGAAAGGGCAATTATTCCTTCTTCGTCACCACAATTCTCATCAGTGATAACTGCACTGGTAATTAGCAGAGCCGGATCATCAATGATATATGATTCAATACCCTCACATGCTCCTCCATCAGTAACAGTAACAGTGTATGTGCCCGGTGCTAGTCCTGATATATCTTCTGTTGTAGCTCCGTTGCTCCATGAATAGTTAAACGTTGGTGTTCCGCCTGAAACACTAAGATCAATATCTCCGTCGGTACCCAGATAGCAACTTGTGTTATTGGTAACAGCTGAAAGAACAAGGCTGCCATTGTTCGACAGATTAAAATCATAAACATATTCACAAAGATCTGTTCCGGTTATCGTAACAGAGTATGATCCGCTAGGGATTCCTGATAGATCTTCTGATGTAGCACCTGTACTCCAGTCATAACTGTATGGGCCGTAATCTCCGGTTACGGTAATATCAATTGCTCCGTTTGATAAACCACAATCCGCTTCTGTTACGGATGTTGTAATGGTTGGAAGCGTGGGTTCAAGAATGGTGAACACCGAGTCTGGCTGATCTGCACTGAGGCTTATACTCCAGTTGAAAATCCAGCCATTATTATTTGGGATTTCATCTGTAATAATGAGTTTCCAATCTCCGTTAAGTGGAACACCCACCAGAGCAGCAAGTGACTGACTGGATTCGTAAGATCCCGGCGGTAAGTATTTATCACTTTCTACTGTTCCGTAACATGTAGTAACATATGTATACTGATTTACATTGGCATACGAATTCATGGTTGGGAAAGTCGGGTTTGGAGTAAAGCAATAATCATAACCAATCCCGGCTGTAGTATCAGTATTTCCTGCATCTGCAGGGCCAATGGCACATGGTTCACCCATATTGGTTACAGCTCCACCCGGTTGTTGCTTCAGAATTACTTCTGTTCCATCCGGAGCTCGGAGTTTAATTTCCAGCTCACCAATTCGTGAATGCTCCATATTCATGCAAATAGACTGGATCTGATCAACACTACTTAGTGTTTGTCCTGCCCCAAAACCCGAAATAGTTATAGTTGTTTCATATGATAATCCGGTTCCGTCCGGAATAAATACAGGGCCTCCGTCAAACATATCACCATATACAATATCCTGTGCAGAACATCCATAACCATCCATGACCTGAACGTAATAAGTGCCTGCAGTAAGGTCTGTCACCGGATTAGTCGTATATGTTTCTGTCTGGCTTGTGGCACTGTCTGTAAGTGTTATATAATAGGGAGGAATACCTCCGGTTACGCCAAGATCAACACTACCGGAACTGTCTCCGTTACAGTTTAGATCATATGGTGTTGTAATGTACTCAATCATGTTGTAATCATCGATATACAAAGTAACCGTGTCTTTTACTTCGCAAGGTGCGGGAGCAAAAATCAACTCAATGGTTTCCTGTCCCTCAGTTATTCCGTCTCCGTATGCATCAATTACAATAGTGGCTGAGGTTTGACCGGCAGGAATAATAATCAACGAGTCGATATGTGCATAATCCACTCCGTTGATAGCTGTGCCTGCTATTTCAATAGGTATTTCAGAATCAGTACTTAGTGCGCTATCAAGCTGAAACGTGAAGCTGGCTTGAATACAGCCTTCCAGTGCAATATTATTCATGCTGAATGTATTTGCGGTTGCAGATACATTGGCTTGAACCAACGAATTTTCCTGTAGCAGTACTGCAGCATCCAGGGCTGCATCACCTGCATCAGCAATCATGAGTTTGAGTGTATATGTTTCGCATGGAATAAGCCCCGATTTTGAGGCTGTCATTAATGTTGTGAAACCATCGTACTCAATATTGGCTACAAAGGGCGGATCTTCATTGTCAACATAATACTGCCAGAATGACCCGTCATTAATAGTATTGATAGATACCGGGGTGGTTGTTCCCGGAACTACAGCAAGGTTTTCCTCACCGGTTATACCGGGACCACTAATATAGAAAGCAAATACATCATTAAAGGCAGATCCCACCCATTCATTATACTCCTCAGAGAGAAAGATATAATTGAATTCAATTTCATCTGATTGTACTTCAAAATCAAATTGCAGTACAACAGCATCCCTTGTGGTTTGTCCTGCAAGGTTGGTTAGTAACGTATTCCCGGGACCATTATATCCTGTTGACGTGCTGCCGCTCGAGTTCGGTCCAACAGCATCAAATATATTACCGGTTGATAGTATTACACCGGAGTTCACATCAAGTCCCGCACCGGAGAAAGTGAAAGTGCCCGATTGATTTACGTTACCACTTACCGTGGCATTGGTTACCGTGATATTACTTCCGGCCAGATTCTGAGCCAAAGTAGTACCGTTTAACCCTCCTCCTGTAACCACAATTTGTGCCTGAGATATTTGAATAAATCCCAGAAATGTAATGACGATTAATGTGCTGAATATATTTTTCATAACAGTTGTATTCAATTATTGAAGAATGAGTTTTTTAACCTGTATGCGATCTGCTCCTGCTGCTTTAATGTAGTAAACTCCTTTCGAAAGATTACCGCAATCATAGCGATAGAATATGTCTTTTTGATTATGGAAAAATTCGCTGTGAATAAGCTGACCACTCATGTTATATATGCTGATGCTGAAATCGGAATTGCTTTCAGCTGTAATCTCTACTATGAAATAATCAGTACCCGGATTAGGATAGATGTTCATTTCAAAATGATCTGCAAACTCATCTATGCCCGCTCCAATTTCCACAAAAACAGTCCAGTCTTGATTATCAACACCATTCTCTGCAAGTACATTATACACTACCGGAATTATAAAATCGTTTGAAGTAGTGCCACTTATCTGGGGTGTTCCGGAAATCGTTGCTGTAGCGCCCGTAGAAAGAGTGAAGCTTGCAATAAGCCCATTGAGTGAAGTGCCTTGTGATACTTCAATATGAACTTCATGTAATACCGGGTCAATAGTTGCCGGACCGGTTTCTTGAGGAAAACTGTATGTGAGTATGTCGGTAGAGTCATTCGGATTATAAATGAAATCAACTACCAGTGCTGTGTCTGTATAATGATCTACTGCAGCGGCACTGCTACCTGTGAATACCGCATCAAGGAAAGTGATTCCCAGATTATTAATACTGTTGATGTCGGAGTGCGCTATGGCATTTCCGGTAAGTTTTATTACTGCAGTTGAATCAGAAACTGTAGTAATTTCTGCACTTAAGCCTGCCGGTACATTCATGGCATTGTAATGCACTGTCTCTGTAAGTGTTCCAACTATGCTGAATGTATCTGACCAGAGTCTGAGGTTGATGGAATCCATTATGGTTCCATCATTAGCAACTGCTTCATGGAAAGTATCAGCATCCCATATCAGTGTTTTAGGGGTAACCGTGAAGAAATCGACATGAATATCGTTTTTGCTGTCGTTTTCTACATAAGGCCCAAACTGCTGATAAGTTGCATCGAGGAAATCAAACGTCAGATCGAAGATGTCATCAGCATCGGTATGAGATATTGCATTACCAAGTAGTGAAATTTCGGCTGTGGTATCGGATGTAGTATTGATCTCAGCAGTTAATCCTGCAGGTACATTTGCAACCGTATAATGTGTGTTTTCAATAAGCGTACCAACAGAAACGAATTTTGCGTTTTCAAGATCTATATGCAACGTGTTTCCAATACTTCCATTATTGATCAAAGCTTCAGTGAAAACGCTATCCCATGTCATAGAAGGAATTCCGTTATTTGCCGCTCCCGGTGTGGGTAATGCCGCTTCATAAGTATAGGTGTTTCTTTGTCCGCCACTGCCATTTGGTAGCCTGGAGCATGTATGAGTAGCCATATCACCCAGATCATCTTCATTAATCTGTGGCTGACCAATATTCAGTAGCGAAAGCAGCTGAACATCTACAGGGTCATTGGTGCCGTATACCAGCGCATCTTCAAGATTCGTGGTAGTTACCGGCGTTCCAACAGGTAGGTTTGTCGCTTCTTCCTTATACAATGCCACAGCATCGGCACCATTTTGTAAGGTTCCGACTGGGAAATTAATATCAGCTTCAGTTATTGCAGGATTTCCAAGTACGAAATATCCTGCCGTATCTGTGGTGTAGCCATTCAGGTCAACGGAATAATATATCTGATCTGTAGATCCATCGTAAAAAGCAATTGCAAAACCATCCAGTGGATAATTTCCAACACCTCCGTCGTAAATTTCAACAAATTCAAGCGAATCACCGGGTTGGTAACAATCCACTTCGTTAATAATCAGATCGGGTGGTGGTTGCAATGTATTGAAAACAATTTCCACATACATTACAGAGCCGGTATCGGCTCCGTATGCATCACACACGTGCAGTATCCAAATTCCGTTGGGATCGGAATTGTCTTCCCAATCGGTAAAATCACCCTCAGGAATATATGAACCATTAAAAGGAGGTGTGCCACCGGTAATAGGTCCGTCAACGCCACTCATATTGAAATTAGTATACTGGGTGCAGGTTCCGTCGATAATACCATAATCGTTTTGGTTTCCACCATTATTGGTGCTGAGGTCTACTATAACTCCGTTTGGAGACTCCAAACTAATTTCAACATCCATATCTGCTTCATGCTGAATAATGATGTTTACATCAGAAACTTCAATGTCAAATCCAAGCATAACACCCGGAACACTATTTACGTCAATTGGAATATCTACACATCCGGCATCAGGAATAGCAATATCTACTTCACAAACAGATGGGTTACTCAGCGGATCAGATAAGGTTGAGAACAAGGAAGGTCCTGCCCACGAACTGGTGTCTGCTGGTCCGCAAACGGATTGAACGTAATAATCGTAATCAGTTTCTGCTGTAAGCCCTGAAATGGTGTATGGATTATTTGTGACATTTGTAAGCATTGTTCCGCTCCCTGGTGTAAATCCACTTACGCCGTATTCAATATTCCATGTGGTGGCTGTTCCAACTTCAATCCACGACAGATCAACCGAAGTGTTTGTAATATTTGAAACTGTAAGTGCTCCGGGTGGAATACATGATGGCAGCTCATCGAAAACAACATCGTCGATGGCCAAATCACCAAATGCATAATCTCCTGTGATACCACGGAAACGCAATTGAACGGTATCACCATATGATCCAAGATTCAGGTACATCTGCGACCAGAAATTTCCTTGTTCGCCGGATAATTGCCAAATGTCATTCACCCAACCGGTTCCGTCATTTATGTCGATATGTAATTCGCCAATGTCAACTCCATACATATGATACCAAAAGCTTGCACCGGGATTTGTAAGCCCGCTTACATCCACCCATGGTGTTATCAAATCGGCTTGCATATCAGGGAAATTTGGATTCGATGCTTCAGTATAAGCAAAGTATCCTGTTCCCGTTGTATGATCGGCATCAGGACCGGTATTTACAGAAGGCGTGTTTTGAGCAAATGTCCAATCAATATCATCATTATTATCGTTAATCCAACATGATGGTATCACGCCCGCATTTTCAAAATCTTCAGTGTATGGAGCTACTGTAATTGCACAAGAAGTTGTAATAGTTAACGGACCAATCCATGTGCTTGTATCACCACCTCCGCAGTCGCTGCGAACATAAAAATCGTAATTGGTAAAAGGTGATAAGCCTCCCTGGGTATAGGGATTATTACTTGTGGCCACATTGGTTCCTGAACCAAAAGGAAAACCCGATGGACCGTATTGAACCACCCAGTTTGTTGCAGATCCAAGTTCAGTCCATTCGATAATTACAGATGTGCCAAATGCTGCTGTTGTTTGTAAATTAGCTGGATGTGGGCATGTGGGCATTTCATCAATACTGAAGTCATCAATGGCAATATCAGAATAAAACCCTGTTCCGGTAACACCTCTGAAACGAACTTGTACAGAATCATTATAACTGCTGATGTTAATGTAAGTATCAAACCATTCATCACCTTGTTCGCCAGTTATGGTATAAATATCATTTACCCAACCTGTGCCATCATTAATGTCTACGTGAAGGGTTCCCATATCTGCTCCGTACATATGATACCAGAAACTGATGGCAGGAACACTAAGCCCGCTAATATCTATCCATGGCGACAAGAGGTCAGTTTGCATATTCGGGTTATTTGGATTGCTTGATTCGGTATATGCAAAAAATCCGGTTCCCGATGTATGATCATTGTCGGGGCCGGTATCCGGAGTTGGTGTATTTTGTGCAAAGCTCCAGTCAAAATCATCGCCAATATCATTGGTCCAGCACACAGGAATAGCACCGGCATCTTCAAAGTCCTCAAAATAAGGGGCTGCAATTGTAACACAAGCTGTTGTTGCAGAAACAGGTCCAATCCAATTACTGGTATCACCCCCACCACAGTCAGATTGTACATAAAAGTCGTATGTTGTTGCAGGGGATAAGCCGGTAACATTAAACGGGTTTGTCGGTGCAGCAACGGTTGTCCCTGTTCCAAGAGGGAACCCTGTCGCCCCATATTGTATATTCCAGTTAGTAGCAAAACCAATTTCTGTCCAGCCAAGCTCAACGGAGGAACTTGTATTGGCATTTTCAACAAGATTTATCGGATCCGGACATGTGGGCATTTCATCAATCACGAAATCATCTATAGACATAGCCGAATATGCATTATCTCCGGTAACGCCACGAAAACGGACCTGAATGGAATCGCTATAAGCTGCCAGATTAATCAATACTTCGTACCACATATCTCCCTGATCTCCGGTTTGAGTCCAGACATCATTATCCCAGCCAGTTCCATCATTAATGTCTAAATGCAATGTTCCCATGCTGTTTCCATACATATGATACCAGAAATTTAATCCCGGAGCCGAAAGGCTGGTAAGATCTATCCATGGTGAAAGCAAATCGGCCTGTAATGCAGGATTATTTGGATATGATGCCTCAGTAAAAGCAAAATAGCCGGTTCCTGTTGTATGGTCGCCACTAGGCCCTGAATTGATTGTTGGTGTAGTTGTTCCAAAACTCCAGTCAAAATCGTCAGTTATCCCATTAGTCCAGCAAGGAGGCATTGCTCCTGCAGTTTCAAAATCTTCTGTGTATGGAGCTGGTATGGAAAGGCAGCTTGTAGTAAATGTAAAGGGGCCTGACCAAACGCTTGTGTCGCCAACTCCGCAGTATGATTGTACATAAAAATCATATGTTGTAGTAGGAGTAAGTCCACCAAGTGAATATGGATTATTCGTGGTCAGATTTATCATGGTGCCGGAGCCCTGAGTATATCCGGTAGCTCCATATTCAATATTCCACTGTGTGGCTGTGCCGATTTCGTTCCAGAATAAATCGGCTGAAGTTTGTGTAATATTGTTCACCCCAAGATTTACAGGCTGCGGACAAGACCCATAAGATGTAAAAGTAAATGTCCAGTCGAATCCATTTTGCGACCAGCGGTCATCCCATTCAATGTAATACGTAGTACCTGCTGTAACAGGAATATTTAATAATTCTGATGCATATACAAAATTTGTGCACCCATCATCGTCAGTGCCCAGATTGTTTAAAACTGCACAAGTTCCGTCATATACATGTACGCGCGTGTCAACGCTACTTAAGTTACACGCTGAGACATCAATCACACCGGCAGTGGGCGCAATAAAATAATACCAGTCAGCATTTGTTGCGCTGCCACTCGTAGCTCCTCCTCCGGTTGATGGCCCGTCCGCTGTATATGTTCCACTGGTTGTAATTTGAACTGCTGTGGCACAATTATCACCCTGTGCTTTGGCAGTAAATACAGATGCTGTTATAATTAACAAGCTGAGCAATAAAGTTTTTCTCATGTGTGGTTTTTTACGTTTCTAACCCCTTCTCAATATGCACAAAATACCTTAATATAATGCTTTCCAAATATAGACAATAATTTTTACTCTTGGTTGTCTGACCATCTGGAAAAAATATTTATGACTAGAACTTAACAATTAAGCCATGTATTTTGAAGTATACTGACTGATTTTTTATATTTTTACATCAAATTTGAAATACCAACCACATGAAAAAGATTCTGATTGCATTATTGGCTGTAGGATTTATTAGTTTCAACGCTATGGCGGATACAGACGCAAAGAAACCAAACAAGCTTCTGAAAAAATTTGCCACCCGTGTTACGAACCATGATACTAAAGGGATTCTTGTATTACTCGATGGTGCTTACAAGCAAGTTCAACTCATCGGTACGCTCGAAAATGATACCACAAAATTCATTAATGAACTTTTTTGTGGTTATGATCTGAAGAATGAAAGCAATTTTGTTTGTTTTAAATTGAGCGAGATAAAAAAATGCAGTTTCTGGAAATGTGGTAAATTCGATAATGAATCCAATAATCCCGCTTATGCCTCAGCTACGTTTAAGGTTGAAAACTATGCCGGAGTAAAGATAAAAGTAACTTTGGTTGTAGTTAAACATACCACGTCAACCGGATTTTTATTCAGGGTAGCCGGTGCTGTGGGTTGATAAATATAATTAATATGGAACTGAAAGAAATATACTTTAAAAAGCGAACCCGAATTAGTGGCTCTGCACAACGATTATCAAATTACACTTTTGCAGTTTTATTTGCATTGGTGAGCCCCTTGTTTTTAATTATGGCTTTTTCAGATAAGCCTTTTAAAATGGAAAACCTGTTCATTGGCATTGGGGCCCTGATTGTATTACTTGGACTTGCTTATTTAGCATACAGATCAGCTCTTAAATTAAAAAAAGTTGAAGCCGACGAGGAAAAAATCTATATCATCCATAGTAAAAAGGATACAGAAGAACTTTTGTACGCTCAGATTACCGGTGGAAATCGTGGCTGGTCGCTGATTACCAGAGAGTTTTATATTAAACTTTATTATCTGGATGAAGATGGTGTGCAGCAAAAGATTAAGTTTTCACCTCGTATTCTTGGTAATCATTACGATAACTTTGTAGAACTCTTGGCTAAAAAGAATCCGAATCTGAAAATCAGACGAAGAAGAGACTATTAGTCAAAAATATGCAGCCATATTCCTCCAACAATTAGGCGCGAATCACTTATTAATGCTGAGCTTCTAATCTGGTCATCAGTGCTTTTTGTTTGAAGCACAAGTCCGGTATCAGCCGCAACTTTATATATGCGCCCGGCATCATTGCCAAAATATATGTTTTTGCCATCACTAACCGGGCTACTGTGAATGGCTGCACCGGTTTCAAGAACCCAATCTTTATTGCCGGTTTCTATATTTAAGCAATACAAAGAACCATCCCGACAGCCAATAATCATGGTGTTATTCAGTATGCAGGGCGATGAAACAACAGGGCCGCCAACATCTGCTTTCCACAGTATTTCCCCTTTTCTCAAATCAATGGCATAAAGAGATCGGTCAACCGTGCCAAATACAGCAATGTCCTCATGAATTGCAGCAGTAGAATGTATACGGTCTCCAATAAATATCTTATTTGCCGGTTTTCCGTCAATGGCATTGATAATATGCAGATGCTTGTCGCGGGAACCAATTACAATCTTATCTTTCCATAGAGTAGGAGAGGCTATAAACCAGCCTTCTGCTTTGTACTTCCATACTTCTTTTCCGGTTTTGAAATCCAGAGCATACACAGTTTTATCCATGCCGCCGAATATGATCAGATCTTCAAATGCCAGTGCCGATGAGAAGATCCAGTCTGTTGTTTGAAAACTCCATCGCGGAAATCCTGTTTTAGTATCCAGACAATAAAAATTATGATCAAAAGATCCTGAATACACCCGGTTTCGATATACCAATGGCGATGCCTTTACACGCGCTTTGGTACGGCTTCTCCAGTTTTCACGCAGCCGCATCAGATCAAAAGAAATGATATATCCATCCTCAGTACCGTAATAAATTTGTCCTTCATGCATCACAGGTGAGCTGTTTACGGCCAAATGCTGATAGTGATGATAAATAAGCGTATTGAGTTTAGGCTCTTCATTGCATGAATACTCTCCACGGCGACTTGCTGAACCCCTAAAACAGGCGCATTGCTCCGATTGTGAAATACGAAGTTCATGCTCTAACTTCCTTGTTAGCGCCTCAAGCGATTCGGTTTGCATGAGCCAGTTTTGCGAATATTTTTCAGGAATAAAATCACTCATCACATCAACTCCTCCAACTCTTTCTCCAGCAAAACAATTTCCCCCTTAAAACGGCGCCGCAAAGCCGAAAAATATAAGTCCCACTGATCAATATTTCTAATGGTTTTTATCAAAGCTGAGTTTTCTAAATTCTCAAACTCTGTAGTGCGGCTTTCTACTTCCGATTGTAAACGATTAAGTGTGCTCCGCAACATGTCATACTCACTTAAGACCTCTGATGCCCGGGCAAAAATCACTTCACCGTTTTCAAGTTTAGTCAGTATATGACTCACGGTTTCCAGATCATTGGCCATGTATGCCTTGCTTAAGGCAACAAAGAAATGCTCTGCTTCTGACTTAAGTTCTTCAGCCACCAGATCCGGATGGCATAATTTCGATGCTTGCCGGTATCTTTTCTGCAGCAATGCGTTTTCATCAGCATTCAGCTTATGTCTTTGTGAATGCTCGGAAGGAGGCGGTGTATTCTTGTATTGCTTCTCATCCTGCTCGGCAGCATCATATTCTTCCTTAAATGAACCGTCCTTTTCCATTTTCAGATATAAAACCTCCTTGCGCAGTGATAGCAGCTTTCCCATCACTTCATTCATTTCCTTCCAGTGCATAGAACGGTATTCGCCGGCCAGATGCTGAAGCTCGGCAATTTTGTTCACCATTACCGATAGCTGTACCTCAAGCATTTTTATGCGGGTCTTTAACCCCTCTAATGAAATATCATCCTTATGCCGAAGTTGTTCACTTTGTTCAAGATAGGCGTTGAGCCAGTCGGTGGCGCAGTCCTTTTTACCCGCCTTAACGAGCCCGATAAATTCCGAAAGCTGGTTTTCAGTGTCCTGCAGTTCCAAATAGGAAATTTCAGCCAGAATATCCTCCACCGAGGCACCGGGTATCATTCTTTGCAAGTATTCCAGCTTCTTTATCATATTGCAAAAATATAAAAATGTATTCAGGTAGTCAAATATTGAAATAATTCTTTTGTTTCAAGATTCTACTTATTAACAACTGTGTAATAAAAAGGCAGAATAAAAAAAGACCCACTGTAAGGAAATTGTTTTTACATTTGCATCAAATAAAGGACCTATGAAAAACAATCCGAACATAATAAAACTGGTTTTTGTACTGGGAATCATCGTACTCTTTGCAGTACTTCGTATTTTTATACAGATACCGAATGTTTCACCGATTGCTGCAATTGCTCTATTTGGTGGTACAATGATTAAGCGCAAAGAACTTGCACTTCTTCTTCCATTGGCTATATTGTTTATAAGTGATCTTTTCATTGGAACTTATAGTGCTGTTCTTATGGCATTTGTTTATGGAGGCTTTATCCTGGTTGGTATGCTCGGATTTATTCTCCGCAAATCAATGAAAGCACATCGCGTTTTTGCTGCATCATTATTAGCAAGCGTTGTTTTCTTCGTAGTGAGCAATTTTGGCGTATGGGCACAGGGCCTTTGGTATCCACTTTCATGGGAAGGACTGGTTTCATGCTATGCCATGGCAATTCCATTCTTTAAATATGAGATTGTTGGAACCCTTGCTTTCAGCCTGTTCTTCTTTGCAAGCTATGAGCTTTCAGCACGTCGCATTCCTGCACTGAAACTTGCATAAAGACTTTCAAAAATACTTTCCAAAAGGCAGCCATCTGGTTGCCTTTTTTGTTTTTATTAGCCACGGATGCACGGATAAATTATCACAGGCACGTACTTTGAGATCGGCAGTTTTGCTAAGCGACGTCTAAAGACATCGCTCGCAGGTATTAAATTGCACCGCGCTCAGCGTTGCTTCGCTGGTGCTGCGGATTCCACGGATAGTTTTGGAATGTTTATATTTGTTATGTGTAATTATATTACTATGAGTAAGTTATTATATGAAGATCTGACATACAAAATCATTGGGATTTGTATGGAGGTACATAACAACCTTGGTCCCGGCTTCCTGGAAATTGTATACAAAGATGCGTTGGAATATGAGTTCACACAATCAGGAATTCCATTCGAAAGAGAGAAAAAGTACGAGGTTAAATACAAAGAAATCTTCCTTCCTCATTTCTTCTATGCTGATTTTATTGTTTTCGACAAAATAGTACTTGAAGTAAAAAGTGTATCTGAGCTTTCAAGCGAATTTGAAGCACAATGTATTAACTACATGAAAGTTTCAGGTAATAGACTATCTCTCCTTGTGAATTTTGGAAAAAGCAAACTTGACTCTAAGCGATTTATCCTATAACAAATCCATTTATCCGTGCATCCGTGGCTTTTAACTATTTATTATATTTACAAAAAATATTTCCCATGAAAAACATCATCATCCTCGGAGCCGGAATGGTTGGACGTGCCATGGCTCTCGATCTGGCAAAAAAGCATAATGTCACTTCTGTCGATCGCAGCTCAAAATCTCTTGCTCTGGTCGATAACCCAAATATTCAGAAAATAGAAGCCGATCTTTCCGATACCGCACGCATTCGGGAACTCATTCAGGATTATGATCTCGTCATTTCTGCCGTACCCGGATTCATGGGATATAAAACTGTGCAAACCATTATAGAAACCGGTAAAAACTGTGTCGATATTTCATTTATGCCCGAAGATTGCATGCAACTTGATGCACTCGCCAAAGAAAAGGGCGTTACCGTAATTGCCGATATGGGTGTGGCACCCGGTATGCCCAATCTGATTGCCGGCTACCACCATGCACGTATGCAAATCGAAGAGTTTATTTATATGGTAGGTGGGCTGCCGGTTGAGCGCAAATTCCCGTTTGAATACAAGGCCCCGTTTTCGCCTGTTGATGTAGTGGAAGAATACACCCGCCCGGCACGTATGAAAATCAATAATGTGGTAGAAAGTCGTGAACCCATGAGCGATGCTGAACTCATTGATTTCGATCGCATCGGAACCCTCGAGGCATTCAATACCGACGGGCTCCGCTCATTGTTGTACACACTCGAAGGCGTTCCGAATATGAAGGAAAAAACCCTTCGATATCCCGGTCATATCAAACTTATTCAGGCCTTAAAAGCCAGCGGATTTCTGGATGAAAAACCCGTGAAGATTGGCGATAAAGAGATTAGCCCGTATGAATTCACCACCAAAATGCTGTTCAATCAGTGGTATCTCCACCCTGATGAGGAAGAGTTTACCGTAATGAAAGTCATTGTTCGCGGAACCGAAAACGGCACCAAAAAAGAATACGTGTACGATCTGCTCGACTATTACGACAAAACCGAGCGCATCTCTTCCATGGCACGTACCACGGGCTTCACCGGTACCTCAGGTGCCGAACTCATCCTTCAGGAAGTATTTACCCAAGAAGGCCTCTTCCCGCCCGAAATCCCCGGCAAAGACGAAAAAGTCTTCAGCTTTGTGATGGACTATTTGAAAGAGAGAGGCGTGATTTATAAAGTGAGATCTTAGACGCGGATATACGCTGTTTATTTGAAATTACGGATTTACGCGGATTGAGAGATTACTCTCATCGGAGTTCCTAAAAATTTATGTCATATTGAGCCTGTCGAAATACGTCATATATTTTTATTATCTCATGCTTCGTATGAATAAATTTTCTAAGGAGAATACGCATTTGATTGACATGAAAAGAGTGATAAAAATAAAGCTTTGGGTATTTGTAGTACTATTATCATTAATTGCACTATCATATTTAGTGCTTATTTTGATTAAGGCATATAACTCACCAATTCAAATGACTGAGCGCTGGACTGACTTGTCATTTCCAGATAAGACAACAATTATTTATCATGAGTTTCATGATTCTTTTCATTCAGATTTCTATTACATAACTGTATTGCAGATACCGAAGGACGCTTGTATTAATTTTGAAAAGCAACTAATTGAACAAGATTTTGAAAAACTTCAAGATACTGTCTTTTTAAAAGAATTTGATCCCAAAGGTTTTACGGATACTATTTTTAACGGGTACTACAAATGTTATACAGCAGATTTGACTGAGATGACTTACTCGTATTATGATAAAGAAAAATGCATCCTATTCTCTTCAACTGGAAAATAGATTTGGTTTTTCCCCATATAATAAATAACTATGAAAAGATTTATTGTTTTCTACGCTCCCGCGCGAATAACGAAGTGCATCGCGTGGTAAATATGTCTCTTAACTTCGGAGTAGAACCCAACCACACCGAAACCATCAAAATATTCTCCAACCAAAACCCTTGGTATTCTCACCATCTTTCCGTAACTTCGATCTCCCAAAAATGATTAGTTTTTCGTCAGCGATCCAGAGCCTAAGCAAAGCCAACAATCCTTTGAATTTTATATAGATTTTGTTTGTATATTTGTTTGAGATGAAGAAACTTAAAATATATGATTACTACTTATTTCTTTGCCTCTTATTATGGATAGTAATGCTCATTCGCCTGCAGACTAGAGAATTTCTTGAGTTTGTTGATGCATTCAGCTTCCTTATTTATATACTTTTTATTGTATTCTATGTTTTGATTTTCGTTCTAAAAATTTTTTTCAGAAACGACAAGCCTGCCTTGAGGGCTATATTCTGGGTGTCAGTATTACCATCAGTTCTATCCGGGATTATAATGTTTTTTGTCATTTTTGGTTTAATAATGAATGTTTCAAGATTTCTAAACGGTTCGTAAATTTGTTCACTATGAAATACCTCTTACTCATATTAATTATGACTGGCATTTTTGCCTGCGAAAGAAGCAGGAATTGCGAGGTATTGGATGAATACAATTTAAAATATTGCTATCCGGATGGTTTTAAAAAAATAAAACCTGCTGAACCGCTCTTTTATGATGAAATGAAGAATGTTGCAGAGTATGAGTTGCAGAATCTGTCATCTGGTCATGTTTATTTCAGAATAAGATCTCAGCACATTGATGATAGAAATCAGGTTCGAAACAATGAGTGGGATTTTGATGAATATTGCAATAATTATGTTGAAAATCTAAAGGCATTGAATTCATCGTCAGAAGTGCAATCTTTGAGGAAATCTACGCTGGGTAAGTGGAGAAGAATGGATATTTCATATACCATTCAGTCAGATACTTTCAGTCAGTTCAGAAGCGATATAGTATTGCTTTGTGAAACTGATGTATTGACATTTGAATATAATTACTATGAAATGTCGGGTACTCTTTTAAAGGGATATCAGGACTTTGATATTAAACTTAGTATTTATTAATGAATTTATTCAACTGGTCTTTCTTTCGATTATCAATACGAAATTATCCCTCCCAAATCATAAATCCCGCTATTACACAAAAACACCAGTTCCTTGT
>PKSX01000183.1 GCA_002869435.1 Marinilabiliales bacterium | reverse complement strand
TCTGTAAAAAACTACAGGTGCATCGGGCAATTCGTAATCAGAGAACTCATAATAGTTCATTGAAGAAGAGTTTCCTGCGCCCATGACCCAACCAATATCTTCAAAATCGACTGTATTTACAGATCGAGAGATAACGAAATGACTATTGTTTGTCTCACTTGCAGTAGCCCAACTAAGCTTTACAGATTCATCCTGACTAATGTATTCAGCGTCGAAATAAGTAAGGTCTACAGGTAGTGAGCTCTTTGGCGTAACATTGTCTGCTGAGATTTCACCAGATTTAATGGACCAGAATTCATTACTTGCATCATTTTCTGCAATAACCATAAGATCAAGCGTATCGAGATAATTGAGGTGCAATGTGAAATCAATCTGACGAACTGCTGTTGCCACATCACCATAGAGAATTGTATCAATAACCCATATACCATAATTTACCCTGTGCTTAATCACAAGAGAGTCATCGTGCTCCATATTTCCACTTTGATTAACAGTAACAGACACCGGAACATCGGTTAGAAGAGGATCAGCGACAATTAAATCTCTGATCAGCAATGAGCAACATTCATTACTCACGCTCCACTGTGCAGGATTAACACTTCCGCAGGTTACTGAATAGGTTGAAGGGTCACTAAAGTCTAATACATATTGTGCTTCAGTGGAAAATATCGAAAACGATAATACGGCAAAAAATAATACTAAGTTTTTCATGGCTCACAGGTTTAGTAATACAATATGCTGAAAAATAACCCCCTATATAACAGCAAATTAATCTCTTATAAGATACAAAAATTTAAGCGTAAAGTCAAGTATATAATGTTAAAACTCGCTATTTTTATTTTGACGATAAATCTTCGCAGGAAATCAAATAATTGCAGCAAGTCAAATAAAGAACTACCCGAACTGCGCTGAGCGCAACCCGGGCAGAGCTATGGCAATATATATGTAGTTTTATTATCTGGCGTAGAACTTTTTACTTTCTGTACTGTAAATTGAACTTACATTTAGCAAGTAAATCTGGTTTGAAAGCAGATCTGCATCGATTATAACAGAAGTGTTATATGCATCAATTGATTTTTCATATACCAACTGGCCTTGCATATTTACAATTGAAAGTATCGCACTTGAGTTTACAGGCACTCCAACATTTGCAATAAAATAGTTTTCATTACTTAGAATTTCCACCATTTGCATTTCCGGATCAACACTTACTGCAACCATATCTTTTTCGTACGATGTTCCATCAAAATCCACTTGAGTGAGTTTATAATATACTGTCTCGCTGGTTGGAATACTCATGTCAGTAAAATCATAATACACTATTGAGTTTGAGTTTCCGGCAGCAGAGATGCGCGTAATTTCCTCAAAATTAATAGCATCTACAGAACGGGAAAGTATAAAATGACTGCTGTTTGTTTCAGACAAAGTTGCCCATGCAAGTGAAATCACATTATCCATTTCATCGTAATTAGCTTCGAAATAAGCGAGTTCTACAGGCAATAAATGCTTGGGTGTTACATCCTCTACAAGAACATCGCCGGATTTTATAGACCAGAACTCGGGATTTCTGTCATTTTCCATAAAAATACGTATACGCAAAGTATCATTATAGGAAAGTCTTAAAACTCTGTCAATAGAACGGACTGAGGTGGTTACGTCACCAACAATCACTGTATCCACTTCCCATGGCTTATTATTTATCCTAATATACAGAACAAGTGAATCAAATTTATCCATATTTCCACTTTGGTTTATTCTTATAGAAAATGGGATATCTGTACTCAGAGGGTCGGATACAATAAGATCAGGTATAAGCAACTCACATCTATCATTACTTACAGTCCATTGAGCAGCTATTACAGTGCCGCAGGTAGTAGAATATGTGGTTGGATCACTAAAGTCGAGTTCATACTGTGCAAATGCAGAAGGTAAAGCAAAAACAGTTATGGCGACAAGTACTAATAAATTTTTCATGGCTCTTCGTTTTTAGGATTAGTAAAAATTCAATTACCGTGCCAAAAGTAATTCGTCTATATTTTTTACACACCAATCTAAACTTACCCCTACGCCATCATAGTTTTTTTACCTATAAATAATAACACATCATATATGTTACTATATATTTTAACACTTACATCCATCTTTTTAATAGACAGACAAGTCAAGAAATTAGTTGCGTGAATTCAAAAAATTGAGAATATTCATATCAGTTTTTCATGATAAAAAAGACACAGAAACCAGATACAGAGGGAGAAATCTGTATTGAAATAAAATTTAATAAAATACGCAGGAAAGAGAAATGCGGAACTAATCTGCCACCTCCAGATTTCCTCCACCAGTAACATTTATTGTTAGCTCAGCACCATTTGTTGATACGATCTCGATGCTCTTACATTCACCACCGGCACCACTAATAAGGGGCTCATTTGGCGTTCCACCCGGAATAAGCACATCAGCTGTTATCGTTGGCACCGTTTTTTTATCCCAGTTACATGGATCAAACCAATCCGTTGAGACAGTTCCAAGCCAGGTCCACAGGCCTGTTCCGCCCGGTGTAGGAAATGTAATAGTGAAACAAACAGGCCCGGGATTCACGCAACCACCGGCAGCAGTAACGCAAATTTGTCCGTTTGTAGTGCCAAAATTCACTACAATACTATTGGTACCCTGACCTGAAACAATAGAAGAACCGGGAGGAACTGTCCATGTAAAAGTCACTCCCGGAATATTGGGTACAGAATATACCTCTCCACTCTGACCGGCACACAAATTTGACTCACCTGTAATTGGACCAAGTGTTGAAGAATTATATGAGAATCTTGTTATTAATCCAGATCTATTCCCTGTTGTTTGCCATGTTTGATCCTGATATGAAGAAGCAAGTGGTTTTTCCCATGGCGGATCAGTAGCAGCTGCATCATACATTTCCCAATTGGTAGTCATAAAAAGCTGATAACCGCAACCATCTTGTGATACACCGGCATCACCCAGCGTATGTCTGTTTTTTGTCCCTCCATAATATGTTGCCCAATCTAAACCCAGGTTTGCATCAAATTCGGCAATATATACACACATATAAACCAATGAAGGAGCATTATAATCTCCGGTTCGTGATACTTGCGGATGACAACCTCCAACGCCTCCGTTATCGGTGATAACAGCAACCAAGTTTCCGTCATCATTAATATTGAGCGAATTGCTGAAGTTCATTCCAAATCCTAACCCATTCGTTCCAAAATAGGTACACCAATTTCGGACACCTCCAGATGAAAATCGGGCAAGGAAAGGATTAAAACCCGAACTACTTGCATTAAATGTACCATCGTAATAGGCACCTCCGCCGGGATTATAAACCGGCAAATCGGTACTGCGGGTTTCACCAAAAATATAAATATTGTTTGATGCA
>PKSX01000237.1 GCA_002869435.1 Marinilabiliales bacterium | reverse complement strand
CCTTCCACATTTTCTGACTCCGTCATCTCCCCGTTTACAAAAGTTTGAACGGCATACACATTGTCTTCACGGTCATAGAGAATCATGGTGCCATTTCCGTTTTTCAGGGTTCCTTTATCACGAGATTTACCTTTGCTATCGTAATTGCAAAGCACTTCCATAGTTTTGTCATCCTCATAAATTCGTTCGGTCCACAACTGTCCGTTGGGATGAAAATACTTATAACTTCCATGGGCTTTATTATCACGAAAGTGAGATATTTCTTCAACCTGGCCGTTTGGATAATAAGATGTGTAGGTCCCAACCAGACTATCTTTTTTAAATGTTCTTCTGGCTTTTATCTGACCGCTTTCGAAATAATCAATGATTTCACCGTGTCGCCAGCCATTTTTAAAATTATATTTAGAGGATATTTTCCCGCTGGGATAATAACCGGTGAATTTTCCTGAGAAATTTCCGTTTTTCACTTTACCCTGTAAAGCAATATTTCCGTCCGGGTAAAAATATGTGAGCTGGCCTGTGGCTTTGCCATTCTTAAAAGCAAGTTTCTTCAAGGGGAACTTCTTGAATGTGATGTCTTCAATAGTATAAAACATCCATTCTCCGGTACGCAGATCGTTTAAGTAATCTCCCTCCCCGTAAATGAGATATTGTCCGCCAACCTGCTGAGGGGTGCCGTTCTTAAAGATGAAAGCCAATTCAAATCTTACTTCATAATCGGTCCAGAAGCCTTGTTTCTTGCCGTAGGGGTCTGTTCTGCCTTCAGGTATAAATTCTTTGCTGGAGACACCACTTACCATATACTCATCCATTATACTGTCTTTCACAAAGACAATATCTTGTGAGTGAACCTGGAATGCGAGAATCAGACCTGCGATAAAATATGCAATTTTCATGTTGATTTATAAATTTATTAACAGATCAAAAATACATAATAATCTATATCTATATGTAAAAAACTTGAAGTATCTGATATATAAACGAATAAGTATTTACCGATTCAAAAAAAGCAATAAAGCCACCACTCCTGCAATTAAAAATACAAAGCCTAGAATAACCCCCCATTTTTTGCGTTTGGTTTCTTGCTCATTCATGGGGCGGATACGCCCTTCTCTTTCATATTTTTTCTCAATCATGGCGCCAATGCCGGCTCCAAAACCAACACCAATGGCCGGGCCAATGCCAATAAAAGAAAAATTGTCTGCCACAACGCTCAATGGAACGCCAATTCCTGAGAACATAGCCATGCCTAACACCATCCATTTGCTAACGAAATGCCCTTTGGGATACGTTTTTTCCTGATCTGTGTTCATACCTGAAGAGATTGATTCAGGGTAAATATACGAAATGCACACGCAAAGTAAAAAAATACTCTACGAAATGGGCCGAAGTGTCTGCGACTTGACATCACATATTATTAGTCGAGAATCGTATATTTTCCGTTTGAGAATTTTAGGCTAAAGTGCGGAAACATGAATCCTTCGGTAGTAATTTCATCCAAAGTGCCCTCGAGAATTATCATTTTATTGGTCATTTCTTCTATCGTATGCTTTATGCCATCTGCAATGGTTACGTATTCAAACGATAGAATATTCGTTCCATCGCTGTTATTTACTCCCGAGAAAAAAGTATTTGTATCCTCCGAAATATGTATGCAATTGGTATAACAATTTTCATTAAATGTGTGTGCCGGCATTATCATATATGTGCCTTTAAGATGGATGACTTTCTCCAACGCTTCTTCTTTGGTCAATTGCTCGTTATTCATCATGCCTGCTGTTGAATATATTAGAATATATCTAATGACTTTTTGCTCATGATCATAAGCCGAGTCATTCTCAATTCGTGAATAAATGCTACTCGCATTTGTATATGCTGCGCTGTAGTTTTCAGCCATTAATTCATTAATCAATTCCTCATACTTTATATCAAATTCCTCCTGTGGCATTTGTTGGGAGTAAACACATATTGTTAATACAGTTAACAATAATGTAATAAATATACTTTTCATCTTTGTTTTTTTCAAAAATACGAAATGAATTGAAATGACTATTTTGCTATCACCCCAACCCATCCATAAACTGCTTAGGCGTTTGGCCGGTATGCTCCTTAAAAATGCGATAAAAAGTAGATTTTGAATTGAATCCGCTTTCGTAGGCCGCAGCGAGGATGGTGAACTGTCGGTTTTCAGGATCTTTAAGCTTTTCTTTAACGGTTTCTACACGGTAATTATTGATCAGAGAGTAAAAATTTGTTTTCATCTTCTGATTCAGAATCTGTGTAAGCTCAAATTCCACCAGCCCCAGCATTTCAGCCATGCCTCCAAGTGTGAGTTCACAATCCAGCCATGGCTTTTCATTCTCCATCAGTGCGTTTACTTTGCCCACCCATTCATCATCAGGCGCTTTTTCAGTACGGGCTTTCGGTTCCACATAAATGAATCTTCCGCTATGGCTGATGAATCCACTGATGAAAAGCAGAACTGCAAACAAAACATCAAATGCAAAAACCGCTTTTGCTGCCATTGGGTTCAAATCAATAATGAACTCGCAAACAATTGCACCGGCAATAATTACATAGAGCGTGAGTAGAATGTACACTACCGAAAACTTATATCGCTCTTCCTGAAATATGCTGCCGCTATGGGTAAGGGATCGGATTTTCTTCAGCAAAAAGATGACCTGAATTATCATAAGGCCCGCAAGAGGAATAAGCAATGCAAATGCCTGCATGGCCGGCTGTTCTGTTTCAAAAAGAAATAGTATTGCACCGGAAAGACCCGCATAGATGAAGTTAGCAGCGAGCAGGAGTTTTGGCGTTTTTCCAAATGAAAGAATATTGAAAAGGAAAATACTCATGAAGAAAAACCCGACAATGGCAGTTCCAAGTACAAAAGAGTGTGATATTTTGGTTTCAAATACAAAGTTTGCATAACGAAAACCAAAAAGGATGAATACAGAAACAAAGGCCAGAGCCAGCCATGAGGCGGCTCTGTTTTTCTTTTTAAGGAGCAGCAAGGCCCACATAAAAGCCTGAACGCAGATCAATGTAAATAGTGTTTCCATCTTAGTTCTGACTTTTAAATTGGTTAACTGCGGCTTCTGCTTCTTTGTACTT
>PKSX01000129.1 GCA_002869435.1 Marinilabiliales bacterium | reverse complement strand
TTTCCCGTTCTTATCATTGCCTCTATGTTTCTTGGAATTGGCGGGGGATATATGGTTTCGTGGCTAACCGATATGGTAAGTGTGGAAACATTTTTATATGGTGTGCGATCATTTTTTAGGCCGTTTGAAATCTACTATGCTCTTTCAAAATCAGTAGTGTTTGCCTTTTTAATCACATCTGTTTCAGGATACTTTGGGTATAAGGTGCGTGGCGGAGCACTGGAAGTTGGAAAGGCCAGCACAAAGGCCGTGGTACAAAGCAGTATCATGATCATTTTGTTCAACCTCATACTCACTCAACTCCTCATGTTATGATAAAGGTTGAGAACATTATAAAATCATTTGATGGGAATACGGTCTTAAAAGATATTTCCACTACATTCCGTCCCGGAATCAATAACCTTATTATTGGGCAAAGCGGCTCCGGTAAAACGGTATTAATGAAAACACTTTTGGGCTTACACGACCCTGATTCAGGTTCCATTCAGTTTGATGGCAGAGAGTTTACAAAGATGACCACTGATGAAAAAAAGGTTATTCGTAAAGAAATCGGAATGGTCTTTCAGGGTGGTGCATTGTTTGACTCCATGTCGGTTGCAGAAAATGTAATGTTTCCGTTGAATATGTTTTCGGAAATGGGGGAGGCCGAAAAGAAGGAAAGGGTAGATTTTTGTCTAGATAAGGTAAATCTGGAAGGTAAAAATGATTTATTCCCATCTGAGATTAGTGGCGGGATGAAAAAACGCGTAGCCATTGCTCGTGCAATTGTTTTAAATCCGAAATACTTGTTTTGTGATGAACCCAATAGTGGCCTGGATCCTAAAACAGCTATTGTAATTGATAACCTGATCAGTGAACTGACCCGCGAATTCAACATGACCACAGTGATAAACACACATGACATGAACTCGGTTATTGAAATCGGGGATAATATTGCATTTATTTATCAGGGAAATTTGTGGTGGGAAGGATCAAACATCGACATTCTGCATACCGAGAATAAAGAAATCAACGATTTTATATACGCCACAAAGCTGACCCGACACTTGAAAAAGTCGTGATATGAATGTAATCGACATTGTGCTGCTGATTCCCCTGGCATGGGGGGCTTACAAAGGATTTTCGAGAGGTATTGTTCAAGAAATTGCACAGCTGGCAGCTTTGCTGGCCGGAGTTTTTGCCGGGTTACATTTAAGCGACTGGTTAAGTTCTTTTTTAATCAGTGTTTTTAACACAGGGCCGGAAAACACTAAACTTATAGCATTTCTCATAGCATTTCTCGGGGCCATGGCATTGGTCTTTTTCATTTCAAAAAGTATTGGAAAAGTAATTGATTCACTTCACCTTGGGCTTCCGAATCGTCTTGCAGGAGCTGTATTTGCTTCAGCAAAGTATATATTAATAATATCTGTGCTTATTAATTTTATCAACTCTGTAGACAAGGCCGGAGTGATGCTTAAAAAAGACATTCGCGAAGGCAGTTTGCTATATGAACCGCTGGGTAAAGCTGCGCCTCTTATTCTTCCAAAAATTATGGAAATGTTGCCTGAGGAGACTGAAGCAGATTAATGATTTATGATATCGGATTTATGATTTATGAATAAAGAAATTATGAATGGAGGAAATTTGAATTATAAATGAATACAAAGATGAACTAGGAAGTCAAAATTTTGCATCAGATTCTTATACGCCCTATGATTTAGAGGAGCGTTTGGTGAAGTTTGCAGTGGCAATTATTGATTTTACTTCAAAATTGCCAAAAGGTAGAATCTCTGATTATTATACTGATCAATTAGTGAGATCAGCATCTTTGTATAATAATGCCACAGAGAATGATTTCGTTCTTAAAGAAGCTAATGAATTAGTATGCATTTTTGCAAGCAGCATCAAAACAATAGAAAGTAAGAAGTTCTAATTTTAAAACTTCATATTTCACTTTTTCATTTCATAAATCATCACTCATAAATCATAAATTAATTACTGATATACAGCGGTTTACAAATTTTTTACAATTTTTTTCAGTATCTTTGTAACATAATCAATGGTTCAACGTCTTAATGGCGTAATAAAAATTACATGACCAGATCAGAATACAACAATTGCGTAGACGATTATTCAGATGCGATCTTTCGTTTCATACGGAAAAGCCTGAATGACGACGACGATGCAGCAGACATTGTGCAGGAAGCATACACGCGGTTGTGGGAAAAAGTAGAAACAGTCAGCTATGATAAAGTGAAATCGTATTTATTCACCTCAGCCTATCATATTATGATTGATTTCATCAGAAAACGGAAAAAAGTGGTTGCTGAAAAAGACAGCGGCGACGTTTTTATGGATGAAAAATACGGTTCCTACGATGCGGATATGAATATTGACCTGAAAACAATTTTGGATGAAGCATTGTCGAGATTACCCGAGATTCAGAAGAGTGTTATTCTTTTGAGAGATTATGAAGGATATTCATATCAGGAAATCGGGGAAGTATGTAAGTTAAAGGAAAGCCAGGTGAAAGTTTACATATACCGGGCACGACTTACACTACAAAAATATCTGAAAAGCGCAGACCTGGTTATTTAATAAGAGAGCCATGATTAACAAAGAAAACTATATAGAGTACATTGTAGATTATTTCGACGGAAATTTGTCTGATGATCTGCAAAATAAGCTTCTGGCGTTTCTGGATGAAAATCCTGAGTGCAAAGAAGAATTCGACAATTATTCTGCCGCACTGGAAGAAACATTTGTTGAGGAGATTGAAGCGCCGGCTTCACTTAAAGCTACATTAAAGAATATCCCTGAGGCACAAGAAGAGAAGCTGGTTGCTTATATGGAAAATGATTTAAGTGCAGAAGAGCGTAATGTGATTGAAACAGAGCTTGTCGAAAATTCTGAAATGCGTCGTTCCTTATACTTGTTTGAAAAAACAAAATTGGAACCGGAAATGGATGTGGTTTTTCCCAAGAAAGCTGCTGTTAAGCGTTACTTTATTCCGCCAATGGTGAGAAGAACCATGGTGGCTGTGACTTCAGCGGCTGCAATTCTTTTGCTTTTCTGGAATATTGTGGGTACCGGTAAAACATATCAGAGTGATCAAAATCTGGTTTCTCATATGTCTGTAGCCCCATCCTTTATTGATCAGCTGCCTGTATTTGCAGATATTAATGAGGATGAAGAACCCGATACTACAAAAACAAATTCAACAAATACAGTGATAGAAACACCCGGTCACCAGGGAACAGAGGTTATGCAGTCTATTCCTTTAATTGCATATGCCGGTGAGCTTTCTGCACCGCAGGGAAATGCTGAAAGTGGCATATCTGATGTTCGTACAGAATACCTGGAAATATATTCTTATAAAGAGTATAAGCTCAGAAAAGATGACACTAACAATGAAAAACCCAAAAACAAATTGGGCACATTCTCTGACTGGACAAACTGGGCTATGCAAACTGTCAGTGGCGAGAAATCACTCGCTGATAATCCGGCAAATCAACTTTCTGCCTCCGATGTAAGTAATTTTGGCATCCAAACGCTAAGCAGAATTACAGGTGCGGATATTCCTCTGGCTGTTAAATAAATTTTTTCTGTAACTTTTTTTAAGGCTGCACGTCTTACCCCTGAAACTTAAAAAATGAAGACTATGAAAACGATAAGTACATTACTGATTATTCTTGCAACAAGCATATTTTCGCTTAACGCACAGGATCATGTTATTGACACACCGCTTGATGATTTTAATCAAATGCATGTTCGCGGTTCGATTGAAGTTCATTACTCACAAGGCGGAACTCCTCATTTAAAATGCACACTTTCTGAAAAAGCAAGTGATGCTTTCATATATAAAGTTGATGGTTCAACACTTTTTCTTGACACCAAAAAGAGCCCCGAAACAATTAAGGTTTATATTTCTTCACCAAATATAAAAAGCGTTGATCTGGGTTCATCAGCCACATTTAACTCTGAAGGAACTATTAAAGGTAATGCAATACAATTTCTTACATCAGGAGCCTCAGAACTGACTGCCGATGTAGAATGTGAAAAGCTGGAAGTAAGCGCTGAAGGCGCATCTGAAGTTGAACTTGCCGGAAGTGCTAAAGTTTTAATTGCTAAGGCACAGGGAGCAGTTGAGATTGATGCAAAAAAACTGTCAGCTGAAGACGTTGAAGTAAATGCATCAGGTGCAAGCGATGTAGATGTTAAAGCTGAAAAATCACTAAAGGTATATGCTGAAGGTGCTTCAGATGTTACTTTTGAAGGTGAGCCTGAAACTGTTGATGTGGAACTTGAAGGAATTGCCAGTTTGAATGATAAAAGTGCCATGGATGATATGATTATTATTAATGATGGTGATACTGTTTCCTTTGGGTCAAAAGAAATAATCATTCATGACAATGACATCGATATTGATGTAGATAAAAAGAAATTCAATGGTCACTGGGGTGGTATCGACTTTGCTTTTAATGGTTTTTTAAATGCCGATAATGAACTTAATGACGCCCCCGGATATAGCTTTATGGATCTGGACTTTTCAAAAAGCTGGGGCCTCGAGTTTAATTTTATTGAGCAAAATTTCAACCTGATTCGCAATCATTTTGGATTGGTAACCGGTCTTGGACTTCATATTCACAATTATCGCCTCGATAAAACAACACGTTTGTTTAGCGATTCTGCCACCCTGGTGAATTTTGCCGATACCATGAGCAATACCATTCGCAGTAAACTTGTAACCAATTACCTTGTGCTTCCGCTTTTGATAGAATATCAAACCAATGGAAAGAATAATAAAAACAGCTTCCATATAGGTGTGGGTGGATTTGTGGGAACTCGCATGAGTAGTCATACAAAAGTGGTAATGGATAATGGCAATGGAAAAGATAAATATAAATCATGGAATAATTATCATCTTAATCCTATAAAGTATGGTCTGATGGCCAGAATCGGCTGGGGCCACCTGAATCTTTTCGCAAATTACAGTCTCTCTCCAATGTTTGAGGATAATGAAGGACCTGAGGTTTACCCCCTCGAGTTCGGACTCACGATAGTTGGCTGGTAACTTTTCTGATCTGTGTCAGCTAATGTGCAGGCAGCTTCCAAAGCGGAAGCTGCTTTTTTTTACACATATGTTTTTTATTTTCGTCTTTCTTTTTTACTTTTACAGTCTGAACCTTCCTCAATCTGATTCGCCTATGAGATTATTTATATTCTTAATTACAGTTTTTTTATCAATTGGCCTGATGGCACAAATGCTTCTTCATGAATCAGATGCATTCTCTATGAAAATGACCTCTGTCTCTATTGATAAAACGGGCAAGAATATTCTTGCCGGATCATATGACAAGAACATTTATGTTGTGAATCCTGAAAACGGAGGAACATCAAAAACAATTGAAGAACATGATGGCTTTGTACTGGCAACAGATTATAATGCAGAGAAGAATACATTTGCTACTGCAGGATGGGATCAGCGAATTGTTATATGGGATGCAACTTCACTTGAAAAGACTATTGAAATAGAGGCGCATACAGATCGTATAAATGATCTGGCGTTTTCTCCCGATGGTTCAAAACTTGCAAGTGCATCAGATGATGGAACCATCAAGGTTTGGGACATGATGACAGGTGGAGAAATATACACCATTACAGATCACGAAGATGCAGTTACCTGCGTTACTTTCAGTAAAGACGGAACTCTAATTGCGTCAGGGAGCTGGGATAATACTGCTATGGTTCATGCCGCAAGCGATGGTTCATTACTCCACACCTATGAAGGGCACAGAAATACAGTAAATACAATTGATTTTTCATTTGACGGGACAATGCTGGCAACCGGAGGGGAAGACAATATTGTTATGATCTGGCGTACAGATACAGCTGAAATGATTATGAAATTCGATTATTTTCGCCAGCCCGTAACCAGTCTGTTGTTTTTGAGCGGTGACAAATACTTGTTTTGTGCTGAAGCTACGGGTGATCTGAAAATATACAATGTAGTAGGGCAGCAATTGCTTGAGCAGAATATCATACATGACGGAGCCATTAATGACATGTGTTTCAATCTGAATAAAGATATGCTGGTTACAACCGGTGCAGATAATAAAGTTAAGATCTGGAATATTGCAGAGTATAAGTACTTTGATTGTGTGAAAGAAAAGACTGCTGCCAAGAAAGATCTGACTAAACCTAAAGGAGAGTTTGAAACTACCCAGCAATATGAAGCACGACTGAAACAGTTTGAGGCACTTAAAAAAGGATTTATTGCAGAGTGCACCAGAGAGGCAAAAGCTCGTGAAAAGGCAGAACAGGATAAAAGAGACAGAGAGATTGTTGCCACTCATAAATATGTTATGCTCCCGATAGACGGTGTAGGAACTTATAATGCAGATGAAAGATCCCTCCCAATTCAGTTTCAGGGGACAATGTATAATATTACAATGGATATTGAAGAGGCAAAATCATTTAAAGCAAATGTGAATAAGGCAAAAGTGAAGGCGATATCCAGAGTGATAAACGGAAATACTGAGATCTTAAACTTTGAATTGGTGCATCCGGTAACAGCCAAAAAGTACCCTTTTGGGAACTGGGTTACAGCTGCTGAAGACAAATACATTCGCGAGTTTCTGAATAATCAATAGCGTTATTGGTTGAATCATTCCATAAATATTTTTGTGGAATTCAAATTATTATTAACTTTGCAGACTCTTAAAAAATTGAGAGTTTTTGAAGGCTTCACGCGAATATAGAATTGCGTTCCGGGGATTATCAGACGGAAGTCATGATTTTCACTGGGAAGTTGGAAAATCGTTCTTTGAAAGCGATCCTGATTCCGGTATCAGGGATGCCTCGATCAGCGTTGATATGACTTTAACAAAATCCAATAGATTATTTGAATTGAATTTTGTGATTAAAGGTCGTTTAACTGTTGGTTGTGACAGGTGCCTTGATGATCTTGAGTTGGGTTTAGACATTAACCATCCGTTGATAGTACGTGAAAGTGAAAGGGGAGAGGAAAGTAATGATGACATATTGTTTATCACCTCTTCTGATTATGAGCTTGATATGGCTCAAATTGTTTATGAACTTATTTTACTATCAATGCCAATGAGAAAAGTTCATGATGATGGTCAGTGTAATGAAGAGATGATGGAACGCTTTAAGGATATTATTGTAGATGAAGCTGAAGAAGATTTATAGAAAAAATCAGAAGAAATGGCAAACTTAAAATTTCGTACTTCGAAACAAAGAACACGCACAAGAAGAGCTACTCGTAAAGCAGAAGCGCCCACTTTTATGATTTGTCCCAATTGTGGCACACCAGTTCGCTATCATAATGTTTGTGGCGAGTGTGGGTATTATAAAGGAAAACAGGCGATTGAGAAAACTGCTTAACTTTTCCCTGTGTAATGAGTAAAAGGGCTATTATTACAGGTGTAGCAGGGGTTTTACCTGAATACATACTGACCAATGAAGAATTAAGTCAGATGGTTGACACCTCTGATGAATGGATTATGACCCGCATCGGGATTAAAACCCGTCATATTCTTAAAGAAGAGGGTCAGGGAACCAGTGAATTAGGCTCAAAAGCAGTTAGTCAATTGCTTGAAAAGACCGGAACCAGCCCGGATGAGGTTGATCTGGTTATTTGCTCAACAGTTACTCCGGACCATCAATTTCCGGCTACTGCAAATATTATCAGCGATAAGGTTGGGATAAAAAATGCATTTGGTTTTGATCTTAATGCAGGATGTAGTGGTTTTCTTTATGGCTTAATTACGGCAACATCTTATATCGAATCTGGCAGAGCTAAGAAAATAGTGCTGGTTGGGGCTGAGAAAATGTCTTCAATAGTTGATTATACAGACAGGGCTACTTGTCCTATTTTTGGAGATGGAGCAGGTGCGGTTTTAATTGAGCCAACGGAATAAGATTATGGTGTAATAGATGTTCATTTGCAAAGTGACGGAGTAGGTCGTCATCATTTATACCAGAAATCAGGTGGTTCTGTATGGCCTGCAAGTGAGAAGACTGTAGCTAATCGTGAGCATTTTATCTATCAGGAAGGACAACCCGTTTTTAAATGGGCCGTCTCAAAAATGGCAGATACGGCAGTAGATGTCATGACAAGAAACGGACTTAATTCTGATACGGTAGACTGGTTGGTTCCTCATCAGGCTAATTTGCGTATTATTGAAGCTACGGCCCATCGCATGAACCTACCCAAGGAAAAAGTAATGATTAACATACAGCGCTACGGTAACACAACTGCTGCAACTCTTCCTCTTTGTCTTATGGATTGGGAAAGTAAGTTGAAGAAAGGAGACAATATTGTTCTGGCTACTTTCGGCGCCGGATTTACCTGGGGTGCTGCATATATTAAATGGGCATACGACGGTAAATAAGAATGTCTGAAAAATACTTTTCAAAAAGCACTCTGCGGAGTGCTTTTTATTTTTAGGAAATATTGTGGATATTTTTCACCCTGTTTTGCATTTTTATATATATTTGCAAAGTCAGAATATAAAAAACAGAGTTATGGCTTACGTAATTACAGAAGATTGTACCGCTTGTGGTACCTGTATTGATGAGTGTCCGGTTGAAGCTATCAACCCGGGTCCGATTTACAAAATTGATCCCGATATCTGCACAGATTGTGGTTCTTGTGCTGATGTTTGCCCGGTAGAAGCAATTCTTCCCGAGTAATCCATCGATACCAAATAAAAAAGAGGCTCATATTATTTATGAGCCTCTTTTTATTTGTCCTGTGTCCTATTGTTTACCACATTTATTTATGCAGTTGATAAGCTCTATTATTGCCCCCGATTTAAGGGAGTAATATGTGTTTTTTCCATCTCGACGAGATTCAAGAATACTGTTTGACTTCAGTATGTTCAAATGATGAGAAGCACTGGCTTGTTCAATACCCAAAGATTGATAAATGTTTGTAACATTCATTTCGTCTTTTTTCTCCAGAAGCCTGATGATCTGGATTCTCATTGGGTGAGCTACTGAGCGAAGACGCTGAGCAGTAGTCTCAAGTTTTCTGATATCAATCTCAGTTTTTGTCATGATTTTTAACGTTTATACGACAAATATATAAATATTTATTTTTAATCGTAGTTTCTTTTTGTTAAATATGAAAAATTCATACTTTTGTATATGAATATTTTGTGCCCTGAATATATCTTATGGGAAAATGGGGAAATATACTCAGGGTATGCTGTATTTGTACATGATGATGGCAAAATCGAGAAAATTCGGGCCATTGCAAAGCTGCCATCTAAATTGCGTCGCCAATCTGTTTTTCTTAAAGGGCTCATGATTCCGGGAATGGTCAATGCTCATTGCCATCTTGAGCTGTCGTGGCTAAAAAACAAAATTACCGAAGCACAAGGTATGGATGAATTTTTCAGTAAGATGAAGGGTGTTCATACCAGAAGGCCTGCTGATTTTGAAGTGCTTGATTCAGTTAATCAAAGTATAGCTGAGATGTATGAAAACGGTATTAATGTTTGTGCAGATATCAGTAATACCGGTATTAGTTATTTGCCGAAAGAAAACAGTAAAATACAATACCATACTTTCATAGAAGTATTTGAAAAGCAAGGGGTGTCAAAAGCTGAAATTTTGGAGAAAGCAACACATTTGTTGGAAAAATTCAATGACTCGGAAAAACACACAGCCTCCATCTCATTACATACTCTTTTCACAAGCACTAAAACACTGATGAATGAAGTTATGAAAATGGTTCATCAGGGCCAGATGCTACAAAGTATACACTTCTTAGAAAGTCGTGAAGAAGTATTATTTTTCACCGAAGGACGTTCAATTAACAGTATTCACGAAAAACAGAAACCTGAGTTCTCGTCAAACCGCCCGGCAGATATTGCTGCAGAAGTTTTGCCTGGCGACAGAAGGGTTTTATTTGTGCATAACACATATGCATCAGAAAGAGATATCATTGAAATTAATCAGTATTTTGTTGATCCCTGGTTTTGCTTTTGCCCTGTATCAAATGAGTTTATTACTGGTGATTTGCCGAATCTCAATGACTTTATTAAACACACTGAAAATCTTGTTTTGGGAACGGACAGCTATGCATCAAATAAAGAGATGAATCTCTTTAGTGAAATGCAGGTTTTAATAAATAAGTTTCCGAACCTTGACTTTGGTGATCTGCTGAAAATGGCTACTATAAATGGAGCGCGTTTGCTGGGGATACAAAAAACCTATGGAAGCATAAGTCCGGGAAAGAAACCCGGACTCATTCAGATCAGGGATTATACCCCTGAACGGAAAAATATATTATTTGAAGATATCAGACGTTTGTTCTGATTCTCACCAATCGTCATCTTTTACAATAACAGGCTTCATTGCTTCTTTCAACTCCTCAATGATTTCACGAATTTCGCGATCAACCTGGGCAAGATACTCTTCCCATTTTGGAGTGTACATCGGATCTTCTTTGTCGAGCCATCGCTCAAGTGGAAATCTGGAAACTGCTTTCATGGTGAAAGAATCAAATGTATAACGAAAACGGCCATCTTTACACTCAATGGTGAATTTGTAATTTACAAGAGTGTTTGAATTAAGTACATTACCGTCGGCATCAGTGTCTACCATACGAATTCTGTGTTTTCCAACAAGTTTTCCTCCGTTTACATCTCTCGTTATTAACACGCTTTGGGGGTTTTTGTAATGTCTGTTCACCCATTTGGTTGCCCGGTTATAAAGGGTGTCTTTTATGCCATCCATTTCAACAACTTCCTGATAAGTAATCAGTTTTGTGTCCTCGTCAACAGGAACCTGAGCCTGAGCAACAAAAAACAAAGCAATCAATGCTGTAAGTATCAGTGTCTTTTTCATAATTAAAGATTTTTTTCTCCTTCAATGCAATAATAATTCCAAAAATAATTATAATCTCCAACTTATAAAAATCAATTATTGATTCCACTCCAGTTTGTTGTCCTTATTTGAAATGATTTTTCCATTATCAAGTAACCACCTAATGGCTTTCATAGCTCTTTCTGAGTCCATATTGCTGATATGAGTCATTAATTCCCGAATATCCATTTTTTCCTTCTGAAGAAGAGGTTTGATTATTTTAATAACAGAGTTGAAATGATATTCGCTTAGATCGATTTCTGTTCTTTTCTCACAAACATCGCATTTTCCGCATCTTCGCGATTTTTTCTCACCGAAGTACTCCAGTAGTAATTGACTTCGGCATTTAGAAGTTGATTGTACATAATTGAGCATGGCCTCAAGTCGCTCAACAGCCATTTCTTTTCTCTGGAAATAATGTTCTTCCGAAAGTATAATGTCTTTTTCATCAAGTCTGGGGCTTAGAAACGTGATGCGAGGCACATTACCTGAAGGTGAGTATGACAGAACATCCATTCTTTCAAGAGCTTTCAGCCCTTTAATCACTATTTCCTTGTCGGCTTTCATTCTGCGGGCCAAAGTGAATTCATCAATTTTTATAAAATCAGTAAATATACCTGAATACGATCTTATCAGAAGCTGAACAAAGGGATCAAGCTTCGGGTTTTCGATCTGAAAACGATACAAATCACTTTTACTCATTAAGAATTTTATGCGTGAAGGATTAAGTATGGCTTCAGAAACACTAATATATCCTTCTTTCTCCAGAATTCTCAGCGCATGATGTGTTTCCAGAACGGGGAGAGAATAAAATTGGCAGAAGGCAGCGAGTTCAAATTCATGTGTGCTCATTTCCCCGCTGCCGACCACAAGTTTGAAATAATTACCCAAAGCTGAATACACTTTTTTAATTAATTCAACCGGGGGGTATGACACATCCAGCATTTTTCTGGAATCTTCAATATTGGCACTATTCCATAGAAGCCATGCGTGAGAGATCTTGCCATCACGTCCACCCCGGCCTGCTTCCTGAAAATATGCTTCTGTGCTGTCGGGAATATCGAGATGAACCACAAGTCGCACATCAGGCTTGTCAATTCCCATTCCGAAAGCATTGGTGGCAACCATAACACGATTTTTGTTGCTAAGCCATAGCTTTTGCCTTTTATCCCGCTCTGCGGGGTCCAGACCCGCATGATAAAATGAAGCCTTAATACCCTGCCCGGAGAGATATTGCGCTACTTCACGTGTTCGACGGCGGCTACGAACATATACCACTGCAGTTCCTTCAAACTCATCAAGCAAATGCTTTAATCGTTCTTCTTTGTTTTCTTCTAAGATGGCATTGTAAATCAGGTTTTCCCTGTAGAAAGACTGTTGAAATTTATTGTCGTTTTTAAACTCAAGCTTTGCTGAAATATCCTGTGCAACTTTTTCTGTGGCAGTAGCGGTTACGGCAATCACCGGGACATTTGGAATGAGTTTTCTTATTTCTGCAATTTGCAAATATGGAGGTCTGAAATCGTAGCCCCATTGGGAAATGCAATGAGCCTCATCAATAGCCAGTAGATTGACATTCATTTTCTGAACCCGAAGACGGAAAATATCCGTTGCAAGGCGTTCAGGCGAAACATATAAGAACTTAACATCATCGTAAACACAGTTATTTAATGCAATGTCTATCTCATGTTTATTTAGCCCACTATGTATGGCATACGCTTTTATCTGGCGTTTTTTAAGATTCTCCACCTGGTCTTTCATCAATGCAATAAGCGGCGTAACCACAATGCATATGCCTTCTTTGGCCAAAGCAGGCACCTGAAAAGTAATGGATTTGCCCCCTCCGGTTGGTAGCAGAGCCAGCGTGTCGTGTCCGGAAAGAACAGACATAATAATATCTTCCTGCAGGGGTCTGAAACTTTTATACCCCCAGTATTCACGTAAGATACTGTTTATCTTTTCTTTCATGATTCCAACTTGCAATCAAAGATAGGGAATTCGTTGGAAAGACGCAATTGTTTCTCGCAAACCTGTCACGTAAAGCGTGAGGCACAAGTACGCAAGGATTATATATTCTTATTGAAATGGCCGGAACTGGCCTGAGCTGTTGGCATGATAAGTAGGTCATTTATGTTAACGTGTTCTGGCAGATTTGCTACATAATACACTGCATCAGCAATGTCATTGGGCGTAAGCGGAGTATAACCATCGTATACTTTGCCTGCTTTTTCTTCATCGCCATGAAAACGAACAATGCTGAATTCAGTTTCTACTGCGCCGGGTGCTATTTGAGTGACCTTAATCATGTGTGGCAGTAAATCTATGCGCATGGCCTTAGTAAGTGCGTCAACGGCATGTTTAGTTGAGCAATATACATTGCCATTTGGATAAACCTCTTTTCCGGCTATTGATCCAATATTAATAATATGGCCTTTTTTTCGTTCAATCATTAGCGGCATTATAGCCCGACTGAGATAAAGTAGGCCTTTCAAATTAGTGTCGATCATTTTTTCCCAATCCTCAATATCTCCATCTTGAATTGTGCTCAACCCGCTTGCAAGACCTGCATTATTAATAAGTACATCAATATCTTTCCATTCTTGTGGCAATGAGTTTACTGCTTCATTTACTTCATCTCTGTTTCTGATGTCGAATGGCAGAATCAGAACTTCTATGTCATGCTCTTCAATCAATTCTTTCTGAAGTTGCAGCAAACGTTCTTCCCTTCGGCCTGTTAAAATCAAATGGTTTTTGTCTTTTGCAAAATAAAATGCACAGGATTTGCCTATGCCACTGGTGGCGCCGGAAATAAATATAGTTTTATTCATTAGGGTTTGATTTTACTTGTTTTTTTCTGAAAATGGAAAGTATTCTGCGCGTGTCTGTGAGCATAAATAGCCCTATTATAAAAAAGGGCAAAGCCGGTATTCTATATCGAACTAATGCTCCAAGCACAGGTGTTGTTAGTCCGAGAAGGATAAATAGCAAAATGCTGAAAAAGAAACAAAAATATATTATGCGCATGTTTTTCTTCCCCTTCAGTGGAAAAAATACCGGAAGCATAATCATGAGAATGAGAGCCAGATTTTCAAATAAAGATAAAATCAACAGAGGTGAATATACATCTCCAAAAAAAGGCCTGAATAGTGTATTTATCAGCGCCATTGGCGCAAAATAGGCAAAACTTATGAAGCTTGCTTTTAGCTCAAACGGCTCAATGAAACTACCTGCCTGTTCATGTATTGCCAATCCAATAAAGTCGTGCTGTTTGCCAACCAAAAGTGCAAAAACATTGTATTCAGGTATGAAATGACCAATAATGACGGCTATGTCTATCCAAAAGAAAAGACTGAGTAAGAACTTAAGCAGAACTCGTTTATTATTACTGAAAATAACCCATATATTGGCTGCAAGAACAGGTATTAATACAGCTAAAACATACATTTTTGTATAGAATAATAAAAATATGCCAAACAATGCTGCAAATATCCTTAATACACTAAATCCTATAAAAGTAATTTGCTGAATAGCATATAAAAAGATACCAAGACCAAAAAGAAGCAAACTTTCTTTTAGAGCACCTGAGCTCCAGAATAAAACTGAAGGGATGAGGAATACAGCAAAAAACAATTCATAAGGCCGTTCCTTAAAGTAATTGTGGAAAGCTCGAAACAATGCAGTTAATCCAATAAATGCAAGAAATATCATAAAGAGATTATGCACTTGAAAAAACCCAAATGAAACCAGTCTGAAAACAGCATTTATCCTTATAATGGTATGAGAATCATTGTACGTAACAGTTTCATATTCACGATACCAGTTATTCATAACTGAATAATAAGTTTTATCGAAATAAGCATTATCATTTTGATAGCCAAACAGCATCTGAAAATATTCGGACGGGTTTTCTTTAATTGCATTATACATGATTTCGCTATCGTCGAAATATTTAAATATATCAGCTTCTTTCCGGTCGGGATAATAATTGGAATAAATGAATGTCAGTCCAAATCCGGCAATTATTTTCAAGTATAGTGCAAGCAGAACAAATTGTTTTTTTACACCCGGCAATCTGAAAAAAGTCAGTTTCAGCACCAAGAAGCTAAAAAAGGCAATGAGCAGAATGACATAAATAATTTCCGGTACAGACATTATTTACGGTTTTTTTCTATCCAGATTCTGGCGTTTACAAATGCTTCTAACCATGGCGTATGTGTGTCTTCCGGCCTTTCATTGGGATAGTGAGCCCATTGCCAAGGAAAGATTGATCTTTCAATATGAGGCATCATGGCCAGGTGGCGTCCGTTTTCCGAGCAAATAGCTGCAGCATTATAATCAGAACCGTTTGGGTTTCCGGGATATTCGCTGTAGCTGTATTTCATGGCAATGTTATAATCGCTTGCTGCATGAGGAAGAGCAAATTTACCTTCACCATGTGCAACCCAAACACCAAGTGTGCTTCCTGCTAAAGATGAGAGCATTACGCTATTGTTTCTGGGGATATCAACACTGATAAATCCGGATTCAAACTTTTTGGAGTCATTCCATTGCATTTTTGGGTGCTCTTCTTTCATTTCCGGGAAAACAACTCCCAACTCTGTCATGACCTGACAGCCATTGCATACCCCTAAGCTTAAAGTGTCAGGTCTGGCATAGAAGTTATCGAGGGCTTTGCGGGCTTTTTCATTATATAGGAATCCTGCTGCCCACCCCTTGGCAGAGCCCAGTACATCTGAATGGCTAAAACCTCCTACGAAAACAATCATGTTTACATCTTGCAGATTTTCTCTACCTGAAATAAGGTCTGTCATGTGTATGTCTTTGACATCCAAACCTGCTTCAAACATGCTGTAAGCCATTTCACGATCTCCGTTCACTCCTTTTTCACGTATGATTGCAGCTTTCACTTTTTTGCTCCGAACCTTTGGTGTTTTGCCTTTGAATCCGTTGGGGAAAACAAACTCAAGAGGTTGGTTTTTATAATTCTCGTACCTGCGTTCTGCTAAATACTCACCACTCTGACGCTTGTCCATCAGGAATGATTTTCTGTACCAAACATCGCGTAATGTGTCAATGTCAAAATACTCGTACTGATTATTTTTTATAATCTTAAAAACACGTTCTTTAAGTATTTTGCCAATAACATGAAAGTCTATGTTTTTACTGTACAGATAATCTACAACTTTTTTCGGGTCGCGGACCTGGATAAGGATTCCGGGGTTCTCAGCAAATAAAATGGCCGGAATATCAGTTTCGGGAATTCGGCTTATATTTATATCGAGTCCCACACGCGGGTTGGCAAAACACATTTCCAGCAATGAAGTCATCATCCCGCCGGCGCCAATATCATGGCCGGCAATGATTTTGTCTTTTTGCATCAGGTTTTGTACTGCGTTGAAAGCTCTAATAAAATGTTCAGTGTCCTTCACATCCGGAGCCTCAGAGCCTATGGCATTAAGCGTCTGGAAGAAAGTTGATCCGCCCAGTTTATAGTCAGATTTTGAGAAGTTTATGTAAATCAGTGTTGAGCAAAGATCTGGCTTCAGAACGGGCGAAATGGCTTTCTTTACATCGGTAACCTCAGCTGCGGCCGAAACAATAACTGTTCCCGGTGAAAGAACTTTTTTTCCGTTGGGATATTTCTGTGTCATTGATAATGAATCTTTACCTGTAGGAATATTAATTCCAAGGTTAACACAGAAATCGCTGATGGCTTTTACAGCACGATACAATCTTGCATCTTCTCCCGGATTTCCGGCCGGCCACATCCAGTTGGCGCTAAGCGAAACGCTTTTGATGCCGTCTTTGAGCGGAGCCCAGATAATGTTGGTTAGAGCTTCTGCAACACTAAGTCTGGAGGCTTTTTCAGGGTCGATAAGCCCGGCAGTACTGGCATGACCTATTGATGTAGCTACGCCTGAAGTTCCGGTATAATCGAGTGCAATAATCCCTGCATTATTTAGCGGAAGCTGAATAGTACCACAGGTTTGTTGCATGGCAATACGCCCCGTTACAGAACGGTCAACCTTATTGGTTAGCCAGTCTTTACAGGCCACCGCTTCGTGTTTCAAAATTTTTCTGAGATATTCTTTGAAACGTTTAAGTTCATATACCGGATCTGTATAAGTCTTTTGTTGTTCTTTGTCGCGAATCTCAATTTGAGGGGTGTTTCCGAAAAGATATTCCAGCTTCAGATTGAAGGGTTTCTCTCCTTCGGCATTTTTGAAAACAAGTTTATGGTTGCCTTTGGCTTCACCCGATACATAAACGGGAGCACGCTCTCGCTCTGCAATCTGCTCCAGTTGCTTGAGCTGCTTCTTTTTAATCAGCATGCCCATTCTTTCCTGCGACTCATTGCCGATGATTTCCTTATCTGAAAGACTTGGGTCGCCAACGGGTAGTTTATCAAGGTAAACAATGCCACCGGTGTCCTCAAGTAATTCACTGAAACAATTCAAATGTCCGCCTGCACCGTGATCATGGATGGATACAATGGGGTTGTTTTCGGTTTCTGCAAAAGCACGTATGACATTGTAAACGCGTTTTTGCATCTCTGGGTTAGCTCGCTGAATGGCATTCAACTCTATTTTATTGCCGTATTGCCCTGTGGCTACAGAAGAAACTGCACCGCCTCCCATGCCAATACGATAGTTATCACCACCCATCATGATGAGGAGCTCATTTCCGTCAGGAATATCTTTTAGGGCACTGCTTTTTAATGCATAGCCAATTCCACCTGCCAGCATGATCACTTTATCATATGCGGTTACTTCTTCCTCTTCTTCATGCTCAAAAGTGAAAACAGATCCGCAAATCAGCGGCTGGCCAAATTTATTTCCAAAATCGGAAGCACCATTGGAGGCTTTGATTAGAATGTCGGCCGGATGTTGATATAAAAACGGTCTTTCTTCGGGCTTTGCACTGAAATCTTCTTCCTCGTCAACACGCGGAAGGGAAGTCATATATACTGCCGTTCCGGCAACAGGTAAACTGCCTTTCCCTCCTGCCATTCGGTCACGAATCTCACCTCCTGAACCGGTTGATGCACCATAAAAAGGTTCAACCGTTGTTGGAAAATTATGGGTTTCTGCTTTGAGAGAAATCACGGAAGGCGATCTGAAAACATGAAAATCCGATGCTTTTTCGGCTTCTTTCGGAGTAAAAACATCAATTTCGGGGCCCTCTACAAAAGCAACATTGTCTTTATAGGCAGATATCAGGAAATTTGGGTTTTCTTTTGATGTTCTTTTTATCCAATCGAAAAGTGACTTCTCTGTTTCAGTTTCATTGATGATAAATTTGCCGTTGAATATTTTATGACGGCAATGTTCCGAATTGACCTGGCTGAAGCCAAAAACCTCACTGTCGGTAAGTTTACGGCCAATTTTCTTGCTAACATATTTCAAATATCGAATCTCTTCGTTATTTAAGGCTAATCCTTCCTGTTCATTATAGGCCTCAAGGTCTTCTACAGGTATAGCTTGTTCTTTTTCTCTGACAATATCAAAAATATCCTGCGTCAGGTTTTTGTACTGCATTTCGAGCATGGGGTCGAACTTGCCATTGTCTTCACGAAACATTTCAATGCGTTCAATACCGCTCATGCCCATGTTTTGGGTAATCTCTACGGCATTGGTGCTCCATGGTGTAACCATTTCGCTACGCGGGCCTATGAATTTTCCTTTATGTGTTTCGGTTTGAATGGTGTCGGGGTTCCTGAACAACCATGTGCATTTTTCAATATCGCTCTTTGTAAGTTTCTTCTCTGATTGTAAGGCGTATACAATCTTTTCTTCCTTGCAGATAAAAAATGTAAGCATGCTTCCGGCTTTATTTTGCAAACTTAAGGTAAAAAAAGGAAAAATTTAAGTGGGTTATTGAATCTTTATGAACAATATTGAATATGATTAGTCATTATGTCATATATTTCTGCCTCATTGTCACATGTTAATGTGTGGAATGAAAATTGACCAATGCATAAATCTAAATAATTGAATATGAAAAACACAATGTCTGGTGAATGGATAGACGGAATGGCATTTGGCACTGAGGTAAACGGACACGAACTAATAATGGATGCCGACGGGTCAGTTGGAGGACAGGATCGTGGTCCAAGACCAAAGCCTTTAATGGAAGCGGCTTTAATGGGCTGCACAGCCATGGATGTAATTTCCATTCTAAAGAAAATGCGTGTGGAAGTGGACTCTTTCAGAATTGATATTGAATCTGAGCTAACTGAAGAACATCCTAAACATTATTCTCATATGCATTTAATTTATCGCTTCAAAGGAAAAGATTTGCCAATGGAAAAACTTGAGAAAGCAGTAAATTTGTCTCAGGATCGTTATTGTGGTGTGTCTTATATTTACCGCCAGGCGATGAAACTAACCCACGAGATTGTTATAGAGGACTAAACTAAATTTTTAATACAATGTTAGACACAAATTTAAAACACATTGAGTCTGCCGATGAATGGCAGAAATTCATTTCAGAAAATGAAAATGTAATGATATGCTGCGGAAGAATGGGGCCAATGTGTACACCAGTATACGGAGCAATGAAGGTTTTGGAAAGAGAGTATCCTCATGTTAAGTTTGCCGATATGGAATTTGATATTCCGGATGCACATGTTATTCGTAATGCACCCGAAACCAGAGGTTTTATGGGACTTCCGTTTACCATGTATTATAAAAACGGAAAAGTGGTAAAAGCCACAACCAGCATTCAGCGAAAAGAAGATATTATTGAAATACTGGATAAAGAATTTGGCAAATAAAAATCAAATATTATGGCCTGGTGGATTTGGTTAATTATTGGTGTTGTAGGACTCATTGTATTGCTATTCCTGTTTTCATTTATCCGAATGAAAATGATGGGAAATGTAAAAGAGTCTGATTTGATTATTCATTTAAACGATTCTAATTTCAAAACACATATTCGCAATGGAATTGTTATTGTTGATTTCTGGGCAGAATGGTGTCAGCCTTGTAAAATGATGGTGCCGGTTCTGAATCAGATTGCGGAAGAAGAAAAGGGCAATGTGAAGGTTTGCAAGCTTAATGTGGACAAAGTGAGAAAAACAGCTGCAAAATTTGCTGTGAAAAGCATACCAACGCTGGTTGTTTTCAAAAACGGCAAAGAAATGAAACGCATTGTGGGTGTTAAACCTAAAGGCGTTGTTATGAAAGAAGTCAATGC
>PKSX01000148.1 GCA_002869435.1 Marinilabiliales bacterium | reverse complement strand
GTCCGTTTTCATCGTATTCACTATTGCTTTTTTCGCTCCATTCGTTTTCTTCAACATAGTATTCGCGCTCTACAGGCTGACCTTTCTCATTGTATTTCATGATGTTTTTTTCCGTCAACACTCCATCGGGGTCAACAGTTTTGCTCATGATTAAATTGCCATTTTCGTCGAATTGTTTTTCAGAATATTGAAAACGTGTTTCCTCCATACGTTCGCCTTTGCGAAGATCTGTGCGAAAAACTTTTTCCACCTTAATATTTTTCATAATTCTTGTCTTAGATATTAAAAGAAAAACCTGTAAATTTGTTACTTGAACAAAAGTTTCTGCACAAAGTTAAATAAAAGATTATGAAGCATAAAACGATTTTACTGATGTTTATTTTTGCATTTTCCGGTCTGATTAGTGCGCAGACATTCGATTATCCTGAAACCCACAGGGGAGAACATGTTGATAATTACTTCGGCACCGAAGTTCCTGATCCTTATCGCTGGCTTGAGGATGAGAATTCTGACGCAACCAAACAATGGGTTGAGGCACAGAATGAACTCACTTTTGGATATCTCGAGCAAATTCCTTTCAGAGAGAATCTTGAGCAAAGGCTGGAGTCTTTATGGAATTATGAGAAAATGGGAATACCGCAAAAATATGGCCCGTGGATAATCTATTTTAAAAATAGCGGATTACAGAATCAGAGTGTCATGTACGTGCGTGAAGGATATGACGGAGAGGAAAAACTGCTTCTAGATCCCAATACCCTTTCCGAAGAAGGAACGACCTCGCTTGCAAGTTATTCTGTTTCGCACGATTACAAATATATGGCCTATTCAATCTCAAAAGGCGGCAGCGACTGGAATGAGATCTTTGTAATGGATATAGAAAGCGGTGAATTGCTCGAAGACCATATTAAATGGGTTAAATTTTCAGGCATTTCATGGTGTGAGGAAGGTTTCTACTATAGCTCATACGATGTGGAGAATGAAGAGAAAGTACTTACGACAAAAAATGAGTTTCATAAAGTATATTATCACAAGCTGGGTGAACCTCAGGAATCTGATGAGTTGATTTATAGTAATGAAGAATATCCGCTCAGAAATTACGGAGCCTATTGCGATCGTGATGAGAACTACCTGTTTCTTTCAGAGAGTGAAGGAACAAGCGGTAATCAACTCTATTTTAAATCACTGAAAAAGAAAGAAGAAGGATTTATCCAGTTGTCTTTTGGTTTTGAGTATGACTATGATGTTGTTGCTGTAATTGAGAATGATTTCTACATTTTGACCAACGATGGAGCAGATAATAACCGCCTGGTAAAAGTCAATGCCGGGGCACCATTAAGTTCCGACTGGCAGACAATTATTGACGAGCAGGAACATGTTCTGCAGTCGGTCTCATATATCAATGGCTTGTTTATTCTGAAATATCTCGAGCATGCTTCCAACAAGCTATATATGTACAACACTGATGGAGAGTTTAAAGGGACCATTGATTTGCCCGGACTTGGATCTGTGGGCGGGCCTTCCGGTGACCGCGACGAGCCGGTGTTTTTCTATTCTTTCAGTAGTTATACCTATCCTTCTGTAATTTATAAATATGATCTGGACACCCGAGAGCAGGAGCAGTTTTTTACTCCTGATATTGAATTCAATGGTGATGAATACATTACCGAGCAGGTTTTTTACCCGAGTAAAGACGGAACAAGAATACCGATGTTCATTACATATAAAAAAGGACTTGAGATGAATGGCACAGCACCTGTTTTGCTGTATGGATACGGAGGCTTTAATATTAGTCTTACTCCTTATTTCCGCCTAACTGCCATACCATTTCTTGAAGCAGGAGGCATTTATGCTGTTGCCAATTTGCGTGGTGGCGGTGAGTATGGAAAAGAGTGGCACGTGGCAGGAACCAAGCAAAATAAACAGAATGTGTTCGATGATTTTATTGCTGCTGCTGAATATCTGATTGCCAAGGATTATGCTTCACCGGATCGGATTGCTATTCAGGGTGGCTCAAATGGTGGTTTGCTGGTAGGTGCCTGTATGACTCAGCGTCCCGACCTGTTTAAAGTAGCACTTCCGGCTGTTGGTGTATTGGATATGCTCAGATTTCACAAGTTTACCATTGGATGGGCCTGGACAGGAGATTATGGCTCGAGTGATGATCCTGAAGGATTTAAATATTTGTATGCATACAGCCCTCTTCACAATATTGAAGAAGGTGTTGAGTATCCGGCAACATTGGTTACTACTGCCGATCATGATGACCGTGTTGTGCCTGCTCACTCTTTTAAATTCATCTCAGAATTGCAATACAAGCATCAGGGAGAAAACCCTGTAATGATTCGTATTGAAACCATGGCCGGACACGGAGCAGGAAAACCTACTTCAAAGCAGATTGAAGAAGCTGCCGATGTGCTGGCTTTCATAATGCAGAACCTGGGAATGACGTACGATTTTTAAAGAATAGGTTTTACATATACCTGACCTTTTTTGAATGCATCAATCTCGTATTGGTGCATTCCTTTTTTCAGTTCTTCAGTAAGAAAACGGTCCGATATCAGAAAAACATCACCCTTTTCATTGTTGAGCTTATGTAGTATGTGCCGGTGATGCTGAAGCTCCTGTTTTGTCATTTTTGCATCGTATCTTAGGTTAAGGGTCTCACCGATTTTATAAAATGGATGAACCGGTTCAAGGCTCAGTTGTCTGCCAGGTCTGATACGTACCACTTCACAGGTAATATTTTGCCCCGGTTTTAAATTGTAATGCTTGTAAAAATTGGCCGGTATGAATTGCTGTATGCCCTCCGAATCGCTCAATACAATTTCATCATCTCCATTTGAATCTTTTTGGAATTTCAAAATGGTGAAATCATAAATTTTACGTTCTTTATAATCGAACTCTGTATCCAGATTAGGATCATATAAGATCGGAATTCCTTTGCGAACAAATGCAACTCCCAGGGTTATTCTTTCAGTATTGGTTTTAAAGGGAAGCACTTTCACGGGAACATCATTTCCAAAACAGTCTTTCACTATAATGTCAGCTTCTTTTTCAGAAACCGAAACTCTTTTCAGTATTTCAAAATCATAGGCTTGTAAATCTTTATAAACAGGATGCTCAGGTTCTATAAAAATACGTCCGCTGCAATTTATGCGGTCTATTCTTGCAGTTATGGTTTT
>PKSX01000131.1 GCA_002869435.1 Marinilabiliales bacterium | reverse complement strand
TATTCTGCCCCTGTTGCAAATTTCGGAGTTCTACCAACCCTTCTTGTAGAGGATTTCGAAAGTGGTGCACTTCCAACAGGTTGGCAAATTCTGGATGAAGATGGTGATACCTATTTCTGGGAATTTGATAATAGCGGTACATTTACAGCTCATGGAGGAACGGGTGTTGCTGCATCAGCATCATGGGATGGTGCACCTCTGACCCCCGATAACTGGTTGATTGCCCCGGCAGTCGATTTGAGTAATACTACGCCTGATTATAATTTAAGGTATTATGTATTAGGTCAGGATCCGGCTTGGGAACAAGAGCATTATGGTGTTTATGTTTCAACAACCGGAACAGCTCCCGGAGACTTTTCTCTTGTATTTGAAGAAACTCTTCCTGCAGGACATACTGCATATCTTGAGCGTAATATTGACCTTGCTGCATATAAAGGTAATTCAACTGTTTATGTGGCATTCCGTCACTTTAACTGTACAGACTGGTATTATCTGAACCTTGATGATGTTTCTATTTCAACAACTGTACAGCCTACTCAGGTATCTATATATGAAGGTGAAAGTGTTGATTTTATTGATCTTTCTACCAATAACCCAACAATGTGGGCCTGGGACAACCCCGGTGGTACTCCTCTGGCATCATATACTCAGAACCCAACAGTTGAGTATTATGTTGCAGGATATTACGATGTAACACTAACTGCTGCAAATGCTGCAGGTAGTGATGATGAATTGAAAACCAACTATGTTGAAGTATTGGGTCGTGCACCTATTGCCGATTTTTATGGAACAGGTAACCTTAAAGACCTTTATCTCAGACCATTTATCCCTGTTGGAGGAACTGTTGACTATACTGATTACAGTATTCAGGTTCCAACTGCGTGGAGCTGGTCTTTCCCCGGAGGCACGCCTTCGACTTATTCAGGTCAAACACCCCCTTCTATTACATATAATTCTCCCGGATTATATTCTCCATCTTTAACAGCAACCAATGCACACGGATCAGATGCAGTTACCGGAACCGATTTTGTAGTGGTTGGTGGTACAGATACTTGTACAAACATGATATTCTCTGATGGTCTCGCTGTTTATGGTTTTACCAACGGTTTAATTCCTGGCCATGGAGATGATGGATCTGGAAATTATTTGCTTGAATATGCAGAGTTTTATTCCAACTCATATCCCGGAAAAATTTCAGGAATTGAGTTTGGCTGTTATTCTGCACAGGGAACAGGCAAAACTGTTACCTGGTATATTGCTGAAGATGGTGGTGGTCAACCTGGCACTATTCTTTGGGATTCAATTATTCCTATTACAACTTTCACAGAAGCAGCATGGAATTTCATTACTATTCCGGATAGTGTTGCAGTTACAGGAAACTTCTTTATTGGTTACCAGCTGAATTATGATGCTGGTCATGATTATAACACTCACCAGTTCTGTACATATATGACAGCTTTCCGTAGCGAGAGTGTTGCCTCAACTGGTTACTTTATGTTTGGACCAAGCTCACCGGGTACATGGTATACATTTGAAGCTGGTTTTGGTGATGCTGCTTCAGTTTTATTGCATCCTGAGTTTACTTATGATCAATCAGGACCCATTATTACTGCAACGGCAACGCCTGGTTGCGGTTCTGGTGACGTGACCATTACATCAAATGAGACAGCAAATCAAACATTTTACCTCGTAACTGGACTCGGTGCCCCGGTGGCTAACTGGACCGGTAATACCAATACACATACATTTACCGGACTTTCAGATGGTGACTATAAAGGCTATACCGATAATGGCGGTACCATCTCCGGATTTTCTAATATTGTTACTCTTACTAATGACCCAACCACTGTTGGTGGAACCCTAACTCCTACGAATACGGAGATTTGTTTCGGTGAAAACACCGGAGTAATTACTCTTTCAGGAGAAACCGGCACTGTAAACAAATGGCAGAAACGTGTTGATGGCGGTGCATGGACTGATATTGTAAGTACTGCTTCGACCTATTCAGAGATTCCCTCATCTGCCGGATATTGGGAATATAGAGCAGAAGTCCAAAGTGGAGCTTGCCCGGCTGCATTCAGTAGTATTGTAGGTATCACAGTTCATCCTACAACAGTTCCGGGAACAGTCTCATCAGCTGTTACAGAGGTGTGCCTTGGTGATCCTACAGGACTTCTTACTTTGACTGGTTATACCGGTAGTGTTGTAAGATGGCAAAAGTCAAATAATGGAGGAGTATCATGGACTGATATAGCAAACACAGCGGATACTTATAGCGAAACACCTGCTTCAGCAGGAACCTGGTTGTACAGAGCCGTTGTACAAAGCGGAACCTGTTCTGAAGATTTCTCAGCATCACATTCAGTAACTGTATATCCAGTTTCTGTTGGTGGTACTTTAAGTGGTACATTTACACAGATTTGTGTTGGAGACCCTACAGGTACAATGACTCTTACCGGATATACCGGAACCATTAATAAATGGCAGGTTAGTACCGACGGGGGTTCTACATGGACTGATATAGCAAACACCACTGCAACATATTCTGAAACACCTGTTGGTGCAGGAACATATGACTATCGTGTGGAGGTTCAAAGTGGATCATGTCCTCCTTCTTATTCAAATAATTATAATATTGTGGTAAATCCGACATCAGTTGGAGGTACAGTAACCGGAACCAATACCGAAATTTGTCTTGGTGATGTAACCGGAACAATGACTCTTTCTGGTTATGTTGGAAACATTGTAAAATGGCAAAGAAGCAATGACGGTGGAACAACCTGGACTGATATTGCAAATACTACAACTACTCATAGTGAAACTCCTGGTGTTGCAGGAACCTGGGATTACAGGGCTGTTATTCAGTCAGGTGTATGTCCTGCTGTGAATTCAACCAGTTTCTCTATCACTGTTTATCCTGCTTCTGTTGGTGGTACTGTATCAGGACCAAGTACAGAAATATGTCTTGGAGATCCAACCGGAACAATGACTCTTGCAGGCCATACAGGAACAGTCCTGAGGTGGCAGGTAAGCACAGATGGTGGAACGATCTGGACTGATATAGCGAATACAACAACAACACATTCAGAGACACCCGCTGCAGCCGGCACCTATATGTATCGTGCCGAAGTACAAAGCGGTACTTGTGGAGCAGCGTTTTCTGCAGCACATACAATAACCGTTTATCCTGTAACCGTACCTGGTGCAGTTACAGCTGCCGCAACTGAGATCTGTCTT
>PKSX01000012.1 GCA_002869435.1 Marinilabiliales bacterium | reverse complement strand
GCAATTTTAACTTCCAACCGTTCAAATTTTAAAGGAGGAAGCAAGGGTTCGGGTATCATCTCTTTATTCGGATATCAGAACGAATACGACCTCAGAGAAGGGTATCCTTTGCTGACTACAAAAAAGATGTTTACAAGATCCATGTTTCACGAAACAATATGGTTCTTAAGAGGAGATACGAATACAAAATATCTTGAAGACAATAATTGTCCAATCTGGAGGCCTGATGCTTTTCAGGATAATCTTCCCGGCATGATTAAAGAGGGGATTTTCCCCGAAGGACTGGTAAAATACTCGCCCGACTGGGATACTGCCATGGCAGAATACGGGCAGCGAATCAAAGAAGATGAAGAATTTGCCATGAGGTGGGGCGATGCCGGACCCATTTACGGAAAACAATGGAGAAGATGGGAGTATTTTGATCACGACAAGCAAACCTTTATTGAAATTGACCAGCTGGGCAAAATGATTGAAGGATTGAAAAAGAAACCCACAGGGAAAAAACATATTGTTGATTCATGGAACCCAGGAGATACTCCACACATGTCCTTACCTCCGTGTCACGTTTTGTATCAGGCAACAGCCAACGAAGAAGGCGAACTTGAATTACAACTGTATCAAAGAAGTTGCGACCAGTTTTTAGGCGTTCCTTTCAATATCGCCAGTTATGCTGCGCTCACCCATATTATTGCACAGGCAGCAGATATGACACCTAAAACATTTATCCACTCTTTTGGCGATGCGCATTTCTATACCAGTATAGGAAAGAGAACCCAATGGTATAAAGAGCATTTCAGAGAGGTACAACAAAGAATCAGAGAGGTTTCAGACAGAGCGGAGTATTTGGGTGTAATTGAATGGATCGACAAAAATGCGCCAAGTGACGGTAATGAAGAAAAATACGATCACGTAACAGCAATTCTTGAGCAAATGTCGAGAGAACCCAGGCCTATGCCTAAATTGCATATTGCCAAAAAGCCTTTCGATCAGTTAACCATAGATGATTTCGTTGTTGAGGATTATGATCCGCATCCTCCGATAAGAAGGAATATGTGTGTGTAATTATTCTCCAAATTTTGTATAGCATTTTGAAAAGTTGTAAATTGCATCAAATAGTAAAATAATGCGATTTATAGTTATTAGTTTTTTATTAGCCTTTGTTTTAAAACTGAGTGGGCAAGAATCCTTTCCTTTAAATAATTGCTCCTGGACATGCAGTAATTCCATTTATGTTTTTTATCCACCTGGAAGTCCGCCAGCTACAACAATCCAGTATTACAAAACAGGTTCTGATACTATAATTAATGGCAAAACATTCACAAAAATTGAACAATATTACAATGGTTGTAAAAGTTTTCTGAGAGTCTCAGGCGACACGGTTTTTTGCAAATACACTTTAGAATCGGGTTTTGATACAACAGAGTTTATATTATATAATTTTGGGCTAAGTGTTGGAGATACAATGAATATAACGATGTCAAATGATGGGAATACAATCTGGCCTGCTGAAGTAATGTATATAGATTCTGTGTTAATAGGAGATACGTTTCATAAAAGGTTATTGGTAAATGGTTGGCTATATTTTGCTTTTGTTGAAGGCGTTGGGTGTGACAATGGGCTGTTTTACAATGAACTATATTGGGTGGATAATTGGGGGTCTACAATATGTTATTCAAGAAATGACACCATTTTTTCTGTAGATGGAAGTGGGCAAATGAACCTTGGGAATTGCTGGCAAAGTATTGGAATCAATGAACCTCAAATTTCAGAGCCCTTCATTTATCCAAATCCAACGAAAGATTACATTCAAATTAATCTTCCTAATATTTCAATAGCCAAAATATATTCTGCAAAAGGAATTTGTGTATTAGAATCAAAAAAAACAATTATTGATATTCATTCCTTGCCGCAAGGCATTTATTTCGTTCAAGTACTTACTGCAAATAATGCTGTATACTCCGACAAGCTTATAATTTACTGACCAATCAAAACACTTCATATCAGCGTCAATCTGCAAAACAAAAGTTCCGGCGTAAATCCGCATCTACTATCGCACTTTCCACTTTATCCTTTTCACTTTCCACTGATAACCGTATCTTTGCACCATGTCTTCATTCAGCAGCATAGAACACGCATTGGAATTTAGCGAAATCCGCAGACAATTGCTTGGAAAATGCCATACTCCTTTTGGGCGGGAAATGGCAGAAGCTGAATTATTCATGCAGGAAGCAGAAGCAATTATTTCTGCCATGAAACAAACGTCTGAACTGAAGTATATACTTGAATTTGAAGGTGGCATTCCTGCGCTGGCACATGAAGACATACGGCCCGAAATAGACCGGATTAAAACCCCGGGAACGGCCATAGAAATAGAGCGGCTTATTGACATTGCATTTATTATTGATTCCGTTCACAGAATTAAAGGAATTTTCGCAAAAAACGAAGAGCATTGCCCGTTATTAAATGAATTGTGTGAAGAGCAGACATATACATATTCTCTTTCACAAAAAATCAATGCCATTGTTGATGAAAACGGGGAAATACGATCTTCAGCATCGGAAAAGCTGAAAGAAATCCGATCGAAGATTGAAAAACAGCGCAAAAAGATTGAAAAAAGCATATTCGGCATTTTGCAAAGCCTGAAAGAAAAAGGCGTTGTAGAGGAAGATATAAACCTTAGTATCAGAAGCGGTCGCCTTGTTATTCCGATGCCGGCTGCTAAAAAGCGCTCTATTAAAGGTGTCGTTCTCGATGAGTCTGCAACCGGACAAACGGCTTTTGTTGAGCCTATTGAAATCTTTGAACTCAATAATTCCATTCAGGATCTCGAAGCAGAAGAAAAGCGTGAAATAAAGCGAATTTTAATTGCCATTACTGATGAAATAAGACCTCTAAGTGCAGAAATACTGAAAAATACTGAGTTTCTGGGTTTTCTTGATTTTGTAAAGTCAAAAGCACAACTGGCCATAGAACATAATGCAAATATTGTAAAACTATCAAGCGACAAACGCTTTTCACTGATCAACGCCCGTCATCCAATTCTCGAAGCCAGCTTAAAAAAGCAGAACCGCTACATTGTTCCACTGAATCTTGAGCTTAATCCCGATGAGCGTATCATGCTGATCAGCGGACCCAATGCAGGCGGAAAATCGGTGGCCATGAAAACTGCCGGACTCATGCAATACATGTTTCAGTGTGGATTTTTAATTCCGGCTGGTGAAGGATCAGAACTGTTTGCCTTCGATTATATTTTCAGCGATATCGGTGACCAGCAAAGCATAGAAAATGATCTTTCTACCTATTCATCGCATCTGCTGAACATGAAAAACTTTCTGGAAAATGCTGACGGGGACAGCCTGGTGCTTATTGATGAATTTGGAAGCGGCACCGAACCTGAAAGTGGCGGAGCTATAGCCGAAGCTGTTCTTCACGGACTTAATAAAAAGAAAGTTTTCGGAATTATAACCACCCACTATTTTAATCTGAAAATGTTTGCGTCTAACAATGAGGGGCTGGTAAATGCAGCCATGCTGTTTGACAATGAGCGCCTTCGTCCGCAGTATATATTGAAAAGAGGAAAACCCGGAAGCAGCTTTGCTCTGGAAATTGCCTCATCAATAGGTCTTCCAAAAGACATTCTTGATGCAGCAGGCGAAAATATAGGTCAAAGTCGCATTGAGATGGAAAACATGGTTCAGGATCTGGAAAACGAAAAACACATTTTGGACGAACGTCGTAAAGAACTCTCTGTGGCAGAAGACTTTGTAAATGAGCTTATTCAAAAATACGAAGGGCTGAATAAAAGTCTTCTTGAAAAACGCGATCGCATATTACGCAAAGCTGAGCGAGAGGCAGAAGCCAAACTCGATAAAGCCAATGCACTTATTGAAAAAACAATTAGGGAAATCAAAGAGTCTGGTGCAGAACAGGAAAGGAGCAAAAAAATCAGGAAAGATTTTGAAAAGGAGAAATTGAGTATTTCTGATGGTCAAGATGTTGAACTGGAACAGCTTCCACTAAAGAAGACGGCGCAGAAGGAAGAAAAAAAGACTACTCCTTCAGCTAAAGGAGACATCGTTCGGCTGGAAAACGGGCATGAAGAAGGCGAGGTTATTGAAATAAAAGGTAAAAAGGCCAGGGTGCTTTTTAGTCATGCACAATTAGAGATTGCTTTGGACAAATTGGTAAAAGTTCAGCCCAAAAAGGAGCAAAAGAATCAAAAGCGCACAAAAGTTATTCATGAAGAGAAGAAGCTATCTCCCACCCTTGATCTTCGAGGAAAACGAGTGGATGAGGCGCTGGAAGAACTGGATAAATACATTGATCAGGCCTTGCTCATAGGCATGCGTTCTTTCTCCATTTTACATGGAAAAGGACATGGGATTTTGCGAAAAATATTACGTGATCAATTGCTTGATTACAAAGATGTTTTGCGTTTTGAAGATGCCCACATCGATGCGGGCGGGGATGGAATTACGGAGGTGAAATTCTTGTAATTATAGTTCTTCAACCCTCAATTTCCCTGAGACTTTTAACCCATCTTTATTCTTTTCTTCCCAAGAAAAACTAATCACATCATTGCGATTTTCAATAGGCAGAACTATCTTCTCCTCCATGATCTGCTGCGACGGAATGGCATAGTACAATTCTTTTTCAGCCTGAATATCGGGCAAAGCCAGCACACTATTAAACGAAAAATGCAATTTTCCGTTATCCAGGGTAATCAGCATATTTCCGGCTTCATTAATTCCGGTATTGATTTGCCCGTCTGAAGAATGCAACTCAAGTTTCTCTTGTTCAAAACCATCTAGCGATGCAATAACCCGCGGCTTACCAAGCTGTTCAGCAACCTGCCCGCTTTCTTCTTCACTCAAATCAACCCCAAGTCCGGCAAGTAATGAACCGATATCTCCGGTTTCTGCATTCAAGACAGAATTTAACTCTGCCAAAAACTCAAGATGTACATTATTAACATAGTTTCTGCCTTCAACGTTTGCAGAAAGATTCACATCAACAATAATTCTATGGTCCGGATCCATGTCTTCAGTAGCTTCTTCACCTGCCTGATTCATAGCACTTAGGCCCTGAGAAAAAGCGTTCTGTAAATTTTTCATTGCGTCTTCCAGAGAATCCATATCAAATTCATTATCGCTCATATTCATTATTTTTTAAGATTTAAGACACTCATGCGTTCTACCAATGCATCTTCTGCCTGGCGACGGTTCTCTTCCTTGCTGAAGTATCCTTCGGGGTATTCCATGTCAAGGCTTTCAAGTTTCTCAACAATATCTTTCGATATCAGATAATTGCGATACCATTTATTGTCAGCAGGAATTATGGTCCATGGAATATCAGGACTGCATTTTTTAAAAATCTTTTCATACACTTTCTGATAATCATCCCATCTTTGTGATTCAGTTAAATCTGATGGATCGTATTTCCAGTATTTATCAGGGCGTGTCAACCTCCTTTGAAAACGTTCCACCTGTTCTTCCTTAGAAATATGTAGGAAATACTTAAAAATTATTGTATTATGGTCTACCAAATTACGTTCAAAAGCATTGATATAATCATATCTGCGCTCAATTTTTTCTTTGCTTACATATCCATGCACTTCTGGCACAAGTATATCTTCGTAATGAGAGCGATTGAAAATATGAATTTGCCCGGATGGAGGAGTATGTTTATGGATTCTGCGAAGAAAATCATACGAATATTCAACTTCTGTTGGCTTTTTAAACGGCTTAACTCGAACACCCATAGGGTTGATTTGTCCGAAAACATGTTTTACAGTACTGTCTTTTCCAGAGGCATCCATGCCCTGAAGAATAATTAAAACACTGCGTTTATCCTCGGCATACAAGAGGCATTGCATAGCTCGTAAACGCTCAATATACTGATTAAATTTCTTTTTTACTTCTTCTTTACTTGCCGATTTTGGCGCCCTGGTGTCAAATTTTTCAAGCATAGTGCAAATATAGGCTATTTGTTTTCATTTTCTTCCTTAATATCTAATCCAGGATATTTCTGCTTGTCCTTTCCGCCAAAATATATGGCTGCATTTATTTCAAAGCCCCCGAGAAAAATATTGGCTATGATAAAAAGAAAGAGCATAAGTATGAAAAGAGCCGAAATACCACCATATACCACCTGATAATTGCTATAGTGTTTTATAAACTGGTCGAAGCCCATAAAGGCAAGTAGCGCCAGCAAGGCAGCAAGCAGTGTTCCGGGTGTAAATATTCTGAGTCGCGATTTTCTTGAAGGAGCCAGAAAATAAAGCATGGATAAAAACAGCAACAAAACCATATAAAACACGAACCATTTTGTAATCTGAAACATATTAGAAGACCAGTATCCGCTCAAAATGTTCTCTTGTTCAAGCCATGACATAACATACTGATTAAAGAGGAAAACAAGCATGGCCGCCCCAATAATAATCATTGAGGAAATCACCATAAGAAGGGCAACGCCAAATTGTCTCCACAAAGGGCGACTTTCGCGAATATGATAGGTTTGATTGAAAATCTGCATGCTTGCCCGCATTCCGTTTACCGCAAAATATAAAGAGGCTATGGCTATTACGGACAGGATTCCGTTATTGGCCGTATAGCCTGCCGCACTGCTTATTGGCTGAGCAACTGACCCAAATATTTGTCGTGGAAGAAATTCTGAAAGCATCTGAAAGAGTAAATGGCGTGTACCTGAAGGTAAAATCGTAGGCAATGTCAGGTTAAGCACAATAAGTCCAGGAATGGCGGCAAGAAGAAATTTGAATGAAAGAGCAGACGCTCGCATACCCAGCAGTGAGTTTTGAAATCCCATTTGCATAACTTTCATGACAAAGCTTATTGTTTTGCCATCTGCTCCGGGAAAACTCCTCGTATTTGTAAATACTTTAACCCGACGATACAAACGAGTTTGAGGAATAAAAGGTCTTCTATTTCTGGATCTGTTAGTCAAGTGCTTTCAGGCTTAAATCCATACTTTTTATATGGTGTGTAAGAGCTCCTGAAGAAATAAAATCCACACCACTTTCAGCATATTCCCGCACATTTTCAAGCGTAATGCCTCCACTGGCTTCCGTTTCAAATTTGCCGTCAATTAAATCAACAGCTTCTCTAATTTTTTCAGGAGTAAAATTATCAAGCATTATTCTTTGAACGCCACCAATAGCTAGTACTTCATTTAATTCTTTTAGGTTTCTTACTTCAATTTCAATTGGAATATCAAGCTTCTTAGCATTCAAATAATGATGTGTTTTTTCAATCGCTTTTTGAATACCACCGGCAAAATCAACATGGTTGTCTTTAATCATCACCATATCATATAAACCAAAACGATGGTTCTCTCCCCCTCCAATCTTCACTGCAGCTTTTTCAAGTTCACGCAATAAAGGAGTTGTTTTACGGGTGTCTAAAACTTTGCATTTTGTACCCTCTAATAAAGAAGTCATATTATGTGTTCTGGTTGCAATTCCGCTCATGCGTTGCATAAAATTCAGCACCAGTCTTTCGCAGGAAAGAAGCGAAATCACCTTTCCCTCAACAATAAATGCAATATCACCCTTCTTCACTTTGGCTCCATCATTAAGAATCATTTGAATACTGATTTCAGGGTCAAAATGATGGTATATTTTTCGGGCCAGATCAATACCTGCAAGCACACCTTCTTCTTTTACATAAAGTGCTACCTTGCCTCGCTTTGTAATATCAATAGTGCTTAACGAAGTGTGATCTCCGTCTCCAAGATCTTCCTTAAAAGCAAAATCAATAATCTGCTCAATGGTCAGTCCGTATTTCATGAATTGAGATTTATTAAAACCTAAAAGACAAACTTAAGAAATTTGAAGGGAATTCACAGAGAATCCGGCTTATTTTTCTTCGAATTTCAGTATATGAAGTGTAAATCCGGTGTCGGCTCTGCGAATAAGATAGTATGTTTTAAATGTTTTAGCGTCGGAGACATAAGATCCGATAGCATATAAGCTATAAGCAGCTGATTTTCCTTCAGCGGTGATAGTGAAAGAAGTTGGCGGATACGTTTCGAAGAATTCGCGCATTATCATTTCTGCCTGAGTTTTACTGTATGATCCCTTTTTGCCAGGCACACTAAGCTCAATTGTTGAGGCAAAAAATGCAGCCAGTTTAGAAGCATCACCTTCCCTGATGGCTGAAGCGATATCATCACCTGCATCATTAAGACTCAAGGTAAGAGTATCTTCATTAGAGGCATGGATTGAAAAACTAAATAAAGAAATCAATATGACAATGAATGTGCGCATGACTTATCTTTTTTCGCAACAAAGTGCAATTATTAAGCCAAAGTTACGACTTTTTGATTTAGGAGGTATGATTTATGAATTATGATTTTTGAACTAAAGTTTGTAGACGCTGATGGACGCTGTTTTTATGAATTAACGGATTTTCGCGGATTGGTTTTTGAATCTGGAATTATGACTCTTGAGTCTTAAATCATGAGTCTGTGGACCAGAAGGGGTTTTTAGTATATTTGTATTCATGAAACTCACCCTACTCTTTTGTGGAAAAACCAGAGAACAGCATGTTTTAGATGGCATGCAGGAATACCTGAAGCGAATAAAACACTATTTTAAAATTGAAGTGATTGAGAGTGCTGAAGTTAAAAATATTTCAGACCCGGAACTGCAAAAAGAGGCAGAAGCAGAACGGCTTTTAAAACACATAAACCCGGGTGGTTTTCTGGTTCTTCTCGATGAAAAGGGCAAAGAATTTACCAGCCGGCAATTTGCTTCATTTATTGAAAAAAAATCAATTACAGGGACGAAAAACATGGTTTTTGTGATAGCCGGAGCTTATGGCGCACATATTAAATTACTTGACCATGTGGATGCAAAAGTTGCGTTGTCTAAAATGACTTTTCCTCATCAGCTGGTGCGGTTAATTTTTGCTGAGCAACTATACCGTGCATGTAGTATTATCAGGAAAGAGCCGTATCATCATGACTAGTCAAAAGTGGAAAGTTAATGAATCACTTTTAACTTCTTACTTTTCTACTTTTTCAATATTACTTCCTGAATAATGTCCCAGAGCTTTTCGGCGCTTTTATCCCAGGAAAAATCTTTGGCTCGTTCGAGTCCTTTAGCAATGAGTTCTTTTCTCAGGTTTTCTTCCAGAATTTTATCCAAAGCAGAAGCAATGTCTGACACATCAAAAGGATTTGTCAGAAGCGCAGCACCGCCGCAGGTTTTAGGCATTACACTGCGATTACCGGCCACAACCGGAACTCCGGAGGCAAACGCCTCAATCACAGGAACACCAAAACCTTCAAAATACGACATATATAAAAGTGCTTCTGCCGCTCCAACCACTTGGCCAAGTTGTTCATCGCTGAGGTACCCGGTGAAAAAAACATCCTCTTTAAAAGGGGTTTTTTCAATCAGCGAAGCTGTTTCATCGCCTCTCCACATCGGACGTCCGCTAATAAGCAGAGCGATGTTTTCCTTACTGCGCTTTCGAAATTCGGCATAGGCCTCTATTGTTCGCAATACGTTTTTTCGTGGATTTATTGACCCCAGAATCAGGAAATATGGCCGGCCGGTACTAAATTTATGCCGGGTTTCCGATTTTTCTTTTTCTGTCCGCGGCTTAAAAAAGGATCCAAGACCATTATAAACAATTTCAATTTTATTGGCATCTGCCCGATAGGTACTTACAATATCGTCTTTAGAAAACTGAGAAACAGTAATCACTTTACTGGCCGCTTCAATAAATTTCGGAGTATTGTTTCTGTAGTATTTTGAAATGTTAGATGGAAGATTATCGGGATAATGCTCAAAATTTATATCATGTATTACGGTAATTCCTTTGCACGGGCATTTTAGCGAATACATATTATCGAGTGAAAGAAAAATATCGGCTTTGATTTTCTTCAGTAGCTTTGAAACTCCTATATTATACCAGTAGGGATAAACATAAACATGGCGCGCCGGAGGGAAAACCGTGTGCAGTGAGACATTTTTGGGGAAATCGTGATTAAACTTTACTTTACGATCAAAAATAAAATGGAAATCAGCCTCGGGATGTGCTTTGCTGATGCGATCTGCCAAATTCATTACATAGCGCCCTATCCCTTCCATTTGTCCGGGAATCCAGTGACGTGTATTGATGGCAATCTGCAATCGGCTCATGTATATTGCTTTTTGTGTAAATTTGCGACAAATATGCACTTTTTTTCTCTCATGCCCTTTTCATGCAGAAAAAATTCATCATAAACCTCTTCTTCCTGCTGGGACTAAACCTGCTGGTTAAACCATTCTGGATATTTGGCATTGACCGGACGGTTCAAAACACTGTTGGTGCCGAACAGTATGGATTATACTTTGCTGTTTTAAACTTTTCCTTTCTTTTTACTTTTCTACTCGATTTTGGCTTAACGGGATTTAATAACCGTAATGTAGCCAGGTACAGCCACATGATAAACAAATATGTGAGCAATATCCTTGGAATGAAATCATTGCTGGCATTGCTATATGGTATTGTTTCGGTTTCGATTGCATTCATTATTGGTTACGACACGCTGCATTTTAAACTATTTCTCTGGGTGGGAATAAACCAAATGCTTTCATCACTTATCCTGTATCTCAGATCCAATATCAGTGGCCTGCAACTGTTTAAAACCGATAGTGTTCTATCTGTACTCGATCGCCTGCTGATGATTATTTTTTGTTCAGTATTGATTTGGGGGAATGTATTTAATGTCGAGATCAATATATACTACTTTGCATCACTGCAAACTCTTGCTTATATAATTACTGCACTAATTGCATTTTATATTGTCATCAGATACTCTGCCCTGAAAAAGATCAAATGGGACATGAAATTATACCGTGTGCTTTTTCGTCAGAGTTTTCCGTTTGCACTGCTGGCATTCTTAATGTTGTTTTATTACCGTGTTGACAGCGTAATGCTTGAACGGCTGCTGCCAAACGGATCTATTCATGCGGGAATGTATGCATCAGCATATCGTCTTCTTGATGCACTAAACATGTTTGCCTACTTGTTTGCAGTTATTTTACTACCCTTGTTCAGCAGGATGTTTGCAGAAAAAATTGATACCGGAAAAATAATCAATATAGCTGCATCGCTTCTTTTAAGTTCAAGCATGCTTTTTGCAGCTTTGGGTTGGTTTTTCCCTAAAGAGATTATAGATCTGCTGTATATTGAGCACATTAAAGAGTCATCAGATGTATTGAAAATTCTACTCCCCGGAATTATTCCTCTTTCAATGGTATACATTTTCGGAACTTTACTAACAGCACACGGAAGTCTGAAAATACTTAATATAATTGCCGCAATAGGAGTTATTCTGAATATTGGTTTGAATTTCATATTAATTCCTGTCATGAAAGAACAGGGTGCCGCAATCGCCGGTGTAAGTACCCAGTTTATGGTAGCTGTTTCTCAATTGATTCTGGTTTTCATTATTGTTAAGCCAAAGGCATTAGCAAAAAACATGTTTTTACTTTTACTTTTCGGCATTTTACTTTTTATCGCCGGAATTCTATTTAAAGAATATACCAATAATCTTAATATTCAGATTGCAGGATTAGTGATAATATGGTTGATTTTCATTGCCTATAAGGCAATAATTCTATACAGACAAAGTTCTTTCAGTATTCTAAAACAGCTTCCATGGAACAAAAGCTAAATCTTGGTTGTGGCACTGACATTAAAGAGGGCTGGGTTAACCTTGATGTTTCCCCTTTGGAAGGAGTTGATGTAGTTCACGACGTCAATACGCTTCCTTTGCCCTTTGAAGATGAACTATTTGATTATATCCTATGCCAGGACATTCTTGAGCACATTGAATATATTCCGGTGCTTAAAGAACTGCATAGAATTATGAAAAAAGGAGGAATTATCGAAATTAGGGTGCCTCATTTCACATCTAGAATTAATTACATTGATCCTACACACAAAAAGCGCTTTTCCATTGAGACTTTTGACTTTTTCACTTCAAAAGCACCAAACGGACGTGATTACTACTTTGATTTTCATTTTGAAAAAGTGATTTATAAACAAATCTGGTTTTATAAAAAGGGGTTGTTTTTTGGCAATTACCTGTTTGAACCATTTATTAATGCGGGAAACAGAATGCGGATGTATTACGAAGCATCTTTTTTATCTCGTTTGTTTCCCTGTGCCAACATCAGGGTTAAATTACAAAAATAGTTTCAAAGGTTTCGATTTTACATTGTTTCCTTACCTTTGCAGTTTACAAATACATATTATATGACTACTATGAGCAGTGAACCTGAAAAAAATCTGGCTGCCGATCAAATGAATTTTCTCTTTTTTATTTTTAAATGGAGAAAGGTATTGATTATAATCAGCCTGATTGCAGCAGTAATTTCAGCAGGGGTGTCATTACTTATACCAAACAAGTATGAGGCAACAGTAATTATGTTTCCTACTTCAACCAATACCGTTTCAAAAGCATTGATTTCAACAACGTGGGGCGGTGATGAAGATATTAATGAATTTGGAGAAGAAGAACAAGCTGAACAAATGCTGCAAATCCTTAATTCTACTGAAATCAGATCAAGGGTTATTGAAAGATTTAATCTAATGGAGCATTATGACATTGATCCTGATTCAAAATACAAGTACACCAGTTTGTTTAAAGAATACAACAGTAATATTTCATTCAGCAGAACAGAATACATGGCAGTTGAAATAACTGTAATAGATAAGGATCCGCAGATTGCCGCAGATATTGCAAACGAAATTGCAAATTTATATGACACGGTAAAAAACAATCTTCAAAAACAAAGAACAATAGAAGGTTTTCTTATTGTTCAAAGCACCTACCAGGAATTACAGGCTGAAATACAATGGAAGGAAGACTCGTTGACCAGTTTAAGAAAATATGGCATTCATGATTATGAATCACAGGCTGAGCGTTTAAATGAAGCCTGGGCCCGGGAAATCGGAAAAGGAAATATGCAGGCCGCCAAAATAATTGAGGACAAACTGGATACCCTTGCCAAATATGGTTCAGCATATGTGTCGCTCAGAGACGCTCTTGAATACGAAAAGAAAATGCTGACTGAAATGAGGGCAAAATATGAGGAGGCAAAAGTTGATGCAGAACAGGTTATACCACAAAAATTTGTGGTTGACCATGCCATGAAACCTGAGAAGAAAGCATATCCGGTGCGCTGGCTCATTGTTGTTATCTCCACATTTGCTACATTTTTTGTAACTGTAATTGGAATAATCCTTGTGGAAAATTATAAAAAGTTCAAACGTCTTTCATCATAATCTGATATTATGAATAAAACAAAACGTCAGGATCAGCTTTTAACGCTACTGTTCAAATACTGGAAAGTTCTTGTTCTTATTTTTGTCATCTCTTCGGGTGCATCAGTATTATTCAGTAGTCCGTGGTTTATTACTCCGCTCTACAAATCAACCTCCACGGTTTATCCGTCAAACCTGATTCCATATTCTACCGAAACAGAAACAGAGCAAATGCTTCAGTTTTTTGAATCCAATGCAATCAGGGATTCGATAATTGAACAATTTAATTTGGCTGATCATTATGGTATTGACAAAAACAATCCATTTTTCAAATACCGCATTTACGAGGAGCTTGATGATCATGTAAGTATTAGAAGAACTGAATTCGAATCGGTTCAGATCGATGTTTTGGATAAGGATCCCATGCTGGCTTATGAAATAAATAAAGCGATTATTGAAGAATATAATAAAAAGGTTCAGCATACTCAGCGTCAAAAAGCAAAAGAAGTTCTATCCATTAAAGAAGATTTAATGGATGCTACTAAAAACAGAATTGATTCTATTTTTGAGCAGCTACAGATATTAAGCAAAGAATATAATCTTATTGAACTTGAGGTTCAAATTAAAGAAGCATATCGTGGCTTTTTCAGTGCAACATCAACCAATAAACAGTACATTACTAAGCTGATAAGCAATTTTGAAGAAAAAGGAGAGGAATTCAAATTGCTGAGTATAGAACTTGAAAACACAGCAGAATCATATGCGGAAACCGTTTTGGAATATGAGGAAGCTAAAATTGATGTTTATAAGAAACTTACATACTCAAATGAAATTATCAGCCCTTACCCTCCCGATAAAAAAGCTTATCCGGTACGCTGGCTTATTGTTGTAGTTACTGTTTTCTCATCTATGCTTATTACACTAATCGGAATTGCTGCATTTGAACAATACAGGAAGTGGAAACAGAATGCCTGATATCCGGAACCATACAGGAATAAATCGTAAAACAGCCCTTTGGGTTTCGCTGTTTGCGCTGGCTTTTCTTGCAGTGAACCTTTATCTGATCAGTGTTAAAGACACTTTGATTTTCTCACTGTTTCCACTTGTAATTATTCTGATATATCTGTATTTCACATCACTTGAGAAAGTTCTTTTGCTAACTGCATTTTTAGTGCCGCTCTCCATTAATTTAAATGATTTTGATTATAATATTGCATTAAGCCTTCCATCGGAGCCTTTACTTGCCGGGTTATTATTAATGTATTTATTATTCAGTATACACTCTGGAAAAAGCTGGCGGGAACTTAGAAGTCATCCTGTTTCAGTTGCTTTTTATATTTATTTCATTTTTCTGTTTCTGGCCTCTATTACAAGTCAGATGCCAATGGTTAGCTGGAAGTTTTTTCTGGCGCATTTATGGTTAATAGTACCCGTATTCTTTCTGGGAACACGGATTTTTTATGAAAAACCAAAAATGCAGCAGGTATTCATTTTGACACAGGTTTTTGCCCTGTTTATTGTTGTGTTATACACCCTTGGCCGACATGCCGGATATGGATTTGCAGATCAGGAAGGGCAATGGGTGATGCAGCCTTTTTATAAAAGCCATGCCATGTACGGGGCTGCATTATCTATGTTTATTCCGATAATTTTTATGATTGCAACTGAAAAAAGCAGGCCATTTTTTCAGCGCTTCCTGTTGTTTATTGTACTGTTTGTTTTTGCGCTGGGGCTCATTTTTTCATATAGCAGGGCTGCGTGGCTGGGATTTCTTGTAGCATTCGGACTAGGGCTAATCATTTCCCTGCGAATTAAGTTCAAATATTTGCTTATCACATTCTTCAGCCTGATTCTAATTGCTTTAATATTTCAGAAACAGATCATACGCAGTCTTGAAAAAAACGAGCAGGATTCATCGGAAAACCTTACTGAAAACCTGGAGTCTATAAGTAATATTTCAACAGATGCCAGCAACCTGGAACGCCTGAACAGATGGTCATGTGCTGTTAGAATGACCCGTGATTTTCCATTTACCGGCACCGGCCCGGGAACATATCAGTTTTTGTATGCTCCGTATCAGCTCAGTCGCGAACAAACCATAATTTCTACTAATGCGGGCACACTTGGAAATGCACACAGTGAATTTCTGGGGCCAATGGCAGAAAGCGGAATACCAGGAATGCTCTCGGTTGTTTTTCTGGTGACTATTATTTTCGTTACAGGATTTAAAACATATATCTACCTGCGCATAAATGATCCGCAAAAAGCACGCATACTTCTTGGCGTTATACTAGGACTTGTAGCATATTTTGTTCATGGAATAATGAATAATTATCTTGATAATGATAAACTGGCATTACCTGTATGGGGTTTTGCTGCAGTTATTGTAGCAATGAATCTCAAAATGAGAAAAGAATTAGAAGAAAAAAAGAAAGAGGAATAATCAGGTAAGTTTTTCAAAAACCTCGGGAAGGCGCTTAATTAATGCCAATTCCTTCATTTTATCAACAGCTTCTCGCACAGGACTTCCAAAGTAGGTTTTCCCTCCTTCGATTGATTTGGCAACACCTGACTGACCTAAAACGACAGCCCCCTTACCAATTGTGAGATCTTTCTGAACACCAACCTGACCCCAGAGAATAACATCATCTTCCAATGTAACCACGCCGGCAATTCCTACCTGAGAAGAAATCAGACAATTCTTTCCCAGCACAGTATCATGGCCAATCTGAATATGATTATCCATTTTGGTTCCTTTTCCGATAACAGTATCACCGGATACTCCTTTATCAATTGTACAGCAGGAACCTACTTCAACATTATCTTCAATAATTACACGTCCGCAACCTTCAAGCTTGTCATATTTGTCAGGACGACGTTTGAAATAGAACGCTTCACCTCCAATAACAGACCCAGAATTAATAATTACATTATCGCCAATAACCGTGTCGGCATGAATTGAAACATTGGGAAAAATAATACAGTTTTTGCCAATTTTTACATTTCTTCCAATAAACACAAAGGGCTCAATAACTGTTCCCTCTCCGATTTCTGCATCAGGGCTTATGGCTGCTTCTGACGGAATATATGGCTTGAAGTGTTTAACTATGGCCACATAATCATTAAAAGGGTCTTCGCTAACAATAAGCACTTTCCCCTCAGGAACATCCACTTCCTTATTTATGAAAATAAATGTGGCTGCAGACTTAAGCGCCTTGTCATAATATTTCGGATGATCAACAAAAGTAATATCTCCCGGCTCTACCTTATGAATTTCATTTATCCCGGTTACAGCAATACTTTGGTCGCCTTTGATGTTATCAACCTGGATATTTGCCAGAGAGCATATTTCGGAAATGGTATATTGTTTTAAAAGCTTCATTCGCGTGGGTATTTCCATTATTCTTTAACCCGCTCGGAATATTCCCCCGTGCGTGTATCAACTTTGATTTTTTCTCCAATTTCCACAAAAAGCGGAATATTTACACTGGCCCCTGTCTCAACAGTAGCAGGTTTAAGTGTATTTGTAGCCGTATCCCCCTTAACCCCCGGCTCTGTATATGTTATTTCCAGAACAACAAATGCAGGCAATTCACATGACATTGGAGACTCTGTTTCAGCATGAAACATTATTTCCACATTTTGTCCTTCTTTAAGAAACTGAGGTGCATTAATTAACTCCTCTTCTATGGGTATTTGTTCATATGTTTCGTTGTGCATGAAATTATATGAAGTGCCATCTTTGTAGAGATATTGATATGATCTTCTTTCTACCCTCTGTATGTTAATCTTTGACCCGGCAGGAAATGTGTTTTGAAGCACTTTGCCTGTCGTGAGACTTTTGAGTTTTGTCCTGACAAAAGCTGCGCCTTTGCCTGGCTTTACATGTTGAAACTCAACAACAACAAACAGATCATTATTGTGTTCAATTACCAATCCGTTTCTGATATCTGAAGTGTTGGCCATAACAATATCCAATATTTGGCGCAAAATTAATTCAATTTGCTGAATATACAAACTTCACAGCAAATATATTGGTTCTCGAGTGTCCTTTTGACAGAATAATTTATTGACTTAAGCTTAATATTTTCTTCATTTATCTGAATTCTCACATTGTTCATACAAAAACAGCAACAACCCATGTGTTAAATATCGCATCTTAATACCTAGATATCATTTTTTATCTAAAAACAGAGGCCCACCTTGGATTTTATCAAAAATTTTAGTATATTTATTAACAATAAGGAGGCAAAAACTATGAGAGGTGATTTTTAACAATGATTACACGTTAAATTTATTGGATTTCAATCTTTTTGAAAATCCATTTGTTTGTGAACCTGAGATTATGGACCACAAACAATTAATTATTTATTGCTTTTCCTTAAACAATGCGCAATTTCAGAGGTCTAATCACTATATCATCAGGCAGGAATGAGATGATATAGATTAAAAATATTGAGCCATGGAGAAAAACATTTATTCTATTTTAAAGCTTAGGGGACAAAAACAAATTACAAGATTTTTCAGCAGATTAATCTTCTTAATCATTTTACTCATGTTTATGAGTCCGGGTGCAAATGCACAATCGGGGTTATGCGACCCGGGTGTGCCTTTTTATACCTGTGACCTCACAGGTCAGCCCAACGGAACATGGGTTTCACCCCCGGATGTAAGAACCGGCTTTTGCTGCGGTGCAGTAAATCCTGATCGTTGTATTGAATTTGAAATAACATTGGATCCTGGTACGGTGGCAATAAATTTTGATATAGCCAGTGGTGCCGTTCCTCCCGGAGCCATGTTTTATCAAATCAACTGTGGTCCGCCTGTGCCAGTAGGCACACCTATTTGTCTTTCAGGGGCCGGCCCCCATACATTGACATTCTGTAAACCCGGAAACAACCCAAATACATATGCTATTACTGCAATTGGTGCACCGGAAGTTTCTCCACCGGTCTATGCAAGTAGCTCATGTCCTGCCGAAATATGGGTTAGTGGCCTTGATTCAACTACCGTGACATGGACTGACTTAACAGGAGGAGGAGCCTACCTGTCATACCTGAGTTGCACAAGTGGCTGTCTTTCTCCAACAGTTACTCCTGCTCCGGGCCATCCGTCCTATGTAGATTATTTAGTTTGCGGAGAAATACTTGCAGGAGCATGTGTTTCTGAAGATATCTGGTGTGATACAATACGGGTTTACATGTTTGACCCGATAGATGCCATGGTAAATCCTAATCCAGCATCATATTGTCAGGGAGAATCCGGTGTTGACCTTTTTGGCTCGGCAACAGGTGGATTCGGCAGTATATATTATAATTGGTATGACAATACATGGACAAATGTCGGCTCAACCCAAAATTATTTTGCCTCTTCTCCTGGCATATACTACCTTGTTGTAACCGATGATATGTATCCCGGCTGTCCTGCCGATACGGTCGAAGTCGTGGTTACTGAATTACCTCCACCTACAATTACCATTGATCCTTCCTATGTTGGTGTTTGTGAAGGCGCAACTGTTGACCTTACTGCATCCGGTGCACAAACTTATGTGTGGTCTCCCGCAACTGGTTTAAGTGGCACAACGGGGGCTACAGTAACAGCTTCTCCAACTTCTACAACAACTTATACCGTTACTGGAACTGATGCCAACGGATGTACAAATACAGCTTTTGTACTATTTGAAATTTTCCCGCTACCTGTTATTGACGCAGGACCTGATCAGGCAATATGCCTTGGTGACACTGCACAATTACAGGGCTCTGGTGCATTTATCTATGACTGGACACCTGGTGCAACATTGAGTGACACCACTATTGCCAATCCATTGGCTTTTCCAACAGTAACAACAACATATTATCTTACTGGATATTCTGTCGGTGGACAAACCATTACCAATGGAGATTTTGAGGCCGGTAACATGGGTTTTTATACAGATTATTTGTATGACCCGGATTTATATCCGGAGGGGAATTATTATATAACGGATAATCCAAACACTCATCATGCAAACTTCGCTGCCTGTCAAGACCATACGCCTGCGCCGGGCACACAAATGATGGTCGTAAATGGTGCACCAAACCCAGGAGAGCATGTATGGTGTCAGGATGTGGCAGTGTCGCCAAACACAGATTATATATTTTCAACATGGATAACAAGTGTTCATCCTACAAACCCTGCAGTTCTGCAATTTTCTATCAACAGCAGTCTTTTAGGAACTCCTTTCACTGCTCCAACAACTACATGTACATGGATGCAGTTTTACGAGGTGTGGAACAGTGGTATAGCTACAACAGCACAAATCTGTATTGTAAATCAAAACATCATCAGAAACGGCAATGATTTCGCGCTTGATGACATCTCATTTTCTCCGTTATGCTCTGATATTGACTCAGTTACAGTTACAGTTAATCCAAATCCAATATTAACAATTAACTCTACCTCTACTGAAATTTGCGACAGTGCGAGTGCAACTTTAACCGTGAGCAGTGATATTCCCGGAACTACATACTTGTGGAGCACCGGCGAAACCACACCAAACATCACAGTAAGTCCAAACACTACTACAACCTATACTGTAACCGGAACCAGCCCTGACGGTTGTACCGGAACAGCTGAAATTGAGATCACAGTTAATCCTTTACCTTTACTGACACTAACTACCAGTAATACTGAAATCTGTGATGGCCAGATTGTTACTATTCAGGTAACACCTGATATCTCAGGATGCACATATTTATGGAGCACCGGTGCTACAACACCTGATGTTGTTGTAATGCCTTCTTCTTCTACCACCTATGGTGTAACTGTTACCAGCCCCGACGGATGTATTTCCACGGCAACTGTACCTGTCACTGTATACCCCCTTCCTAACCTAACAGTTAGTGCATCAACTACTGTTATTTGTGATGGAGAAGATGCTATCCTTTCAGTAACAAGTGATATTCCCGGAACTACATTTCTTTGGAGTACCGGTGAAACCACTCCCAACATAACAGTTAGTCCAAGTGGAACAACAACATATACAGTCACAGGAACATCTCCTGAGGGCTGCATATCATTTAGTGTTGCAATTATAACAGTGAATCCTGTTCCAATTGTCACAGCAGCTGCCAGCGATCCTGAAATCTGCGTTGGAGAAATGGTAACAGTTAATGCCACCAGTGACCTGACTGTCTCAACATTCTTATGGAGCACTGGTGCTACATCTTCAGGAATTCTGGTAAATCCAACATCAACAACGAACTATGGAGTAACAGTGACCAGCCCTGAAGGATGTACTAATACTG
>PKSX01000178.1 GCA_002869435.1 Marinilabiliales bacterium | reverse complement strand
GTAATAAGACCCAGCGAAGGGGAACAGTCAATTACAATAAAATCATAGTCATCCTTGAGCTGACGAACAACTTTACGCATCATTCGCTCTCGATTTTCAATATTGATCATCTCAATTTCCGCTCCAACAAGATCAATATGCGCAGGTAAAATTTCAAGATTCGGAGTACTGGTAGACAATACTGCTTCTTTTGCATTTACATTATCGATGAAACACTCATAAATACTGAGCTTAACATTTCTGGGGTCAAATCCGAGGCCGGATGTCGCATTTGCCTGCGGGTCAGCATCGATCAGCAATGTTTTTTTCTCCAGCACGGCAAAACTTGCACATAAATTTATGGCAGTGGTTGTTTTTCCTACCCCACCTTTCTGATTGGCAATTGCTATAACTTTTCCCATAATGAGGAAACTCCGTTTAGATTTTATTTAAAGGTCAAAGATACTAAAATATTTCCTCAGCATTAACGCTGAAGCGAAATAAAAAGTTTATGATTTTCTAAGTTATTCCTCAGTTGAATCCTGCGTGGAATCAAGATCGGAATTAAAACTATCTGAAAAACTCACTTCATCCTGCACTACTTCATCCTCCAGTTTTTCACCGGTACGAACAAAGTGAATGATATTTGACAAGGCATTGGTGAATTTGTCGTAGTCTTCCTTGTAAAGGAACAATTTGTGCTTTTCGTAGAAGAATTTCCCATTCTCCTGATCAAATCTCCTCTTACTTTCAGTAATGGTGATATACAACTCACCACTTCTCATCTCCTTCACATCAAAGAAATATGTGCGTTTTCCTGCTCTAACAACTTTGGTGTAAACTTCTTCACGATCCTGTCTTTCTTTTCCTTCCATAATTAAAATTTTTCTTCCCCAATCCACAAAACTAATGATAATATTACATTCTTGCAAAATTTTTTACGTAAAAACGCAAAATTCGCAAACAGAAGGGCAAAAAAACAAGACGTATATAATTAATAATCAATTTTATCAGAAGAGTTTTCCCACAGTCGGAAAGGTTCAAGAAACTCATCCTCGCGTATATGCAATGTTGGTATTGATCGATTCGACAGATCAGCATCAATTTCACGATATATAAAATCATCGTCAAATCCTATGGCAGCAGCATCTGATTTTGAGGCTGCAAAAACCAAACGTGCCGGACGCGCCCAATATATGGCACCTAAACACATTGGGCAGGGCTCACAACTGCTGTAAATTGTGCAATCATCAAGCTGAAAGCTCTGAAGTTCGGCAGTTGCCTTTCTTATGGCATTTACTTCAGCATGGGCCGTTGGGTCCAGATCAGTGGTTACCGAATTACCAGCTTCGGCAATGATTTTGCCATCCTTGACAATAACGGCGCCAAACGGACCACCATTGCCACTTCTTACATTCTCTGAAGCAATGTCTACTGCCCTTTGAAGGAATTTCTTATCGTCAGCTTCACTCATATTCGTAGATTTATTTAATAGCATTAAGAATTATTCTGCATGCATGCCTGATCTCTTCCTCTTTAATAATTAAAGGCGGAGCCAATCGGATGGCATTTGATGCGAACAAGAACCAGTCTGTTATCAACTTTTCCTGTATACTTTTCGAGATTGCATCAAAACACTGTTTTTCCTCCTGAAGGTGAATCGCCATTAGCAATCCACTCTGGTTAAAATGTATCCCTTCCGGCAATTCAGAAAACAGTTCTTTAAAGAGTGCTGCCTTTTTATTTACCTCCTGCAAAAACCCTTTCATGCTTATAATTTCCAGTGAAGCTTTTGCTGCTGCACAGGAAACCGGATGGCCTCCAAAAGTGGTAATATGTCCCAGAATGGGATCATTGCTCAGTGATTTCATTATTTGAGAGGAGCTAATAAATGCTCCCAAAGGATAACCACCCCCCAGGGCTTTTGCCAGCATAATCACATCCGGTTTCACTCCATATTTCTGAAATGCAAATAAAGATCCGGTGCGTCCGAAACCGGTTTGGATCTCATCAAAGATCAGTAGCGTACCACATTCATTGCAGCGTTTTCTCAGAGCTTGTAAATACCCTTGTTCAGGAACAATTACCCCCGCTTCAGCCTGCACCGGCTCGATAATTACACATGCTGTTTCTGAAGAAATTTTTTGCAGATCTTCAATATTGTTAAAACGGATCAATCTTGTACCCGGTAATAATGGCCTGAATGAAGTTTTATACGTTTCACTACCCATTATACTCATAGCTCCGTGCGTACTACCATGGTATGCATTTCTGCAAGAAACAATCTCATGCCGGCCCGTATACCTCTTGGCCAGCTTCATAGAGCCCTCAACAGCCTCAGCACCACTGTTCACAAAATAAACCGACTCAAAGCCTTCGCCTAAGTTTTCTGCCAAGAGATGCGCCAGACTAACCTGAACATCCTGAATAAACTCGCCATAAACCATCAGATGACTGTGTTTTTCAACCTGATTAATTACAGCCTTATTAATTTCAGGATGATTGTGGCCAAGATTGCTCACTGAAATGCCGGATATCATATCCAGATATTCCGTTCCATCTGCAGAAAACAGTGTACTTCCTTCTGCCCTCTCAAAATGAAGCGCCAGCGGCTCCGGAGAAGTTGGAGCCAGATGCCTGAAGAATAGTGACCTTGCCTTGTTTTGATCTTGCATAGAGCAAAGCTACAAAAAGGAATCGACAAATGAAAAGCACCAGTCGGATAAAAACTATACATTTGACCTATTGAAAATCTGCATTATGGTAATAGATTTCTTAATGAATGAAGTATTCAGAAACCAACAAATACCTGAATACTCAGTGCATGACGGTTCTGTTTTTACAGCTGTTGAGTGTATTGATGGCAAAACCGGTATATGTGCTGCAATGAGTTCTAATAATGATAAAACATTTAGAAACAGAATTGTTCAACAGGCTTTAATTAATTCTCAGGTAAATAATATTAATTTACAATATGACGAAGCATCCTTTATTGATACTATTCCGTTACATAAAAAACTCAATATTGTTATGCTTGGGTTTATTGAACCCGTTTTTATGCAAATGAACAAAAAAGGAATCGGATGTAAGGTTTTTGATTTACAAAAGAAATCACCTGTTTTGTCTCCCATAGAGGAATATGAAAACAGTATAAGCACTGGCGACACATTTATTATAACTGCCACAACATTAACTAATGGAAGCTTTGACGAACTTATCAAAAAATCAAAAAAGGATGCTGAGGTCTATATTATCGGACCATCAGCACCAATGTCTAGGTATCTGTTTGGCTATACAGAAAAGCTCAAAGCTATTTTTGGCAGTATTGTCACTTCAGGGGATGCCATTAGCGCCATTATAAATGGTGCCGGAACCCGCAGTTTATCCCCCTTCCTTACAAAAGCATCCGTTATTAGATAGTTACATATCGGGATATGTACGGATAGGCAATGTTATCATTATGTTTTGCCTCACAGCGATTCCATTCATTACGGCAGGCACAAATTTCATGGTCTTCAGTTTTTCAATCACCTGCTCATCTATACCGTATCCAATACTATGAATGATCTCAAATCCGGACAGTGTACTATCGAAGTTTACATCAAAACTGATCAACAGATCATCTGAAATATTGGCTTCTTTTGCCTCATCGCTATACTCTATACATTGAAAGAGAATCTTATACATTTCCTGTTCTCCGTCAATATAATGGGCCTCGCCAGAATAAATAACATCCATATTCTGCGGATCGTTATATTTTGTAGAATCCGTAGTAGGATTTATCTGTGCATTCAATGAAAAAGCACTGAAAACAGCTATTAAAAATGCAATTTTTTTCATTTTCACAAGTTTTTTTAAATTATATTCAATAACTTTGCCATAATGACGCATTTTTCGTTATTAAACAGAATTTAACTGATGAACTACATAATTAAGACTATAATACTACCCCTTTGGTTGCTTTCTGCTCAAAATATTTTTGCTCAGGACAGTTTAAACTCAGCATTACTCGATGCAGCATGGTCTAACAATTTGGATCAGGTTAAAAGTTGTTTATCGCTTGGAGCCAATGTAAACACGCGATCATGGGATGATGCAACACCACTTCATTTCGCCTGTGCAAACAATAATCTGGAAATGGTGCGGTTATTTGTGTATAAAAGTGCTGCTACTGATGTCAAAGACTCAAAAGGGAAAACACCATTGCACTTATGTGCTGAATACGGACTGGATTCTATTGCAGAATTTCTTATTCTGAGCAAAGCCCCCATACATACTAAAAATAAGATAGGGAAAGATGCCTTATACATTAGTGTTGAAAAAGGCAATTACTTATTTGCCGACATGATGCTGTTTTACGGGGCTAACCCAAACACACTGGCAGATGACTCATCGGGGCTTGTACAAGCTGCTGTTGAGAGTGCCAATATAGATCTGCTTAAGCTATTGCTTGAAAGAGGAGTAAATGCGAACCAAACCGACATTTACAATCGCACACCAATGTATTATGCTCTTGTGCTCGATGACACTCTTATGGTGAAAACGCTGCAACAGTATGGAGGGAAATTCAATAATAAAACAAACGATCAGGCTGAAATGATAAAATACGCCATATCATACAGCAGGCTTAATATGTTGCGCTTCTTAATGAGAGACAGTACTTTAAAAGACGACAAAGAAATCAGCAAAATGTATGATGAAGCTGTCAGGATTGATCATAAAGAAGTGATTGATTTATTCACGGCTTCAGGTGTAAAAAGAACATGGAAACCGATAGTTCAGGGATTGACCTTTGAAGCAAATTTATTTGCCAATTTCAGAGATCACAGTACCGGCATTTCAACGGGTTTAAGGGAAATGAAAACCAATATCTTCATTCATGCAGGATACACTCACCGATTATGGCCTAAAAAGATATTGCTTCCATACAATGATTACACACTTCAACTCAGGGAAAGAAGGGGCACAAGCTATTTCAGCATAAGCAAAGGATTCAGGCTTGTACATAAGGGGGAAAACAGCCTCTTTCTTCACGCAGGGGCAATGGAATATTACACATGGGGTAAATACGATGGCATGTCGATGCGCATTAATGGGAGCTGGCAACTGAGTCCTCTTATTGCTTTGCAATACATCTACGGGTTCTTCACGGTATCTGTTCAATATGCACACCTTGATTTTTCTAACAATCTTCCAACCACATATTTTTTGTTTAAATGTGGCTGGACCTTACCTTTTGAGAGATGAAAAAAATAATAATATATTTTACTTTCCTCAGCCTTGTCACAGTAATCAGCAGTTGTTTCGATTCATACGATACTGATGAATGTGATTATACGGATTGCAACACCACATATCCTTCAGAAGGAACAATGCGTGTCAAGGTAACTGAAAACCCAAATGGAAGTGGTGTACCCATTGCTATTTACGAAGGCTTTTTCGATAACGGAATTCTGCTGGAAAGAGACACCATATACAGAGAAGAGAAAAGTTATTATTTGTCTCCTGAAATGTACTATTCGGTTGTTGCAGAGTATGAGAGTAACGGAGAAATCATTCATGTTGTGGATGGAGGACGCATACTTGTACAAGCAAACAAAATGTGTGATTCTGTATGCTATTCAGTAAAGAACCTAACAGTAAACGTTAAACTGAAATACTAATTACCTACGTATATTGTGATTAAAGACCACCTCAAAGTATTCCGGATTCCAGAAATTTGAAAATTTCATATGGTCCTTTTCTTCATTATACTTATCCTTAAATAGATCAATCCCGAATTCATTTTTAATTATAATCCAGGGCAGCTCTGAACAATATAACTTATTGGTATCAGAAATATCGAATGCATGATCGAAAGGTACCTGACGTTGAAGATAAGATAATGCAGCATCGCTGATAATATGTCGGGTGGAATCATTTACCAATTTGAAGCGAACTACCATAATTGAATTTCTCTGGCTGTCGCGTATAAACCTGGGAAACCATTGTTCCTGTACACCATCGTATGGTGATAGCGATTGTGAAACACTATGGATAACGCGGAATCCGTTTTTTGCTGTATCAGACTGTACAAGTATTGCACAATGGGAAACATGAAACTCTTCATTCATTGTATTGGCGATGCCATCACTCACCAAACCGTAGCCATGACGGAGAATAAAGTCACCGTCTTTAAGCATCGCATACTCCTCTTTCGTAAGATCATAGTTTTCATGCTGCTGCTTTTGCTCACTTCTCAGATCATATGTCAAAAGGAATAAAGCAAAAGCAGCAATGAAAACCAGGATTGTTGCCAAGCCTTTCTTCATTGCTGCCTATTTTAAATGGTAATAATCAGATTATTCCCACTCTTCTTCTACGTCATCTTCGCCATCAACATCTTCCATGTCATCGTCCATGTCGTCGTCCATGTCCATGTCGTCCATGTCGTCGTCCATGTCTTCATCAGTTGATGAACCTTCTTTTGGGAACTGAGAAACGAGCCATTTTCCTTCTACTTTCTGGAGCTCGATTTTGTTCTCAACACCGTCCTGAGTGTAAGTACAGCTAGAAGCTTCTTCTGTAGTTTCACACTTCATGTCTTTGATTTCAGGAACTTCAGCTTCAGTTTCACCTTCGTCACCTAAAGAAGCAAAGCTTTCGATAGTTTTGATCATTTCGAGAGCGTCACCAGTAGCTAATTTTTTAGCTTCTGCATACTCTTGTTTTGCCATGTGGTTGAGGAATTTTTCAGCCACTTTTTCAGGGGTGTCAGCACCACCACCACAACTTGTGAAAGCAATTGCAATAATAGCAGCTGCTAATACGCTAAATACTTTTTTCATTTTAATTTGTTTTGGTTAGTAAAAATTGGTTTACGTTGCAAATATAAATAAAAAATATTTGTTCCTGCTAATAAATTATTATTTTTATAAAAAAAAATCAACATTGCAAATTAATCTATCAGATATAAAGAATAATCGACTGATTGGATATAGGGCTCATAGTGTTATGAGTCCGCAATGTCGTATTAATTTTCCGGACAGGCAAATTTTGTCAGGAATGAAGCATAGTTCAGTACTATTACTGCTCTTTCATGAGGATGAGGAGACCCATATCGTTTTTATTAAAAGATGTGCATCTGACGGGGCACATAGCAGGCAGATATCATTTCCCGGGGGTGCATCTGATGAAAGTGATAAAACACAGCAGGACACTGCCATAAGAGAATGCAGAGAAGAGATTGGTGTAAAAGCCCCCATACAAGTTATCAGAAAGCTCACGGATCTTTATGTTCCGGTTTCTAATTTTCTGATACACCCCTTTGTAGGATTCATGAAAGAAAAACCAAATGGATTTCTTCCAAATCCCGGTGAGGTTGATAAAATATTTACTGAATCTGTACTAAATTTTACAAAACAGTCTTTTCGTGATGTGTATCATTTTTATCAAAACGGAAGACCATGCAATGCTCCGTGTTTTCTTTCCAACGGTTATGCTATATGGGGTGCTACAGCAATGATATTAAACGAATTCCTCGGCCTGATTCCCAAGAATTTTATTAATTTGCAGCAAAATATCTAGCATGAAGGGTTTATTACTATTATTGGTTCCTGCCATTGGGTTATTGTTTTTTTCCTGTAATGACAAGGAAACCGGCACTCTTGATTTCAGCCTGAATGACATTGAGCTGATCACATCAGGCGGGGCTGATGACATGATGAGAGTTTACAATTATTGGATCTACAGCGATTCACTGGTTCTGAGATCATTCAGCTCCGATATTACCAATTTCAAAAGCCCGTATCTGGATTTACTGATATCACGAATGTTGAAAACAGTGAAAAACCCTCAGAATCCCGGTGTTGGAATTGCGGCTCCTCAGGTTGGCATCAACAAAAGAGTTATTTGGGTGAAGCGGTATGATCTTTCCGGAAACCCTTTTCAATGCTATTTAAATGCTAGAATAACACAATACAGTGACACAGTGAAACTACGACCCGATGGCTGCCTGAGCATTCCCGGAGTATCGGCCTCGTCATATCGTGCTATTTGGGTGGATATTGAATATAATCTTGCCGATGGCTCTCATTATACAGAAAGAATAACTCACGAATACACTGCACATATTTTTCAGCATGAGATTGATCATCTAAACGGTGTTGTTTTTCTGGATCGACTTGTTGAAAACCGGCAGCAAGAATTTGTAATTTTACCCTCAAATGAGGAAGAATGGATAATTGATTAATAATTACGTAAGATATGTATCTATTTTCAGTATTTTACGTACAAAAGATAAAATTGGCTAATTAAAACGCAAATTTCTTGCAACTATAAAATAAATTGCTTAGTTTTACCAAAATTTTTCTGTTCGATGAAAAAGACTCTCAGAATATACATTTTCTTACTGCTCGCATCATTTGGCGTTGCCACCATTGCAACTTCCTGTGGGCCATCGCAGTACAAGACTTATAAAAGGTACGTTCGCCGCAAGAGTACAAATCTAGGATACCGCAGTAATTATCAAAAGAGGCTTAAAAGGCATACCATGCCTATCAACAGGAACTACATTATTCGCAACAGACGTACTGCACCGGCATGGCGCTAGTTGATTCTGAAAATCATCACTGAATTTCCTCCCCCACCATATCTTCCCTGAGAAGTAACAATAAAAATATCTCCGTTTTTGCTTACCGATAATCCAACCGGATATGAATCTGCTACAGATTCGGCAACTATTTTCATGTCTGATGTTCTTATCATAGACACCTTGCTTACATTATTTGCTGCAACAAAGAGAAATTCACCATCAGGAGTAATATCAATGGTGCGGGCACCTTTTCCAACAAAAACTCCTTCCCAGTCTGACCATGTTGTTCCGTTGTTATATACAGCAGAAATAACGGAATCGAGAGGTGCTTTTTGAACATAGCCGGGTTTATTGGCAGACAGATACAAATAATCATCGTGAATAAGAAGATGCCTTACATTGGTTTTCATACCCCAGACTGTACCGAGATAGGCCATGGAATCCATATCAAATATGGCAATGCCTCCGCCACCCATCCTACCAACAAGCAAATATCTTGAGTCGGGGGTAAAAACGGTACCCCTTAAACAAAAGCCGCATTCCTGATCGCGATTATAGGGTGTATTGTTTGCAGAATTTAGCGAAAGCTTGTTTTCAACTACAAAATGATCGATATATTGAAAATCATCTGGATTATTTGAAGAAATATCAATAATACCAATAGTATTATCTCCCCAATGTGTAACGGCCAGGAATTTGCCATCAGGAGAGGGTGCAATCATTTTGGGTAATGGACCTGTGGCCATAACACGTACAATGGAATCATTATCGGTGTCAATTATGGCCATTGCCGATGGCTGAATTGCACTTTTATCAAATGAGCGCCTGTAATATGTTATCCACATGTATTTGCCATCATGTGTGAGACAGCCTTCGACCGGTTTTCCGCAAAAGATACGCACATCACCTCTGAATGCAAAAGGATAACCAAGAGCTGAATGTTCATTAAAGAGAGCAGTATCAGTTATATCGAAACAGTGCCTGATGATGCCTATTTGCTTAAATGAATCGAGCGAAAAGATAAGCGTTTCGTAGCCTTCGAGACTATTGATATAAAATTTATTTTTCTCTTCAATAATTATTGCAGCTTTGGGGCTGTCGATGTGCTTATTTAATACATCTGCCGGATTCGTCGTAGCCGAATAATAATTTCTGATTCTGGCAATTAGTTCAAAAGACGAAACCGAATCGAGGGAACTGGAAGTGTGCCCGATGGGGATTCTTTGAACCTGTGCCTGAGAAACCCAAAATATTGCAATAAAGACTATTGAAAGAAAACAACGCATTTTTTTTATTGTAAAAGTAGTTAAAAATGGTATGTTGATATATGAAAGCCAGAAATTTGTGAGAATCAATATTCTGCCGTACTTTTGCAAACAGAAAATAATCCGGCCAGATATACGTTTAAGCTATATGCACAGGAGATTTCTTAGTATTCTGTTGATTTGTATACTGTCTGTTCCTCTTTTTTCGCAACCAAGAAGCAGGAATCAGATCAATATTGCACCAAGTGCAGACAGCCTGAACTATTATGCAAGCATAATGTTTAACGGGCAAAATGATATTGTGAGATACGAAGCCAACGAAAATTTCAGGAGAATACTTATAGAAACCCTGTATGAAGAGGATGCCATTCATTATAATTTTGACACGGTACGGGTTTTATCAGCCCAGGGACCAAAAGATCATTATTTTAAAATATACACCTGGTGTATCCCTCTGCAGTCAGGCAAATATGACAATTTCGGGATTGTACTCGTGAAATCGAAAAAAACCGGTACGTATAAACAGTACGAACTTAGAGATGTGAGTACAGAAGTTGAAAATCCTGAAAAACACATACTCAGAAAGGGCGTTTGGTACGGAGCTGTTTATTATCAGTTTATAGAAACCAAATACCAGGGACAGAAAGTGTATACCCTTATTGGCTGGAACGGATGGGATGCATTAACACAACAAAAGATTATTGAAATTCTGACCTTTACCAGCCGCGATGAGCCTGTATTTGGGAAAATTATGTTTCGTGGCAGAAAATACTTTGGCAAAAAACGTCTTATTTTTGAGTACGGGGATCAGATTGTAATGAAGGTCAGGTATGAGAACCACGATTACAGGATTTTATCTAAGAAAGAATCTAAGAAAAGATCCCGCCGTGGAAATCAGATTAATAATAATGAGGCTATGCAGGCCGAGAAGGATAGAATTAAAGAGAAAATCAAGAATGAGCCAATGATTGTTTTTGATGAGCTGGTTCCAATGCGTCCGGAGCTGGAAGGTCAGTATCAGTTTTACTACCCTTTATCGGCAGAAGGAAACGCCTTTTATTTCGATAACGGCCGCTGGAATTTCAGAAAGCTTGACCTTTCGAAAAACTTTGAAAACAACGATAAGGAAATAAATGTTGGATTGAAACCCAAAGATGATTAATCGTGTTCTGCTGCGATTCTGGAAACCAATTCTCTTGCGCTCAGTCCTTCTGCCTCAGCTTTATAATTTTTCACAATTCGGTGCTGCAATACATTAACAGCCACTGCATTTACATCTTCAATATCAGGTGAATATTTTCCATGTAAAAGTGCATAGCATTTAGCACCCAGAATAAGGTATTGAGAAGAACGCGGTCCTGCACCCCAGGCAATATAGTCAGATGCTGTTTTATTATCTTCAAGATTCGGGCGGGTTTTGGCAGTGAGTGCAACCGCATATTGCATTACACTATCGTTTACAGGAACCCTGCGCACCAGATTCTGAAAATATACAATCTCATCACCGGTGGTTATAGTATCAGCAACAGGCATGGATTCGAGCGTAGTTCTTTTCACGATATCTACCTCTTCCTGAAACGAAGGATAATCGAGCCAGATGCTAAACATAAACCTGTCGAGCTGAGCTTCAGGCAAAGGGTAGGTTCCTTCCTGCTCGATCGGGTTTTGGGTAGCCAGAACGAAAAACGGATCAGGCAACGGATAGGTAGTTCCGGCAATCGAAACCTCGCGCTCCTGCATAGCTTCGAGAAGAGCTGACTGCGTTTTTGGCGGTGTACGGTTTATCTCATCAGCCAAAATGATATGTGCAAAAACGGGTCCTTTTATATATCTGAAATTTCGGTTCTCATCCAGGATTTCCGTTCCGATAATATCGCTCGGCATGAGGTCAGGCGTAAACTGAATTCTGGAAAAACTAAGCCCCAGTGTTTTTGCAATGGTAGTAATCATTAAGGTCTTAGCAAGACCGGGTACACCAATTAAGAGTGCATGTCCTTTACTCAAAATAGAGATGAGTACATTTTCAACCACATCATCCTGACCCACAATAACCTTACTAATCTCAGTTTTCAATTTCGAGAATAATTCCTGTAATGCCTCCGCCGCTTTTATATCATTTTCAAATTCTTTCATACAAGTAAATTAGAACCAGTCGTATCTAAACAAACAACCCTGAAAATCTTCCATAATACGAATATAAGTAGACGATTTTTTTACTGCGACCCATTTGTCGAGCGCCTGCATTTTTTTTGCATTCAATGCCAGTTCCTGTATAGTATTGTAATCGTCCTGCAGGTTCGCCTTATGCGGCTCTGACCGGGATTTAAGATAGAGGATACGATATCCGTCTTTTCCCTCTATGGTTTGATACAGAACAGGTCTGCTAATACTTCCCGGCTCGAGTTTATCGACCACAAAGAATACTGCGGCATCAACCTCATCAGCTGAGAATTTGGTGTTGCCCGAATAAGAATTGATCATAAGACCTTCTTCATTTTTATTCGGATCATCGGAATACATCTCTGATGCTTCAGCAAAAGTAAGTTTTCCTGAATTGATTTCATTGTAAACAGTATCGAGTTTCAGTTTGGCCTGATACATATCGGTGGGTGAGACTTTAATAATGTGAAGGATGTGACGAACATTCACATATTCGCCCCTGCGTTCAATAAGTTGCAGAATATGATAACCTGCCGGAGTTTCAATGATTTCTGAAACATCACCGGGATTTTTCAACCCAAATGCAGCTGCTTCAAACTCGGGATACATCTCGTCGCGACCAAATAATCCGAGTTCACCTCCTTTAGAAGAAGATCCCGGATCATCGCTGTATAACCGGGCCATAACTTCAAAACTCTCTCCTTTCAGAATACGATCCCGAAGGGCTGAGATTTCCTGATAAACAGCATCTCTGTCTGCCTCCGACGGCTCTGGGATAATTACAATCTGACCAACTTCAATATATGAAGGAATAAGAGGTACACTATCTTCAGAAAGCGAATTGAAATATTTTTTAACTTCTTTTGGCGTGATAGAAACATTTTCGGTAATCTTTCCCTGCATTCGCTGGATAAGCAATTGTTGGTATATAAGTTCGCGAAATTCATCTTTAATTTCGAGGATACTCTTATTGTAGAATGCTTCAAGCGCTTCAGGGCTGCCAAGTTGTGCAACAAAAAAACGTATTCTTCTATCCAGTTCTCCATCAACTTCGGCCTGACTCACTTCAATAGAATCGGCTTTAGCCTGAGCAAGGAGAAGTTTCTGAAGCAATAATTCTTCAAAAATAGAACAGCGAAGTTCCATCGACTTGGTTTCGCCCTGCATGATAAGCTGCCAGTACTGGTTTTCCACGTCGGAAAGTAATACCATCTGATCACCAATAATCGCCACCACCTTATCAATGGTTTCTCCTTCAGGTTTACCCCCGGAATTATCACCATTTTCAGGCTGAGCTACAACAGCAAATGATAAAAACAATGCAGATATATATATCAATAATGATTTTCTCATAGAGTAATTTTTACAAAAAAACTTCAATTTTCTTTTCAGACAACGCTGTTTTATAGATTTTATTTCGGTGTTCTTTCAACAGGTCTTTATTCTTTCGGGCCTGCAGAATGGAAATGATCTTGTCTTTGACCAGAGGAAAAGGTGCACGGCTGTCCTTGATCATAAAGCCCTTAATATTGAGCAGGTACAAAACAGAGTCTTTTTTCAGTTCAACAAAACGATTATTATTCAAAAACTCTTCCTGATTATATGTATTAATTGGAATTTCTTTGAGTAAATCATTGAAATACAACCAAACCATATCATCGAGAAAAGAGTTCAGTGCATTCTCATTGCTCATTCTGACCAGTTTAGAATGATCGGCAGCATCATCAGACCTAAGTAGTGTTCTAAACTCAGCGACATTTTCATCCTCTGCCTGAATTTTCACATACTTCACCCTGACAATATTATCTTTCAGCATGAACTCTTCAGGGTTGTCCTCATAGTATTGGAGTGCATCCGACTCATTAATCTGGATATTCACAGAATCACCCAGGAGTTTTTGTTCATATCGTCCTACAATCAGCTTTCGTTTCATTCGTTCAACCTCGCGCTCTACATCCAGTTCTTCTTCACTCAGGTTTTCTTTCGCTTCCGCATACATGAGTTGCTCAATAATCCACTGCTGCACCATGTGATTGAGGAACTCCACAGAGTCTGAACCATGAAGGTTCTCAGGAACATAAATATCGTCTAAATACAATTCCTCTCCATCAACTTTTGCAAGCACGATGTTATCTTTTTTGCCGTTACAGCCATATAAAATGCCGGCAAGAAACAGTAATATCAGAAGATGTTTTATCACTTACTGTAAATGCTTTTTAGTACTTCTTCGTCCACTTTCCAGGTATATTTATTCCTGAGTTCTTTAACCCACTCTTCTTCGAGGTAATTCTGATACGCAGCTGTCACAATTCCTTTCACCTCATCCAGTGGTTTTGGTTCCGGCTCACGAACATCTCTGATCCAAAGAACGATATTCTTCTCGTCTTCTGAAATAGTTGTTACAGAGTTCTTCACCCATTCAACACCATCTACATATTCATTTTTACCACTTTCAACAAGAATCTCATTATATGTTACCAGCGGTACACTGTCGGTATTGATAAATCCAATAATATCTTCAGGGGTATATCCTTTTTTCTCAGCTTTTTTCAGATACTTCATAAGTGATTTTTCGGCTTTAGGATCAGATACTGTAAACAAAACTGCATCGGCACGTTTTTCATACAAATGATTTTGCTTCACCGTTTCATAAAAACTCTGAAGACCTGTTGTATCTTTTACTGCTTTTGACCATACTTTCTTGTCCATAAGATCAAAAAGCAATATACCATCGCGATATTCTTTCATCAATGCGCGAAACTCGGGGTATTTTTGCTCGAGGCGGTCGTTTTCGTATTCCAGAATCTTATCTTCAGCAAATGACTCAAACACATTTTCAACAAAAACACCCAAATCATCACCTTCATTACAAATACCCTGTTTGGTAGTAATATATTCCGCAAACTCGCCAAGAGCATATTCTTGATCACCAATAGTACACAGGATATCTTTCAGGGCTTCATCTTCGGGCACTACCCAACGATTACTATAAATACTGTCGGTAACGAGCATCTTCATTTTATTAAGTACCTTCTTATCGTACTCAAATTCATATTCATTCTTAAGACGAGCAACCAATTTATCTTTAGCAATAAATGCGCGCTGGTCTTTCGAAATCTTCATCTTCAATTCATTCTTTACATCTTCAAATGAGCCTACCCCCTGTTTATCAATCAATTTAATAATATGCCATCCGTACTGTGTCTTAACAGGCTCAGAGATATCATTGGGATTCATATCATACAATGGAACAAGAAATGAAGGGATCATTCTGAAAGAACCAAACCATGGAAGAACACCACCTTTGGCTGCAGATCCTTTATCATCTGAGTATTCTGTTGCGATATCTTCAAATTTCTCTCCATTGAGAAGTTTCTGATAAGCTTCATCAACACGGGCCTTAATGGAATCTTCTTTTCCTTCAAAATCTCTTACCAGAATATGTGCTGCCTGAACACGTCCGATGGCCGATTTTTTGTCTACTACTTTAATCAGGTGATATCCGAAATTTGTTCTGATTGGCATGCTGAGTTCACCAACATCAAGAGTATATGCTGCATTCTCAAAAGGATATACAAGATTTAGCACCGTGAAATATCCCAGATCACCGCCATTGCCTGGCATTGCAGGGCGTCCGTTGGCAGCCGGACGATCTTTGGCACTTGGATCCTCTGAATACTGCTTTGCCATATCATCAAATGCCGCACCGGCAATAATCTGACGACGAATATTCATTATCTTATTGTAAGCAGCCAGCGTATCTTTTGGAGATGCATTGGGTGAGACTTTAATCAGTATATGCGAGGCACGAACGTCATATTGCATACGCTCATAAGCTTCCTGCAGGAGTTTATCGGTTACCTCTCTGTTGGAAAGATATGGGCGCGCAAGCTGGCGTCTGTAACCGGCCAGTTCATTTTTGAAACTGCTAAGTGTATCAAGACCCAGTGCCTCAGCTTCACGAACCTTAAGTTTGTAATTAATGAACAATTCGAGATATGCCTCAACATTCTCCTTATTCAGTTCTTCTCCCTTTACATTGTTTTTCTGGTAAACGGCCAGAAATTCTGACTTGGTGACTTTTTCACCAGCTATAGTAATAAGAACGGGATCATCGTTGGTTTGTGCAAAAGCTGCACTTAAAGAAATTAAAAAAGTAAAAAGTAAAACCGTCAACTGTTTCATGGCTGTTGTTTTTTGCAAAAATATGAAAATTAAAAGTTTATCTGCTATAATTTGGTGCTTCTCTGATGATAGTTACATCATGCGGGTGGCTCTCCTGTACACCTGCATTGGTGATACGAGTAAATGAAGCATTATTCAGCTCTTTAATATTTGCTGCACCACAATAACCCATTCCTGCCCTAAGCCCACCAATAAGCTGATGCATAACTTCACTCAATGTTCCTTTGTAAGGAACCCGGCCCACAATACCCTCAGGCACAAGTTTCTTAAGGTCGTCTTCAGCATCCTGAAAATAACGGTCTTTAGAACCATGTTGCATGGCTTCAAGACTTCCCATTCCACGGTAAGTTTTGAATTTACGACCTTCATAAATGATGGTTTCTCCGGGAGATTCTTCAACACCAGCAATTAGAGAACCTATCATTATGGTTGATGCACCGGCAGCAATGGCTTTAGGGATGTCACCTGTATAGCGGATGCCACCATCTGCAATTACAGGCACACCACTGCCATCGAGCTCACGGGCAACATTATAAACGGCAGTAAGCTGAGGAACACCTACACCGGCAATAATGCGGGTGGTACATATAGATCCGGGGCCAATACCCACCTTTACAGCGTCTACATTAAGTTTAACAAGAGCCCGGGCTGCTTCAGGTGTTGCAATATTTCCAACAACCAAATCAATATCAGTAAATTTATTACGTATGTATTTGGTCTTATCAAGCACACCTTGTGAATGGCCATGGGCAGTATCTATAATGATGGCATCAACACCCGCCTCAATTAATGCCGATACTCTGTCTTCAGTATCTCTGGCTATTCCCACAGCTGCTGCTACACGCAAACGGCCAAGCTCATCCTTTGAAGCATTGGGGCGTTGTTTAATTTTAATAATGTCCTTGTAGGTGATCAGGCCAATAAGCTTGTAGTCTTTGTCAACAACAGGAAGTTTTTCAATCTTATGCTGCTGAAGAATATCCTCAGCAGTTTCAAAATCTGTGAATTCATTAACCGTGATCAGATTCTCTGAAGTCATAACATCAGAAATCTTACGGTCGAGAGCTTTTTCAAAACGCAAATCTCTGTTGGTAATGATGCCAACCAAAACATGATTATCATCCACAACCGGGATTCCGCCAATAGAGTGATCTTTCATTAATTTCAATGCATCGGCAACCACATGATGTTCCTGTATGGTAACCGGGTTGATGATCATTCCGTTTTCTGCACGCTTCACTTTCTTTACTTCAATGGCCTGTTGCTCAATACTCATGTTTTTATGGAGCACACCAATACCACCTTCTTGCGCCATGGCAATAGCAAGAGCTGATTCAGTAACCGTATCCATAGCTGCAGAAACCACCGGGATATTCAATTGAATATTTCTACTAAAATAAGATGCAAGGCAGGTTTCACGGGGAAGAATATTGCTGTAAGCAGGAACCAGAAGTACGTCGTCGTAGGTCAGACCTTCCTGCAGAAATTTTTCTTCAACAGATTTCATAGTACTTTCTTTTTGCAAAAATACAATTTTAACACAGAACAGGGTTAATTATTGTTTAAGTTTTTAATTTGGACGCGAATGAACGCTGATCAGTTTCTGCAGATCTTCATAACCCACAGGCGGGTGACAAGCTATTTCAGAGCAATACCATGCCAGAGTCTCAGATTCAGAATGTCGCGATTTAAAAATCAATGGATCATCAAGTTGACTTACATTATTGAAAACCTGAATATCTGCAAACCACTTTGCATTCAGCTTTTTCGACATATCAGTTGATTCCGGACCACCGACCACTATACTTTTCAAAACATTCTTTTTCAACATCATAGCAGAAATCCAGCCTGAGAATGCTGACGGATACTTATCAATTGCTCCTTTTAAGTTTTGAGTGGCTAATTCTGCAAGTTTAGAATATTTCTCATCCTCTGAAATCAATGCAATTTTTTGTAAAACCACCATCATCTGCGAGTTGGCAGACGGAATTACATTATCGTAAATCTCGGTTTTCCTTGTACCCGGAACGTCATTGTTCTCAGGTGCTGTAAAAAACAAACCATTACTGCGGTTTCCAAATTCCTGCATTGAGAATGTCACTAGCTTTTGTGCTTTAGTAAAATATTCAGGTTTACCATTCAAAGCAAAAAGATTCAATAAAGCATCAGTTAGATAAACATAGTCTTCAATGAAATGCTCATCACGGGTATCGCTATGCTTAAGTTTTGGAAAATCAGTTGCAAATAAACCAAACAATTTCTCTGTTTCAGTTTCAGCTAATCTTAAAAATTGATCCTCTTTAGTAGCTTTATGCAAATCAGTCAAAGCAGTTATCATCAATGCATTCCAAGACAATAATCGTTTTGTATCCACATGCGGATATTCTCTTTTCGAGCGATAATCAAATAGTTTTTTATCTGCCATGGCTCTGATATTCATAAAATCTTCATGCTTCTGTCCATTTTCACGCAAAAACTGAGTCAAATCTTTTGGACGGAGTAAAATATTCTTCTCATTTTCCCAAAGTCCGGCTCCAGAAATGCCATAAAAGTGTTTCATTAGTTGTGCATCTGATTCCAGGATTTCGTCAAATTCTTCCTCTTTCCAGATATAAAATGTTCCTTCTTCACCTTCACTGTCAGCATCAATGGCTGAGTACCACCCACCATCAGGGTGCTTCATTTCCCGCTGAACAAAGTCAAAACTGTGCAAAGCGGTATCCAAAAACTCTTTGTCACCTGTAATTCTATACTGACGTGAAAAAGTTGATATAAGCTGGGCATTATCGTATAGCATTTTCTCGAAATGAGGCACTTTCCATTCCACATCTGTACTGTAACGGGAAAAGCCACCGCCAATCTGATCATAAATGCCACCGGCAGCCATTTTTCGCAGGGTGAGATTTAGAAAATTCAGTATCTCAACATCTTGGGTATAATAATATAAATCCTGAAGCATATTCAGGCTAACCGGCATTGGAAATTTTGGGGCATTCTTAGAACCACCATATTCAAAATCAAGTTCTGCTTTGAGTTTAGAAAAAAGCCCTGATATATCAAGTTCGGTCTCTTCCCCACTCTGCCTCAACATCCTTTCATCGGATTTTTCCATGGCCATGGCTATATCAGAAGCCTGAAGCTGCAATTTACCCGGATTTGACTTATACAAAGCTGAAATTTGCTGCAAAACCCCCATCCATTGGTTTTTTGGAAAATATGTTCCACCATAAACGACGCGTTTATCAGGTAAGGCAAAGCAATTAAGCGGCCAACCACCCTGAATCCCCAGCAAATGAACGGCATCCATAAAATACTGATCAATGTCCGGGCGTTCCTCGCGATCAACTTTAACACAGATAAAGTTATCATTCATGTAATCAGCCACTTCCTTGTCTGAAAAAGATTCATGTTCCATAACATGGCACCAGTGACAAGTTGAATACCCGATACTGACCAGCAGCATTTTTTCTTCTTTCTCAGCTCTGGCCAGTGTTTTTTCATTCCAGGCATGCCATTCAACAGGATTATGAGCATGCTGAAGGAGATAGGGGGATTTTTCGTTTATAAGGGCGTTGGTAAATTCAGACATTGTGGCTTTTTTGTAAAGATACAATTTGCCAAAATGCAAAAAATCACGAAATGATAATTATTAGAAAACTGTCTAGTATATCGTCTTTGTACTTATAACAGCACCATCCTCAGACTGCAATTGAATAAGCAAAAGTTGGTTTTCCGCAACGACATCGATTCCTACAGTATTAAAACCTCTTTGACATTGTATTTCCTGTTGTGAAATCATGCGACCATCAGCAGCATAAACTCTTAAGAAATACGTTCCTGCATTTACTGTAGTGATTTTTGTGCTAAGATTATGATTTTCATCGCTAAAAACAAAGAAATCAAAACTGGCTTCTACTTCAGCAATTCCTACCGGTTTTGCTACAGCAAGCTCCATGATCACTGGCAAATGGTCTGAATTATTATAAAGTGCAGTTAATACATTCGAAGGCACTGATGTGTTGGTTGGGCTACTGTTTATTGAAGAGTTGAAATGGTTACCGTCCTGGGCCAATGCATGATATGAGCCCGAAACATATTGCACCAATTCACCACCGGTGATGATATCCATTGAGGCAAGAATCCAGTCGAAACGATCATCCATACCCCCGGATGCGGCACAATCATTTGATGTAGAATGTGTGGATTGTGTGTGATAGTCTGCGTAATATGAATTATTATTCCATGAACCAAGTTTGTTTATCGGATCGTAAAATCGAATATTTGCATTGGGGTGGTTGGTTAGATTCTGAAAGCACTCCTCATCATCTGAATACACATTAAAATCACCCATGGCCAGATAATTTCCGGGCTGATTTAATGCATTCAGATAGTTCATAAGTGTACTGACTTCGGCTGCACGATCATCTTCGTCAGACTGATACGAACCCGCTTTAAGGTGCATCACAATACAGGTTACCCAG
>PKSX01000181.1 GCA_002869435.1 Marinilabiliales bacterium | reverse complement strand
TGCAGCCGTTAATCAGCGGGGCCATTGGCATAATAACAGGTCGTGAATTACTCAGTCAGGGAAAAATCTTTGGAGCGATAATGATTTTTGCCGGTGTATTTATTATAAATATTTATTCTTTCAGAAGAACAGCAAAAAAACGCTGAGCATACAATAAATACTTCGCCTCGATGTTATTTGCTATAAATTGATATTTTTGCAATGATGCAAAGAGTTTTTATTTCATTACAGTTTTTCATCCTGTTTTTTGCCATTTGCAATGCACAGGGTGTGGCTATAGGTGACTGGAGAGATCATCTTCCCTATTCCACCGTAATTGATGTTGCTACAGCCCCGGAAAGAGTTTATGCAGCAACACCATACAGCTTGTTTTATTTTGACTTGAATACCGGCGAAATAAACAGGATGAGTAAAGTAGAGGGATTAAGTGATATTGGAATTAGTTCAATTGAATATTCCTCCGGTCTTGATATGCTGGTAATTTCATATACCAATGCTAATATTGATTTGTTGTCATATGATGGTGAATTATATAATTTACCCGACATTAAACGCAAAAACATTATTGGGAACAAGAGCATAAACAACATTTTTCTATACGATAATTACGCATATTTATCGTGTGGTTTTGGTATCGTTGTTTTGAATCTGACCAAAAAAGAAGTAAAAGATACATATTACATTGGCGACAACGGCTCTTATGTGAATGTGCTAGATATTGCGTTTGATGACACCCTTATCTATGCAGCCACCGATGAAGGGATTTATACTGCCTACCAAAACAGTCCTAATCTGGCTTATTTTGGAAACTGGAATAAACTAACTAATTTATCCTCTCCAGATAGAGAGTTTTCAGATGTGGAGTTTTTTAACAATGCTGTTTTTGTTATTCAAAAAGATCCGGCCTATGCAGGAGACAGTATCTTTTACTATCAAAATAACACATGGACTTATTTCTCTTATTACGATGATGATGAATATACTACAATAAATGTTTCTAATAATCAGCTTATTGTAATCGGGTATACTTGGATTGAATACCTCGACAATACGCTCTCAAGCCTTGGAGTGACATATACATATTCAGGCGATGTACCCAGACCAACAAGTGCAGAATATTCGACTGACGGAGTCTTTGTTTTTGTGGGAGACATGAATTATGGCCTGATGAAAACCTGGAACATATGGGGTAATAAAAAAATTATTCCTGAAGGCCCGTACACATCGAGTGTCTTTTCTCTTGACATTACGGGAAATGTCATTTCAGGTGTAAACGGAGGGTACAATATTTCATATGAAAACCTGTACAGACAAGGAGGCTTTTATACTTTTGCAGATGATGAATGGGATTCGTATTATTACTTTCTTAATAACGAGCTGGATACTGTTTATGACCTGCTTTGCATAGAGACCGTGAATAATGATGCAGATCACATTTATGTAGGGTCATACGGACAGGGCCTGCTGGAATATAATGATGGTTCTTTTGTGCGATTTTACGATAAAGACAATAGTAATCTTTCCAGTGTTGAATCTTCAGAAAATGTAAATATTGGCGGTCTTCATTTCGATGAAGATGGAAACCTCTGGATTACAACTATGGGGAATTCCGACTTTCTTTCTGTATTAAAACCCGATGGAAGCATAAATACATACTCGTTTCCTCCCTCATACACTGCAAGTGTTGTTGGCGATATTGTCATTGACCAAAGTGGATATAAATGGATTAATCTGCCCCGCGGAGAAGGCATAATAGTTTTCAATGACAACGGAACCGTTGACAATACTTCTGATGATGAATATAAGAAACTAAGCTCTTCCGTTTCATACGGCAATCTCCACAACCTTTATGTAAACACCATTTCTGTTGACAGAGACAATGAAATTTGGATCGGCACAAATGAAGGTATTACAGTAATTTACAGTCCTGAAAACATTTTTGATGGTGGCGACTTTGATGCACAACAAATATTAGTTGAAGTGGGGGGATATGTTCAGCCTTTGCTTGAATCAGAAGTTGTTACCTGTATTGAAATTGATGGAGCCAACAGAAAATGGATAGGAACCGAAAAAGCTGGTGTTTTTCTGATAAGCGAAGACGGACAAGACGAAATTCATCATTTTACTACCGAAAACTCCCCCCTCTTATCTGACGAGATCAAAGACATTGTAATACATCCCGACGATGGAGAGGTTTTTATTGCCACGTCAGAAGGAATTATATCATACCGCGGAACTGCAACCGAACCTGAAGAAAACCTTGATTCAATATTAATTTTCCCAAATCCGGTGCAAAGTGATTTTACCGGCTATGTAGCCATTACAAATCTGGTTGAAAATGCCTACGTAAACATAACCGACATGTATGGGAACCTGGTGTATAAAACCCGGGCATATGGCGGACAGGCGGTATGGAACTGTACTGATCTGAACGGAGAACGTCCAGCCACAGGAGTTTACCTTGTCTTTGTCAGCAACGGAGACGGTGCTTTCAAAAACGCGGGAAAATTCATGTTCTACAACTGACCACCATGCAGGAAAATACATGCATAATTCTGCATACGATTAAATACGGTGAAAAAAGTCTGATAATAAAAGCACTCCATAAAAACGGGCTCAAATCGTATTTCCTGAATAATTATACCAAAAAAGGAAAAAATATTTACCCTTTTCTTAGCTGGCCCCTTGCCATTGTGGAGCTGGAAGAAAAAATTATCTCAAAATCCTCTTTACCTTTCGCCAGAAACCTCGCCCTTGCATATGTCCCCAGAATTATCAGCCGGGATGTTATGCGTCAAAGTGTTGCCCTGTTTATGGCAGATATTTTGTATCATTTTATCAGGGAGGAAAACGACAGAATCGACAGCGTTTTTAACTACATTGTAGAAGCCATTAAAAGCCTTGACACTGCTGAGAATTTATCTTCTTGCTTTTCAATTAAATTTGGATATGATATTGCCGACCTGATTGGTTATGGAATTAATTCCGGCAAAAAGAGCGAAAGCCACTTCAACACAAAAGAACTTCAATTTCAGAGCCATAAAAGCCCGCATTGTTTAAGCGTCGCTGAATCAGAAACATTCAAAGCAATACTTGAAACTGATATTAGTCTTATTAACAGAATTAAACCCGAAATTACAGTTTCAAAAAAGCTTTTTCAGGAAATGATATCGTTTTTCAAAAACAAAATACCAGAATCAGGCTCTTTAAAAAGCCCACAAATACTTCACGGATTGTTTAAATGATTACTTGATTTTAATCAACTCGGTTTGAATACCGTAGTTAACCCAGTACTTCCCCTCTTCATATGAAGAGAGAGAAACACGTTCAGAAATTCCCGCATCAAGTAAAATTCCCTTCTCATCATAAAGCTGATACATAGTCGGCGCCGAAAATATTATTTCTTCATCAAATTTTTTATTGACAATGGAAATTGGGGCTTCACGTGATAGATACTTAAGAGAAGGAGAATAATTGATCATCCCTTTAGAATCAATAATTTTTATTCTATACAGGTTCTTGCCACTATGGGCATCAACCTTTTTTGAGTACTTATTGAATGAAACAGAATCGCCGGGCTCAACCATTCCTATTCTAACCCATTTTTCCCACCTATATTGCTCTATTTCAAAAGACTCCTCCCCCGGAGATCCTTCAATCGTCCATGTAATGAGCCGTTCTTTCTTATCCAAATCACACGCCACAAAAGAAAAATTACTCTCCGGTTCAAGTACTTCAGGGTTATATATTTCGGGTTTCTCTGAACCAACAACATAAGAAATTAAAACTTCTACCCTTGATCCGACCTTAAGTCCCAAAGCCTGAAAATCAATTTCAAAAACACTGGAGTTTATCTCATCTTCTGTCGGAACATTATTCACCTTAACAGTCTCCACAGCATATCTGCCACCTATCATTGGATTGATAACAATAAGGTTTTCACCAAAATAATACCCGTTCACCTGCATATTATCAACTGTTGCAAAAGAAGGGAAAACAATAAGTGAAATCAGAACAAATAAAATTTGTCGCATATCAGAGTGCTTTAATTCTCAGGCTACAAAAATAATAAACTGTTAGCGAACTCCAAAATTAATTTTTCAACAACCCTCCTCTGATATGCAGTCTATATAAGACATTCAGAACATCTATATGTTTTTTCTGCGTGAAATAAACAAAAACACCACCATAAGAATAAATGCACTCAGGCTAATAATCAATGCCAGACTAAAATACTTTGGCCTGAATTCAAACACAACAGTATTGTCACCACAATCCGTTATTACGCCCAAATGGAAGTTATTTACTAATTGCAACTCCCGCTCATTTCCGTTTACATTTACAGTCCAGTACTTATGCCACGACTGCATATAACAAACCAAAGCAGGTTCGGGAGTATTTACTTTGAATTCAATTCTTTTTGGACTATATGAAACAATCTCAATCTCTCCTTTCGAGAGGTTTCCGGTCGGGATATTATTTGCATAATCGCATGGATGAATACTGTCTGCCGGATTCATTTCGTTATAATGTCGCACGCACTCTGACACGTATATCGGTTTATGATTCAATGCTGCTTGATAAATATTTATTAATGAATTCTCCATTAAATCAATGTTCTTGTTTACATACGAACTAAATCCGCCATGCGCAAACTCACCATAAAAATTATTCAGATTTCTCCATATTCCTGGGCATTTTGCACTGCTGCTGTCGGAATGATGAATTACATTAATATTCATATCCGGTACTGCGTAACTTGAAACAAAATGCCGACCGGCAAAATCATTCAAATCCTTTACATGAATTTCTGAAGCATACACTGTGTATGGAGCATGAAGCCTTGTTGCAAGACCCAGATCCAAAATTGTGAACACTAAAACCAGAATCATTCTTCCCTTCAGGGATTTCACAAAGAAAAACAGTAGAATGAATATCAGCAAGAAAACAAAGGCAATACCCGATTGAAAAAATGCAATTGATTCAATATTCACTGAAAAATCACCGGTTCCAATTTGAGACAGGAATAATTGCGCTGACCCAGGTTTTGCATGCAAAGTATCAATGAGGATAAATCCCAAAACCAGAAGCATTGGTATGAATGACAGTAGAATTTGCTTTCTGAACCTCTTTGCGTTATAGCCTGAATACTGTTGCTGTAGAAAAAAGCCTGCCGAGAGGATGAAGCCTGTGATTGCAAAAAGCCTGAAAGCAGAAGGAAACCGGAATGTATCAAACAAAGGAATATAATGATAAAGAAACTCTCTTAAATAGGTTTTCTCACCGGCTGAAACAAGAAGACAGATGAAGGAAACCAATAATATGATAATCTGACGACGCTTTTTCTTTACAAATAAAGACACCAGAAAGATTCCAAAAATAAATATCCCAAAATAACCATTGGCCATAGACATGTCTGTTCCAAATACGTCAAAGCCTTTTATGGTAACAAGAGGAATCAGAAATGAAATAAAAGATCCAAGTGAAAATGGGCTGAATAATGCCTGAGCCAAACTTAAACCTTCTGCCCGTGAAGCAAAATCGTAATTATCCAGAACAGAAACCATATATAATACTGAAAGACCCACTGTCGAAATAAAAAGAACAGCATGCAGCAAAGTGTATCGCCAAAACTCCCTGTTTTTTCTTTTTCGCAACAGCCCAATGCTTTGTATTACAAAAACAATTAGAAAAACATATGCCAGGACAATAACAAATGCAGGATATCCTCCGCTAATCATTAAATATAAAAAGAAAGACAGCAGCAGGGTTTGCCAAATTTTCTTTTCCGACTGCATTCTAATGTAAAAAAGTATCACAAAAGGCAACCATGCCGCAGAAATAATCCAGTAAATATGCTGTGCATTACCCACCATAAATCCACTGAAAGCATATGCCAAAGCCAGAGTTATAGCAATAAGATCTTTAAATTTCAGCACTTTTGCCAGATAATACATCCCTATCGAGCCTACCCAAACATGAAAAATAAAATCGAGAGCAAGCATTTTAAAAGTATACCCGTGAAAATAGGTCATTACAAGCGTAACCGGATAATACAGCGTGCTTTGAGCATCTCCGTAAAACGGATATCCCAAATGTTGATACGGATTCCAGAAAGGGAAAACCCCGTCAGCAAAACATGTGCTGATAAAAAACTTCCATGGCAAAGTGCAATCCAGGGCGTCGTATTTTAAAGGATGCATAAAAAATGCCACCTCCTTAAATACTATTACGATTACCAGCAGAAGGAACGCTGCCGGCAAAATTGCTTTAAAAAATCTACTCCATTTCTGCATGTATAAAAACAGATAAGATTACAATATTACGAAAATATGCACACATTATTGGTCTGCATTTTTACCTAAACACATATAAAAAAGCATATAATTTGTAGTATTTCATGTAAAAATTTTTCTTTGCTGCAACAATAAATGTATTTTTACTGTCACTTATTCAAACACAACCGTTATGAGAACCTGGCTTTATATTCTTTTTTCAGTTTTTACAACACAGATTTTTGCGCAGCAAAATATTCTGGTGAACCCTGAGAACCAAAACTCTTTTGAGATGACGAGCTCCACGCATCAGGCTGTTCAATTCAGTTTTAGCATACGTGACATTGATGTTACAACATTTAAAACACAAGATGGAGAATTCAACAGTATTCATGTTTTTGATGCAATAAACATGGCAAATCCAGGAGATCCGGAACTTCCTGTAATTACAAAAATGATCCGGATTCCTGAAAGTGCTGATTTATCAATAACTGTAAAGTCACAGGAATATACAGATATCAATCTTGCTGATTATGGAATTTTTGAAAAACTGTTTCCTGAACAGGGACCTCAAACAAAAGATGGCATTTTGAAAGATTTCATTAAGAATAAAAACACATATAAGATCAATGGTTTTATTGGCAATGATCTGGTTGAAACAGAGATAAAAGGTCATATGCGCAATATAAGACTGGCTTTATTGAAAATCTCACCGGTTAAATATAATCCGGCAAACAATACAATCAGGGTCTATCATAACATTGTTTTTTCGGTAACTTTCAATAATGCAAACTGGAATAAGAGTGAGTCCATGGATGAAAAATATGGCAGTTTTCTTTTTTCCTCTGTTGAAAACAAAATTCTGAATAATGACATCTTCAAAACTCAGAAAGACACCAACACCACATATCCTGTAAAATTTGTTATCGTAGCAGACACCATGTTTCACGATGCACTTCAACCATTTATTCAATGGAAGACCAAAAAAGGATTCATAGTAGTAGAAGCATATACCAGTAATCCGGCTGTTGGCACCACTACAACAAGTATTCAGTCATATCTTCAATCTATTTGGGATAATGCCACACCAACCGACCCTGCGCAATCATATATTTTGATCGTTGGAGATGTAGCACAAGTTCCGGCATTTAGCGGAACTACCGGTTCTCACGTCAGCGACATGTACTATGCTGAATATACCGGAGACGATATTCCGGAGGTGTTTTTTGGTCGTTTTAGCGCCAATTCTGTTTCAGAATTACAACCTCAAATTGACAGAACACTCGAATACGAACAATATCTCTTCGTCAACGAAACCTGGCTCGACACAGTTGTAATGATTGCCGGCATCGATGGTTCTTATGGGCCTACACACGCAAACGGACAAATTAATTACGGAACTACATATTACTTCAATGCATCTCAGGGCCTCCATTCATACACGCACTTGTATCCAAATTCAGGAAGTGAAGCAGCCCAGATACGTGCAGAAATTGGAGCCGGTTGCTCATTTGCCAATTATACTGCACACGGATATACCGGAGGCTGGGCAGACCCCTCTTTCGACCAGAGTGATGTGGCTAACATGAATAATAACGGTCAGTTTCCTCTTATGATAGGGAATGCATGCTCTACCAATACTTTCAATTCTGACTGTTTTGGTGAAACGCTGCTTCGCACACCCGAGAAGGGAGCAATCGGATATATCGGAGGATCAAACAGCACCTATTGGGACGAAGACTTTTACTGGGCGGTAGGTGTACGAACTACTATCGATGCCAATCCAACATACAGTGTTGGTAATCATGGTTCATACGATCGTCTCTGGCATATAAACGGAGAGCCATTTAGTGAATGGTTTGTTTCTCAGGGCCAAATGATTATGGCCGGAAACATGGCTGTACTGCAAAGCGGAAACTCCTCATACACATATTACAGTGAAATCTATCACTTAATGGGCGACCCTTCACTTATGCCATATATTGGTGTACCCACGCAGCTTTCAGTAACTCATCCCGGATTAATTCCACTTGGGCAAAATACCATCAGTGTAACTACAGAACCTTATGCCTATGTTGGTGTAAGTCAGAACGGTGTATGGCACGGAGCTGGAATTGCAGATGCAGCCGGAAACCTAACTATTAGCATTATCCCTTTTACCATTCCCGGCACAATAGATATTGTAGGCACCAAGCAATTCAAAAAACCATATATCTCAACCCTGGTTGCACAGAATCCTTCAGGACCCTATGTATTGTACGACGCAAGTGCAATAAATGACCTTACCGGCAACAATAACGGAGTGGCTGATTATATGGAAACTTTTGACCTTAATGTAAGGCTGAAAAACTATGGTTTGCAAAATGACACTACAGTATATGCGGTTTTAAGCACTAACGACAGCTACGTTGAAATAACAGATAGTGTAGGAGTTTGGGGTCTTATATATTCCAGCGACACGCTCACACTTGCTCAGGCATTTACAATCAAAGTCGACACACTGATTCCTGACCAACATATTGTTGCATTTGATCTCAGTATTCGTGACTCCTCAGCCAATATCTGGTCTTCTTCTTTCAACATCACACTTAATGCACCGGTTCTTGAAATCATGGACCTAACCATTGATGACAGTGGTTCAGGCAATGGAAACAATAAACTCGACCCCGGTGAAACAGTTGATTTAACTATTACAGTGATGAATACAGGCCATGCTGATATTGATCAGACTGTTGCTGATCTAAGTACCACCAGCCCGTATATCACAATAAATTCCAGCCAGCATAATCACGACACCCTCTATCAAACTGTAATGGAATACGGCACATATAATATTTCTGTTGATGCTGGTACTCCAATTGGACAAACAGTTGACTTCACTCTGGACCTCACTGCAGGATTATATACCGATTCAAAAACATTTTATAAATCAGTTGGCCAGGTTGATGAAGATTGGGAAACCGGCGACATGAGTCAATATGCTTGGTTAACCGGAGGTGATGTTCCATGGACAATAACCAGTGGCAACCCCTATGAAGGAAGCTTTGCTGCACAATCCGGAGATATTAGCGACGATCAAACATCAACACTTTCTATACAAATTGATGTTCTAAATACCGACACCCTATCTTTCTATAAAAAAGTCTCCTGTGAAGAAGGATGGTATGGCACCCTTTGGGATTACCTCGACTTCTCTGTTGATGGAACCAGTAAAGATCAATGGGGAGGCGAAATTGCCTGGTCTGAAGAGAAATATGAATTAACCACCGGTTATCATGAACTTACATGGATGTATTTGAAAGATTATTCAGTTTCCTCCGGTGATGATGCTGCCTGGATTGATTATATTATTTTCCCTCCAATGATTGTTGTCACTGATATTGAAGAAGATCTGAGCTCATCTGAAAATCTAACTGTATCTCCCAACCCGGCAACAAATCACACAGCTGTTCAATTCAACCACCAGGGTGGCGAATTTATCATCAGACTTTTCGATATGCGCGGCAAACTGATAATAGAGATTATTTCAAGCGCACCTGCAGGACAACTTTATTATCCTGTTGATATTACCTCTCTTCAGGAGGGTATTTACAATCTCACAGTTCAAACCAAAACACAACAATTCAACAGCCAAATTGTAAAAACCAACTAATCATGATAAGATTTTTCTTTGCCAGCCTTTTTCTGCTGATCGGAATCGTTTCGTTTTCGCAGCAGTATTATTCACTCAGTAATCCTGCAGGAAATAGTATTAATATTGTTTCCTCTACTCCGACTGAAACCATCATTGAATTCAATTTTGATGGATTTTATCTGAATGACGTAAATACGCCTCAGGGTATTAAAAAAGCAGTAAGCATGAACGGAGCATCTCAAACCCTTGCCAAGGGAGAGCCTGAAGTTCTTACTATTGCACGATCCATCATTATCCCCGACAATGGTTCTATGGATTTTAAAATACTTGAAAGCAGTTTTCTGGAATTTCCAAACATTGAAATCGTTCCGTCCAAAGGAAACCTGTACAGAGACGTTGATCCATCGACTGTTCCTTTTGAATGGGGAAGAACCTATCAGGAAGACGGAGTTTTTCCGGCTTCACCCGTTATGCTATCAGACCCCTATATTCTTCGCGATTACCGGGGTATGGCAATCAGAGTTTTTCCTGTTCAGTACAATGATGCCAATCAAAGTATAAAAGTGTATAAAAAAATAGTGGTTAAAATATCACACAACCCAAACACAGCAGGAGTTAACGAATTTAACCGAACCAAATCAATGCAAACCGTTGATGAACAATTTGATGCTTTGTATAATGGGCAATTCCTCAATTACAACAGTATAAAATACACTGCTATTGCTGAAAGAGGAAATATGCTCATCATAGCAGACCCCTCTTTTGCTTCCTCAATGGCTCCGTTCGTTCAGTGGAAAAACCGTATCGGATTCCCCACTGAAATTGTAACTACCTCTACAACAGGCACATCAAATACAGCCATAAAATCATATGTAACCAATTATTATAACACAAATGGTCTCACTCACCTACTTTTTGTCGGAGATGGTAATCATATCCCTGTTATCACCTCAGGAATGGGAGGCCCTTCCGACAATGCCTATGCATATATAACAGGTAACGACCATTACCCGGAATTCTATGTCGGTCGTTTTTCTGTTGAAAGTACTGCCGATGTTGATGTTATGGTAGAAAGAAGTATTACATATGAACTTGATCCATACACCGGTTCAGACTGGTTGAACAGAAACCTCGGAATTGCCAGTGACCAGGGGCCCGGAGATGACAATGAATACGATTACCAACATATCAGAAATATTCAAGCAGATTTGATAGGATACGAATACACTACCTCTTATGAGTTATTCGATGGATCACAGGGCGGTCTTGATGCCAGCGGCGATCCTTCTGCAGCAAATGTTAGTACTGTTCTTAATGGCACAGGAGTTGGCATAATCAACTACACCGGCCATGGAAGCGATTATTCTTTCGTAACAACAGGTTTTAGCAATACCAACGTAAATGCACTTACCAATACGGAAGCCTGGCCTTTCATTTTCTCAGTAGCCTGTGTTAACGGAAACTTTGTAAGTCAAACCTGCTTTGCAGAAGCCTGGCTTAGGGCAAAAGACACCAATGGTGATCCTACAGGTGCTGTAGCTGTAATAATGAGTACCATTAACCAGTCTTGGGACCCGCCAATGGAAGGTCAGGACGAAATGAATGATGTGCTTTGTGAACTTAATGCCGGAAACATTAAACACACTTTTGCAGGTATTGCCATGAGTGGTTGTATGAAAATGAATGACACTTATGGTTCAGGTGGAGAGGACATGACAGACACATGGACCATCTTTGGTGATCCATCACTTATGGTTCGTACAGATACTGCAAAATCAATGACAGTTACACATAACCCAACAACATTTATTGGTGCAACATCTTTCACAGTAAACTGTAATGTGGAAGGTGCTTTTGTAACGATTACCCTCAACGACCAAATTCTGGGTACAGGAACCATAACCGGTGGCTCTGCCAATATCTCATTTGCAGCACTGCCGGGAATAGATACTTTAGTTGTAGCCGTAACAAAGTACAATTATATTCCTTACATTGGAGAAGTTCCTGTTATTGCTGCCAGCGGACCGTATGTCGTTTATGAAAGCCATACCATAAACGATGCTGCAGGTAATAATAACGGAGTGGCAGATTACCAGGAAAGCTTCCTTATCAACATGACACTAAACAATGTTGGAATAAGTAATGCAAGTTCTGTTGTTGGTAATATCTCAACCAGCGATGCTGCCATTACAATAACCGACACTACAGAAAACTATGGAACTATTAACTCCAGCAGTACGGCTACTCAGAACAATGCTTATGCTGTTTCTGTCGGAGATGTTGATGACGGGCATATAGCAACTTTCAACCTTAATAGTATTAGTGGCGGAAACAACTGGGGTTCCACTTTCAATATTTCAATAAATGCTCCGGACCTTGCAATTGGAAATCTGAGTGTGGATGATGTTTCAGGTGGAAATGGTGATTATAAGCTTGATCCGGGTGAAACTGCGGATATCATTATAGAATCATTCAACAATGGTCACGCCAACTATGCCTCAGCAGGAGGCACACTTACTTCTACAAGTCCATATGTTACAATTAACAATGGATCTGCATCACTTGGCAACCTTACTGCTTCAGGAAGTGCTAATGCTAATTTCAACATAACAATTAGTGCTGGTGCTACACTGGGTTCCAACATCGATCTGACCTATACATTGGGAACAGGATATTATCAGGTTCAGGTAACATTTTATTTAAAAGTAGGTATCGTTAGTGAAGACTGGGAGAGTGGCGATATGACCATGTTTGCCTGGTCAACATCAGGCAACCAACCCTGGTTTGTAACTACCGAGAACCCATATGAAGGAACATATTGTGTGAAATCCGGAGCTATTACTGACAATCAGTCTTCAACACTTAGTATCACCATGGATTGTGCTACTGCAGATTCAATCTCTTTCTACAGAAAAGTGTCTTGCGAAGAGGGCTCTGCTTACGGATCTCAATGGGATTACCTGGAGTTCAAAATTGGTTCAACAAGTAAAGACTGGTGGGATGGAGAACAGGCATGGGAAAGATTTGCCTATGCAACAGCAGCAGGAAATCAAACATTTTCATGGGTCTACGAAAAAGACTATTATGTTTCTGAATTTGATGATTGTGCCTGGGTAGATTACATTGTTTTTCCACCAATTGCTATTCCTACAGGTGTAGAAGAAGCTGAATTTACATTTAATGTTTATCCTAACCCGTCAACAGACAATGCTTTTATAGAAATCTTCGCTGACGGAAAAGAGCATATTCGCATTGAATTAATCAATGAACTTGGTCAATTAAACAGCGTTATTTATAATGGTGAAATTCAAGCCGGAGTAAATAAAATATCTGTTGACCTTACATCCCTTTCACAGGGAGTTTACTTCATCAAAGTAATTGGAGAAAGTGGCTCTTCAGCAAGAATGCTGATGATTGGTCATTAATATATTTATCAAATTTATTAAAAGGCACTTCTTTTTGAGGTGCCTTTTTTCATTTAATAAAACACAATATTTTTATTAAGTTTGCTGTTCATTCATAAATGCACTATGATGGTTAAATTCTTTGTCCTTTTTATGCTCATCGCTACAACGGTGTCTGCTCAATTTAATTATTCCGACAAATACCCCAACGGGGAAGTAAAGAGTAAGGGAAAAATGCTTGAAGACAGTACCAAAACAGGAGTTTGGAAGTATTATTATCAGAGCGGAAAACTCAAAGCACAGGGCGAATACGAAAATGGAAATGAAATTGGCAAATGGATTTATTTTTATCCAAATGGTGACATCTGGAAAGAAGAAGAAAAAATTGATGGTAGTGTAACTGCATGGTACATTCACCCTGATAAAGTAGAGTTTACAGGAAGCATGAAAAACGGAAAACAACATGGAGCCTGGACATTTTACTATGAAGACGGAACAAAACAAAGCGAGCAGTTTTACAACGAAGGTGAGCGCATTGCACAGTGGAAATACTGGTTTGACAATGGTGATATATGGAAGATTTTAAGCATGGAAAATGGCCCGGTTACTATTTATGATACAACCGGAAGGGTCTTCGAAGAATGGGAAATGGCCAACGGAATGAAAAACGGATGGTACAAAAAATACGATTTTTGGGGGACTATTCTTGAAGAATCAGAGTATAAAGATGATATCCGAAATGGCACATTCAAACTATATCATGGCAACGGGAATATTGCTATTGACGGCCAATACAAAAATAATGAGAAGGTTGGCACCTGGCAATATTACTATGTCGATGGGGCAAAATGGAAAGATGTCAGCATGCAGGATGGGCCATGTATTTCATGGTATGACACCGGTGAAAAGTACGAATACTGGATGCATAAAAATGGATTGAGAGATTCTGTATATACAATTTGGTACAAAAATGAGCAAGTAAAGGAAAGAACCTTGTATATCAAAGATAGAAAAGAAGGCCTATGCAATATTTACCACGATAATGGCCAAAAAAGTTTTGAAGGATATTATAAAAACGATTCGCTCAATTCATATTGCTATTGGTGGTGGCCTGACGGCCAAATGGAAATGGAAGGTAAGCTTGTAATGGATATGCACGACAGCACATGGAAGTTTTATCACAGAACCGGAAAGCTGGGAAGCACCGGTGACTTTGTTATGGATGAACTTCATGGCGAATGGACATATTATTATGAAACCGGAGAAAAATGGAGGCAGGGTTCATACGACATGGGCAAAAGAACTGGGCTTTGGCAGGCATGGTTCGAATCAGGAGCATTACAAAGAGAAGGCCATTTTGTAAACGACAAAGAAAGTGGCCACTGGATTAGCTGGTATGAAAGTGGCCAAACCGAAAATGATGGCTACTTCAAAGAAGGAATTATGGATGGCGACTGGAAAGGGTATTACCCGGACGGACAAATCAAGTATGAAACATCTTATAAAAATGGTGTAAAACATGGCCATGATGTCTTCTTTCTTCCAAATGGCAATTATCTGTTCGAAGCAACCTATTATAAAGGAATGAAAAACGGACATTATGTTGAATATGGAGAAACAGGAAAACCCATAGAAGAAGGTAATTATAAAATGAACATTAAAACGGGTCCGTGGATCTTTTACGATAAATATGGTTCAAAAATTCGTCAGCAACAGTTTAAAAACGGACGCCCGGATGGGAAAATCATTGAGTATTATCCAAATGGAAAAATAGCCTCAACTGGAACGTATGATGACACTAAAAAAGTAGGCACATGGACCTATTATGATGAAGATGGTAAAGTTGTTTATAAAGCTTTTTTCGACAGTAATGGGAAAAGAGTAAAAGAATATACGCCAGAGAACTAAATTATTTGTCCTCTCGCCTATCCATACGCTGATATTCCATATCCGCAACTATGGTTTGAAAACTCTCCAAATCATCGCCTTCTATCCTTTTTGCAAGCGTTAGTCCCGGAATTGTTTTTAATGTATTTTTCCAGTACTTGAATTCCTCACCATTCAACTCTCTTTCCCATATTAAAAAGAAATCAACCCCTCTGTATTTATTAAAAAGTAATGAGTTTTCAGAACGGTTGCTTACAAAAAACATATCATCATGATCACTGCATAAAAAGACACTAAATGGAAGATCTGTTTTTTGTTTCCTTATATGATAAATGTATGGTTCGTCCTTAACAAAATTGTATTCTGTATTCTTGTTTAAATACCATATGAATCTGTAATCTCTCATGGGGGCAGAAATAGCAAATACAGATATCTCCTGATCAAGTGGTCCAATATCAAATAGAATTTTAGCTGCCATTTTTCTGCTTTCTTCGTGTAAAAATAATACTAATTTCATATAAAAAATACACTGGCAAAGCCACAAGCAACATTGTAAACGGATCAGTGGTCGGAGTTATAATTGCCGACAAGATCAATCCCACAACAACAGCATGTTTCCTGTATTTTTTCAATCCTGAAACAGTTGCAATTCCAATCCGCACCAATACCCTCAATACTACAGGGAGTTCAAAAAGTAAGCCTGTCAATAAAATTGTAGTACTGAATACCCCCAAATATGAAGAAAGAGTTATTGTGTTTTCCACTTGTTCACTTACCTGATAATTGCCTAAAAACAATACAGATAAAGGTGTAATAATCAAAAACGCAAACACAGCTCCGGTAAAAAACAAGAACACTATTGTGAATGCACTTCTTATTATGCTTTTTTTCTCTCTTGGGTATAGCCCCGGAACAATGAACCTCCACAATTGATATACTAAAAAAGGAAAACTAATGATCGCTGCCACCAATGCAGAAACAGATATATGAGCCATGAATTGCCCGGGAAGCTTCGTATTTATTAATTTAAACCCAATTTCCGGGGTTTCAAAAGAACTAAGATTAAAATATGCTGCAATATCAGAAATCCACCTATATGTTATAAAATCTTCCTTTAATAAACTTAACAAAAACTCATCAAAAAGCAATGTTCTGAAATTGAACAATACAATAAACAAAATAAAAAACACAATAAATGCACGCAATAAATGCTTCCTGAGCTCATCAACATGATCCCAGAAACTATAGTCCTTTTCCGACATTTTATTTGTTTTCTTCCTTTTTATCAGGCTTCTCTTCGTCTTCGGTCAGCCCGCTTGATGCATTCTTAAACTCCTTCACTCCTTTTCCTAAACCACGCATCAACTCAGGAATTTTACGTCCGCCAAAAAGCAGCAGAACCACCAGAACAATAACTATAATCTCCGGCGTTCCAATCATGCCCATATTTACAATATTATATTCCATCTTGTAAGGCTTTGTACAAATATACAAAATCCCTGACGCCAGTTATCAAATTATCAAATTTACAAAATTATTCATCAAGCCTCTTCTTTGCCTCGTTCCAAATTTCATCCATTTCCTCAAGTGTCATATCATTTAAGGCTCTTCCTTGTTTGGTTGCTTCCTCCTCAATTATGCTGAAGCGCTGAATAAACTTTTTATTGGTTCTCTCTAAAGCATTCTCCGGGTTAACATCTATATACCTGGCATAATTAATAAGTGCAAAAAGCACATCTCCAAACTCTTTCTCCGCCTTTTCCTTTGATTCACCCAAAGAGATTTCCCGCTCAAACTCACCGAGCTCCTCCTTCACTTTCTCCCAGACCTGTTCAACATGGTCCCACTCAAAACCAACACCTTTTACTTTTTCCTGAATACGATATGCCTTAACCATTGCAGGCAAGCTATTTGGAACACCTTCCAAGACACTCTTGCGTCCCTCCTTCAGTTTAATCTTTTCCCAATTAGCTTTAACATCCTCTTCGCCCTGTACTTTTGTATCTGAAAATATATGTGGGTGACGCCTAATAAGTTTTTCGTTTATGTGTTTCAGCACATCACCTATATCAAATGATTCTGTTTCTGATCCTATCTTAGCATAAAACACAATATGAAGCATCAGGTCTCCAAGCTCTTTCATAATATTAGCCGGATCTTTCTCTAAAATAGCGTCAGCAAGCTCGTAAGTTTCTTCTATAGTAAGGTACCTCAGGCTCTCGTTGGTTTGCTTCTTATCCCAGGGACATTCGGCCCTCAACCGATCCATAATACCCAATAACCTCTTAAATTCCTCCAGTCTCCTGTCCATTCTAATATGCTTTGGCAAAAACAACCCTGCGTTTCGATGGCTTTCCTGAATAGACACATTTCCCTTCTTCTTCTACACCATCTATTGGTATTAAACGTATAGTTGCCTTAGTTTCTTCTTTTATTTTATCTTCCGTTTCAGCAGTTCCATCCCAATGTGCATAAACAAATCCACCTTCTCCGTTTACCTGCTTCTTAAATTCTTCCCATGTATCAACCTTATAGCTCATGGCATCACGCATTCCTCTGGCCTTGTCAAACAGATTTCGTTGAATATCAACCATCAGGGCTAATACTTTTTCAGCCAGATTGTCCCTTGATATAATCTCTTTTGTCAACAAATCTCTTCGTGCCAGTTCCACATTATTATTTTCCATATCTCTCGGCCCAACAGCAATACGTAATGGAACACCCTTCATTTCATATTCAGCAAATTTATACCCCGGCGAATAATTTTCAGAATCATCAACCTTAACGACAATCCCGGCCTTTTTAAGTTCAAAGTATATGCTGTCAACATACTCCATCAAAGCAGCCTTCTGTTCTTCTTTTCTGAAAATAGGAACAATAACCACCTGAATCGGAGCTAAGGCCGGTGGTAATACCAAGCCATTATCATCGCTATGGGTCATGATTAATGCCCCAATTAGTCGTGTTGACACGCCCCAGGATGTTGCCCAAACATAATCAAGTTTATTCTCTTTATTCAGATACTGAACATCAAAAGCCTTTGCAAAATTCTGGGCAAGGAAATGCGATGTGCCTGCCTGAAGAGCTTTCCCGTCTTGCATCATGGCCTCAATACAATAAGTTTCCTCTGCTCCGGCAAAACGTTCACTCTCCGATTTTACCCCTTTTAAAACCGGAATAGCCATCCAGTCCTGTGCAAAATCGGAATATACATTCATCATTCTTTCGGTTTCTTCAATGGCTTCTTCTCTGGTTTCATGAGCAGTGTGCCCTTCCTGCCATAAAAACTCAGCAGTTCTTAAAAACAACCTGGTTCTCATTTCCCAGCGAACAACATTGGCCCACTGATTTATTAGTAATGGCAAATCACGATATGACTGAATCCAGTTTTTATACGTATTCCAGATAATGGTCTCAGATGTCGGTCTAACAATTAACTCTTCTTCCAATTTTGCGTCCTCATCAACAACGACTCCTTTTCCATTTGGATCATTTTTCAGACGATAATGGGTTACAACGGCACATTCTTTGGCAAAACCTTCAACATGACTCGCCTCTTTCGAAAAAAACGACTTTGGTATGAAAATTGGAAAGTAAGCATTTGTATGTCCGGTGTCCTTAAACATCTTGTCTAAAGCATCGCGCATCTTTTCCCAGATAGCATACCCGTAAGGCTTAATAACCATACAGCCCCTTACGGCTGAATTCTCCGCCAGTCCTGCGTTCTGGACAATATCTATATACCATTGTGAGTAGTTTTCTTTTCTGGATGTGATCTTCTTGGCCATTTTGGTACGAAATTTGTTTGTATATTTACGAAACAAAGTTAATAAATAAAAAATTCGGAGGAAAAAGAAATGAAAAGGACTGTTTATTTTTCGGTATTAATGGCAATAATCCTGCTCTCCGGATGCACTGTAAATCATTACAGCTCATCTCCATATGACGATGTGTATTATTCCCGCAATGATGCGGCAACACACTCAAATTATAATTATGATGCAGGAACTTCTGCACAGGACTACAACCCTGATGCAAGTTCAACATATAACAACGATGGTTATTCAACCACCGATGATTATTATGATGAGAATGCCTATAACAACGACGGAAATGATCGCTCAACCAGCGAATCATATTACGACGAAGAAGGTAACACCTACGTTACCAACAATTATTATTACGACGATTATTATGACTATGAATACAGCGCACGTCTGCGCAGATTTTATAGTCCTTATAATAATTACAGCTACTATGATCCGTATTATACCAACATGTACTGGTACACATACGACCCATATTATTATGGAGTATCTGTATATTACACCTATCGCTGGTGGAGACCTTATCACTATTGGGGTTGGAGTTACAGACCATATTATTACTATGGATGGTACAGACCATACTATCACTACTACGGATGGGGACACCCATACGGCGGATGGTACGGAGGATACTATGGCAGTTACTGGAATGGCTATAACAATGGGTACTATAACGGATACTGGGACGGCTACTATGATGGAATGTATGGCAACAGCTACTACTACTATAATAGCTACGACATGTACTCATCAAACGATGTATACTACGGACCACGTGATTATATAAGTGGAACATCCAATGGTGGACGCCCTGACGGACCCGGAAGCTCACTCACCGGAGGAAGCACAACCGACCCAGCCTCATCACTGTCATTTGGTGACCGCTACCAGAATATAGTGTCTGCTGAGAACCTTAATAATAATGGTCTGAACACGAATAACAGTTCATCCAGAACAAACCCAGGCAACAATACCAGTACCACCAGAATTGATAATGGCTCAACTAACACTTCTGCCAGAACAAATAACAACACAAATTCAAATGGTACCCGTTATGACAATGGTAACACCAACAGCAATAATACCGGTGTAAGACCTAACAATAACACCAGTAACAGTAACACAGGTGTAAGACCTAATAACAATACTAATAACAGCAGCTCACGTACTAACAATAACGGCACGAATAACAGCTCTGTTCGCCCGAACAACTCAAGCAACAACAGCTCAACCAATTCTTCATCAAGACAGAATTACACTTCACCTAACTACAGCAAGCCTAATTCAAGCCGCGAGTACAACAGCCCCGGATCGAATTATCAGAGACCGAACAACAGTTCAGGAACTAACCAGAGGAACAATTCCTCTGGTAGCTCCTCCAGAAACAACACATACCAGCGTCCTAATAATTCGGGCAATAACAACACCTATTCAAGACCAAATAATTCAAGCAATAACAGCAACTACAGCAGGCCTAATAACTCAAGTAACTCACGCAACAATAGTTATAGCAGACCAAATAACTCAAGCAGCTCAAGCAGCTCACGTAACAACAGCTATATCAGACCAAGTTCATCAAGCAGCTCAAACTCTTACAGCAGGCCTTCAAGCAGTTCATCAGGAAGTTCAAGCAGCTATTCACGCCCAAGCTCTTCAAGCAG
>PKSX01000037.1 GCA_002869435.1 Marinilabiliales bacterium | reverse complement strand
TGCTATTGACGGGGACAATAAATCAGAAATTTACACCCGTCGTTTTCAGATGCACAATGCTTTTTGTCATCCCTATCAATTAAACGAAGTGTATAGCGAGCATTATCCGGCAAGTGGAGAGGGAGCGTTGGTTGATGGTATTCGTGGCACTAACCACTATCGTGATGATATCTGGCAGGGATACCGCGGCGTGAATCTCGAGGTAAAAATAGACTTATACGATACTCTTTCGATTAATATTGTAAAGGCCGGTTTTCTGCAAAGCTCGCTTTCCTGGATTTTCTACCCTGAAAAAATGGAAGTTTTTCTGTCAAATGATGGAGAAAACTGGGAAAAAGCCGGTGAGTATGTGAATTCATGGCCTCAAAAAGACGAAAAAATGGTGCATGCTGATTTTGAAGTTCGTTTAGAATCGCAGGAAGCCAGATTTGTGAAAGTATATATTAAAAATATGGAATATTGTCCCGACTGGCACCCAGGTGCAGGATCAAAGACATGGATGTTTATTGATGAATTAATAGTTGAATAGAGCACTATGAAAAGACCAATCATTACCTTGCTATTGTTTACTATTGTTCTGGGTTTGAATGCCCAGAAGCTAATGACTAATATTGAAGCATATAAACAAATGCTCGATCAATATGAACTTAGAAAAACCGAATTTCAAGAAGTAATTCCTGAATTCTTTATTCATTGCGATACGATTGCCAATCAGGAATTAAAAGAAGCTGTTCAGTTTCTTATAGCATATTCTCCACTTAGTGACCTTGGAAATCTTGATGTTGATTATTTCCGTCGTCACGCTGAGCTGGCTTTGAAAACCAGATATGAAACACCATGGGGTAAAGATATTCCTTCTGATGTTTTTATGCATTTTGTGCTTCCTTTCCGTGTGAATAATGAAAACCCCGATGAGGCCCGCACTGTTTTTCAGGCTGAAATTATGCCCCGTGTTGATGGAATGGATATCTACAATGCCGCCCTCGAGGTTAATCATTGGTGTCTGGAAAAAGTAACCTATAAAAGCACAGACATTCGCACCTCTGCCCCGCTTGCTACTCTGAAAACAGCCTTTGGGCGCTGTGGAGAGGAAAGCACTTTTACTGTGGCTGCATTGCGTTCTGTTGGTATTCCTTCAAGACAAGTCTACACTCCGCGCTGGGCACATACCGACGATAATCATGCATGGGTAGAGGTATATGTAGATGGCAAATGGTATTTCATGGGGGCTTGTGAACCGGCTCCTGAACTCAATATGGGGTGGTTTGCCGTTCCCGCTACTCGAGCCATAATGATGCACACCAACACGTTTGGAAAATATCTGGGCGATGAAAAAACCCTGCGCGAAAATGATTTGTTTTCACAGCTAAACCTGCTATCCAACTATGCGCCCACAAAAAATGCTAAAATTACTGTGGTGGATGAGGTGGGTAAACCATTGGAAGGCATCGATGTGGATTTTATGGTGTACAATTATGCCGAGTTTTATCCTTTTGCCCGCTTTACAACCAATGAAAACGGACAAGTTGAAATTGAAACCGGTTTTGGAGATCTTTTGGTTTGGGTAACCAATGCTGAATCCTATTCCTGGGCCGAACTGGAAGCAGATGCAACGGACTTGGAAATAGTCTTGCCCAAAGAGCCAATTCCATTTAAATCAACTCATAAGGATGCCAAAGAATCATTGTATGACATGGTCATAACTCCTCCAACAGCAGGGAAAGTTGTGGTGCCGGAAACATCAAAAGCAGAAGAACACAAGAAAAGAATGGCTCAAGACAACGCCATTCGCGCTGAATATGAAGCTACATTTCCGGATTCGGCTGAACTGGCTGAAAAGTATGCGGATGACCCAAATAAAGAAGAGATTATCTCATATATAATGCAAAGTCGTGGCAACTATGACGAAATAATAGCATTTTATATTGAAGCTAAGATCAGATATAGCGAACACAAAGCCATTCAAATTTTAAGTCAGCTGTCGGAAAAAGATTTAAGAGATGTACCATCAAATATTCTTATAAATCACATGGTATTTGAGAAGAAGTATCAGGCTGTGTTTTGTAATAACTCTGAGTTTTATATTCAGTATGTTTTATCTCCACGTATCGGTTATGAAATGATAAGTCCGTGGAGAAGTGTAATACAGGGCTTTTTCAAGGTAAATGAAATAAAGAAGTTTCGGGATCACCCTCTCAAGCTCGCTGAATGGTTTCAGGAAAACATAGAACTGGATAATAAAAACAATTATTATCGCACCCCTCTATTTCCCGAAAGCACACTAAAATTGAAAAAAGCCGATTATTACTCAAGAAATATTGCTTTTGTGGCCACTTGCAGAAGTCTTGGAATTCCGGCTCGTTTGGACCAGGCCACCAATCGTGCGCAATATTTTGACGGGCAATGGAATAATGCTTTTCCGGAAAACGAAATGCTGGCCAGTCCAGAACAGGGAACGGTAATCATTAAGTCCTTGGTGGAAAATGCAAAATATTATACGCATTACACTATTGCACAATTGAAAGATGGCCGTTTCAGAACACTTGATTATGAATACGATGGTCGCCTCAATCATTTTCCCTGTACGTTGAACCTCGACCCCGGAACTTACAGAATGATGACCGGAAACCGCCAGAAAGATGGTTCTGTGTTGACACGCTGGTCGTTTTTTGAGGTTGTGGCAGGACAGACCATTACTGAATATGTGGTGTTTAATGAAAATACTCCTGAATCAGAAATTCTATTTAAGCTCCAGCAAAGTCCTTGTGAGGGGAATTGGGATTCTTTAGGAACAGACCGTGACCTTTATTCTCCTTACAGAAATACAAATGAAAATGGATTGGTAATGGCGTTAATTAATCCTGAAACAGAGCCGGGGAAACACTTCTTGTCTGAATTACAACAACATAAAGAGGAGTTTTCTTTACTCGAAACACCTGTAAATCTTGTTATGATAAAAGAGTTTAGATATCAGGAGGATCTAGTATCAAAATGGCTGGCACTCTCTGATTTACCAGAGAATACCAATTGGATTATTGATGCATTTGGTTGTTTTGAAAGCGATTTAAAAGAAGTTCTTTCAGAAGGATTTGAGCTTCCTCTAGTACTATACATGGATAAGGATAAAAATGTCTATTTCAAATCCTCGGGCTACGCTGTAAACACTGTCCAAATGTTGATGAAAACCATTCGTGATATTCAATGAATAATGAATTAAAATATAAACTTGAGGCCTGTGTGGCTTCATTTGAGTCGG
>PKSX01000072.1 GCA_002869435.1 Marinilabiliales bacterium | reverse complement strand
TAAAAAGGCAGCCCCTTTTTATCATTTGGTAGTAGCAGACAGTCGTGCACCACGTGATGGGAAGTTTATTGAAAAGCTTGGTATTTACAATCCACTAACCAGACCCGCAACTATTGAGATTAACTTTGATCGTTGTCTCTATTGGGTTAGCACAGGTGCACAAGCCTCTGATACAGCCAGAGCAATTTTATCCTACAAAGGTGTTTTATACAAAAATCATCTTCAAATAGGAGTAAAAAAAGAAGCCTTAACTCAGGCCGAAGCCGACGCCAAATTCGACAAGTGGCTGAAGGAAAAAGAAGCCGGAATTGAGAAGGAAATTAAGAAAACTGAGGAGGAAAGCAGTTCAGAACTGAAAAATCGCCTTGAAGCAGAAAAGAAAGTTCGCGAAGAGCGTGACAAAGTTATTGCTGCTAAATTGAAAGCAGAAATGACAGGTGAAGAGGAAAGTACAGAAGAGGGTGATGCAGAAGAATCAGCAGAAGATGCTGCTCCGGTTGAAGAGCCAAAAGAAGAGGTTAACGAAGAGCCTGCTGCAGAAGTGAAAGAAGAAGAACCTGCAGAAGAAGTTAAGGAAGAACCTGCTGCTGAGGAAAAAGAAGAAGTGAAAGAAGAGGAAGCCAAAGAGGAGCCTAAAGAGGAAGAAGTGAAAGAAGAAGTGAAAGAAGAACCAAAAGAAGAAGCTCCGGCTGAAGAGCCTAAAGAAGAGGAAAAGAAAGAAGAGGAACCAAAAGAAGAGGCTAAAGAAGAAGACGAAGAGAAAAAAGAAGACTAATTCTTGTTTTGCCGTGGATGCTTTGCAATATATCGGTAAAGTGGCTAAAACCCATGGCATAGAAGGTGAGCTGTATATTGCATATGAACCTGATCTCAGTGAAATTATTTTAAAAGAGGAAGTGCTGTTTTTCGATTATGAAGGAATGGCACTTCCTTTTTCTGTTAATGAAGTTAAAATGCTTAACCCCGGAGCATTTCTGATATCTTTTCTCGATTATGATCAGATTGATCAGGTGAAACGCTTCGTGTCATGTAAAGTTTATGTTGATTCACAAGGGAAATACGATATTCCCGAAGTATTTGATGAGAGGGTTTTCATTGGTTACACATTTATTGATGATAATTTGGGTGAAATAGGTGTTTTGGAAGATGTAATGTTCAAGCAACAGAATCTATTTGTCATTAACAGAAATGGAACTGAGGTTTTATTACCCGTAGTTCCCGAATTCATTACCGGTGTCGACCACGATGCCAAAGAACTTTACTTCAGTTTACCGGAGGGTATGCTCGATGAGTTCTGATCCGGAAAGAGTTTTTAAATTTAAACAGTTCTCACTGACCGATAAAGCATCGGCCATGAAGATTGGTATGGATGCAGTCTTATTGGGTGATTTAAGTGCACAAACAGATTTTGAGAATGCACTCGATATTGGTTGTGGATGCGGAATTCTCTCACTAATGATTGCTCAGAAGGGGCTGGGAAGTGTTTATGCAATAGATATTGATGAAGGTGCAGCTGCAGAAGCAGCCGAAAACTTTAGAAACTCGCCTTGGGCTGTGCGATTGAATGCAGAAAATATCTCGATACAGGCTTTTGCTGAAAAAAACAGGCGTAAATTCGATAAGATCATTTGCAATCCGCCGTATTTTCAGAATTCGCTTAAAAGTCCGAAAGAAGGAAGAAATTTGGCAAGGCATAATCAGTCGCTTACATTTTTTGAACTGGCTAGGGCAGTAGCCCGGCTTATTAGTCCCAATGGCCATTTCGATGTGATTCTTCCATTTGAATCAGCTGAGGAAATGGAAAAAAGTATGGGTAGAGAAGGCCTTAATCTTCATAGCCAAATGCTGATCAGAAACAGAGCAGGAGAAAAGCCAATTCGGGTTATTCAGCATTATACTGCTAATGAGCAAATGGGTTTGAAATGTAATTCGCTGGTGATTTTTGATGCTGAAGGAACTTATTCTTATCAGTTTACAGTGTTTACAAAAGAGTACTATTTATAAATTAATTAGAAGTTTGTATTATTGCAATGTTGAAAAAACAAATTATATGCAAAGATATTGGTTATTTATTTTCGTGTTAATTGGTTTTATTGTGAAACCTTGTTTTCTTAATGCTCAAATTGCAGAGCCAAATACAAACTATTATTGGCAAGGAATTATTGTCTTAAAAAGTGGAGATACATTATCAGGTTGGGTAAAGGTACCGTATGATCCGGTTGCTAGAAATATTAAAATAAAATCGTCTGAAGATGGCAGTGCTGATAAAGTAGATGCCGATAATATTGCTTCTATTATAGTTAAGTCGGATAGTGGGTATGTATATTTGTTTGAACGATACAGGGTTAAAGAACATCCAAATAATAAAAATCCAAAAAAAAGACCATATTTTCTTTTAGTAATAGCAAAAAATGATTATGCAACCATTTATAAAGTTGCATCAGTTTATGTTTCAAACCAGGATGGACATATATATGTAATAAGTGAATATACTGGTGGTAGCACTATGCCATATTTTACTTATTGCATAAGAAAAAAAGATGAAGATTTTGTTTCTGTTTTTGCAGAAACGAGTCCCTCTAAGACTGTGTTTGGCTTAAAAAAAAGGTTTGTAAATCGCTCAAAAATAGTATTTGCAGATGATCCGCCATTGCTTGAAAAAATAGTGAATAAGGAATTAACTCTAGACGATCTCGATTTCATTATTGAAATGTATTTAAACGATATGGCAGGAAAATAACTTTTTTATGGCCGGATTTTTGTAATGAATTATTAAACAAATCTTAACCATGAAAAAATTCTTAACCTTTCTGGCTTTGGCCTTTGTGTTTACAATGACATCGAAGGCTCAAATTGTGTATTCCTGCGATTCGAAATATGATGCAGACCTGATCGTGTATAAATGCGATTCAAAATACGATGCTGACGGTAATAAAGGCCTCTGGTATTTTGCTGACAGTAAATATGATGCAAAAAAACTGGTGTATTTTGTAGATTCAAAATACGATGCCGATTTAATTATTTACTTTAGCGATAGTAAATATGATGCCGAATGGCGTAATTCAAGCAAACAACATTTGATGTACTAATAAATCCAAAACCATGAAAAAAATACTCTTACTCTCATTTGCAATGGCATTTATATTGGCTATAAATGTTAAGGCTCAGAAAGTTTACACTGTTGATTACGAATCACAAGCCGATGTAACGGTTTATGTAGTAGATTATGAATCACAGTGTGACCTGAAGGTTTATAAGGTTGAT
>PKSX01000152.1 GCA_002869435.1 Marinilabiliales bacterium | reverse complement strand
TACCTCGATTGGTACGCCCATACCGGTGTGGATTATTACGATATTGAAGTAGACACTACGCTCAACTTTAATTCTCCCATGAAAAGAAGTGCAACTGATGCCTATATAAACTCCAGCAGCTCAAATTCAGATACTGAAGAGTACTTCGACAATCTGCTCTTCGGCACTAAATATTACTGGAGAGTTAGAGCCAGAAACGCTGTAGACACCTCAGGATGGAGCACAGTTTGGTATTTCACAACCCGCGATTATATTTCCCTCTACTCACCTTCAAACGGATATACTTCGGCATATACAGGTTATACTCTCGACTGGTATGCCCATACCGGTGTAGACTATTATGATATTGAGGTAGATACCACCACAAATTTTAACTCTCCCCTGCTCAGAACCGCAACTGATGCCTATATAAACTCCAGTAGCTCAAATTCAGATACTGAAGAATATTTCGACAATTTGAGATTTGGAACCACTTATTACTGGAGAGTCAGAGCCAGAAACTCGATTGACACCAGCGGATGGAGTACGGTTTGGTCTTTTACAACACGCGATCAGATAACACTATATTCACCTTCCAACGGATACACCAGTTATACCGGCTATACTTTCGACTGGTATGCACATGCCGGTGTGGATTTTTATGATATGGAGCTTGATACTACTCCAAATTTCAACTCAACAATGATCAGGACGGTAACTGAAACATATATCAACTCCAACAGTTCAAACAATGATACTGAAGAGTATTTTGATAATCTCTTGTTTGGAACTACTTATTATTGGAGAGTCAGAGCCAGAAACTCTATCGACACTTCACAGTGGAGTACCGTGTGGACATATAATACCCGAGATGATCTTACCCATTATTCTCCTTCAAACGGATCAAATTCGTATGCGGGTTTAACACTCGACTGGTACGCACATGCAGGGGTAGATTATTATGACGTGGAATTTGACACTTCGCTTACATTCAGCTCTCCGGCCAAAAGAACAGCAACCAATACTTATATCAATTCCAACAGTTCGAACAGCGATACCGAAGAATACTTTGATGATATCTATTTCGGAGAGACCTATTTCTGGCGTGTACGATGCAGAAATGCAATCGATACTTCAAACTGGACCAACTACTGGTCGGTGGATATTCGAGATTACGTTTCACTGAATTCGCCTGCAAACGGAGCAACAAGTATCAGCACAAGCGGAATAAACCTCGACTGGTACGCACATTATGGCGTAGATTTGTATCAGATGCAACTCGACACGACAAACCTCTTTAATTCTGCATCACTTGTCACCATTGACAAGGCATATATAAATACCAGCAGCAGTAACAGCGATACCTATCAGCATACCGGAGTTTTATTAAGTAATCAGGTGTATTGGTGGAGAGTTCGTGCCATTAATGCCGTGGATACAACTGCCTGGACCCAGCGCTATTTTAATACCGGATCAGGTACAGTGCTATTACCCACAACACCAACACTCAGCATGCCCGCCGATGGCACCACAGGAGTTCCAACCAGTGTTACTCTTGAATGGAATCCCGCAACCAATGCTGATCTTTATTTCTATGAATATGCCGACAATCCTTCTTTCTTCAGTTCAGTAAGTGCTATAACAGCAGACACCTTTGCATTGGTTAGCGGATTAAGCTCCTCCAATACCACCTATTACTGGCGCGTCAGAGCCATTGCAGGTACCAGCATTTACAGCAATTACAGTGCAACATGGGATTTCACTACCGGATGTTCACTGCCGGCTCCAACAGTTTCAAGCCCGTCACCGTTATGCGACAGTGGTCAGGTTGCCTTAACTGTAATGGGAAGCGGAATGTATCATTGGTATGCCTCTGATGGTGTAACACTGCTTCATACCGGAAGTACGTATAACCCACCAACCATATACAGTACAGATACATTCTATGTGGCTGAATTTGACACCGTATGCGAAGGACCTCTGGCCATGGTTATTGTTCCTGTTGTTCAGGGGCCACCTGTTCCAACCATTAACCAAACAGGAAACACATTATACACAATTCCGGGATATATTTACCAGTGGTATATAGCAGGAACTCCGGTAAGTGGTGCAAACGGTCAGTTTTTCGACCCTCCTGCTAACGGCAATTATACTGTTATTATTACCGACAGCAACGGGTGCACCTCCGAATCGGTTCCGTATTATTTCACTTCGACAGGAATAAGCTCAGGCGAGGAATTAAATGCACGCCTCTACCCCAACCCGGCCAACGATGTGGTGTATATTGAATTCGACTCTGAGAAAGAAGCTATTGTTCGCATATTTGACCTCAGCGGAAGACAGCTTTCGGAGACGGAATTCCCTGCACAACAAAGAATGGCAGTGGATATATCGTATCTGAATGCCGGCTCTTATATTGTGACTTGTGAAAGCGATGTAACGACGGTGTTTAGGTTTAATAAGCTTTAGGCTTTGAATATTGGAGCATACCTACGGCATGCTGGTTTTCTTATTATTTGTTTTACCGGGCGGTTATCCCTCCGGGATAAAAATCAATGTCATATCGAGCTGTCACCCTGAGCGAAGACGAAGGGCGAGATGCGTCATTGGTTTTTATCTGCACCTGACACTGCAGAAGTCTTTCATTGATTCTGCCAAATACCCGTAAACCATGGATAAGTAAGAAATATAATCCGTATTTTAGTGCATCAAAATCATAGACATGTGTACAACATTCGCCAAAAACATCAACGGAAGCTGGTACTTAGGTAAAACCCGCGATCCGGTGGAATGGATGCGCTGGGACGATGAGATGAAATTATTCGACACGCCGGCCGATCGTTTTCGCAAATGGATAGTCCAGAACCCGAATCCAAGAGAAGACGGTTTTTACGGGGGCATCAACGAAAAAGGCGTAGCTTTTACTTCCACCTTTGTGCATGTGAGTGAATTACAGATTTCATATATCAGAAAACCATATGTGCGGCTAATCCTTGATGCTGAAACTGCAGAAGAAGCTGTGGAAATCATAGGCTCCTTTAAACCGGAAATTGGCGGAAACATGTTTGTGGCAGATGCAAACCAGTGTTTTGGCATTGAAAGCATACCCGGAAAAATCTTTGTGGAAGAATTGCACAAAGAAGCCGTAAAAACCAATCACTATTTGCATTTCAATGAGCGAAATATTGAGTATGACAATGACCCTTCTTTTGAGACGTGGACCAAAACCCGATATGAAAGAGCTCAGGAATTGCTAAAAAAAGCACAAACCGAAGAAGATCTGATCCAAATTCTCCGCGACCGCAATAATGCCGAAAACGG
>PKSX01000132.1 GCA_002869435.1 Marinilabiliales bacterium | reverse complement strand
TGAAGATCCTTCAAAAAGTATAATCCTTTTGCAGGAAAAAGCTAAAAAGCCAAGTCCGATTGTAAAGTGCAATTACTGCGGAACAAAATTTTCCATTTTAAAACATGAAGGCTGTCCGAAATGCGGTGGCAACTGATATCAACATAAACAAGCATATATGTTTGGAAGAAAAAACAAGCACAAAGTCCGGTACCGGGATTTAATCTGGATAAATACTGATACAAAATACAGAAAACTATTGTCTTTGCCTGATAACGGCAAAGCTGCTTTAATTGTTTCATCATTTGAAAACACACTTAAAAACCTGCAATCACTGAATCAGGAATTTAAAAAAATGGAATCAATGTCCGATTTTGATAAAAGCCGCGGGCCCTGGCTGGTCAACACTAAGTTAATCCTTGAAGCCACATCGTTTCAGCAAGCCATTACAGATGAAGTTCAAATAATCTTCACCGAGCATTATCCCATGCCTGAAAAAGACAGTGAAATTCTTTCCAAAACAGCTGCCGCCATTCCCAATGCAGAGATCGTTTTTTACATTTCCCTCGATGACCCTTTAATGCGCCTGTTTAATTCCGGAAAGATAGGTGACATGATGAAAAATATGGGCATGGATGAAAATGAGGCCATCGAACATCGTATGATCTCAAGTGCTATATTTAATGCACAGAAAAAGATAACCAAAAAGATCAGTTTCGAGCAGCACTACGATGATGAAGAGGCCTGGTACCGGATGAATTATCGGGGATAAGACGTTACCTTTTCACCCTTTTATGATCGTATCTCCCTTTGATGATTTATAAAAAAGCCTTAAATTTGGCAAAAGCAACGAGAATAATATACACCCTAAAAAAATAAATAGTGTATAATACATTCTAATTTGCGGGATATAACATAAGTGTTTTTGAAGAATGAGTTTGGGTTATAAATGAGTTAGGCAAAATTCAAGAAGGCATAGTTAGAAACACACCCATAAGAGATTAAAATAAAGACAATGAGATTTTTTTTCCTTATCCTTTTTATCCTGATTCCCTCAATTGTGTTTTCTCAAAACAGATGTAAAATTACTTATATATCTAATGCAGGCTTTATAGTGGAGCTTGATGATAAAAAAGTGTTGATCGATGGGCTATTTAATAATATTGACGGTGATTGGTGCGATTCTCCATCTGACAGCATTGTGCAGCTAATGAAGAAAGCGGAACCACCTTTTGACAATGTAGATATAATAGCAATTTCGCATAAACATAGCGACCATTTCAATGAAGATATTGTTGTAGATCATATGCTCAGCAACCCCAGGACCGTAATTATATGTCCGGATCAGGTTGATCAAGTTTTATCAGAAACCACTGAGTATGGAAAAATTAATAACCGAATTATCTCAATAACGCCAAAACCGCTTACAGATACAATTATTACTATTTCTAATACCCCGATTAGAGTTTTGCGCCTCGAGCACAGCCATTATGAGATGAAAGATACTGTGTCTGGTAAAATGATTAATAAACATAAAGATATAGAGAATCTGGGATATGTATTTAATATTAATGGGATTAAGTTTTTTCATTGTGGCGATACAAATCCTCTTAATGAAGAGGAATATTCTGCCTATTCATTAGAAGATGAAGAAATTGATATTGCTTTCGTAGAGAGATTATTTTTTGGCGTTTATCAGGAAAAAGCAATGGAAATGATTAATAAGTTCATTAACCCTGATTACATAATTCTGATGCACATAAATCCGTCAAATAAGAGTTTCTTTATTGAATATCTCAAGCAAGAAAAAAATATCAAGGTATTTGTTAATAAAATGGAATCAATAATTATTAATATTGAGGATTAATATACTAAGCCTAACAAGTAATTACATGGGTTAATGGCGATTTTACGACAAAATGCTTACTGGTAGTTTTCCTGATTATGAATATATTCCAATCTGTACGTCTATGTGCATCTTTTCTGAGGTTGAGTGCACGTATAAACGAGTAGCTTCGCGCTTCTCTGCACTTCGTAAATACGAACAACGATCGGCTAAACGTAATACCAACTCAAATATTTCATATTTTTGTATTGGCTCTCCGATTAGTCGAGCCCACTGAAAGCAAGAATTAAACACACAGCATGAGACAAATTGTTTATCGTTTGATATATAACTCAACCATTAATAGGATTCTAAGAAACATTAATAAAGCGTTTTCTCCATTTTTATCCAATAAGATTAGAATTGCACCTTCAGGAGTGCTTACAATTAAAAATAATGAAGGTAAAAAGATAAAGATTAAAACAAACCAAACCAATTACCTGACCCGACTCATATTTTGGGAGGGTTATCAAAATTTTGAATACACAGATATCTTTGTAAATCTCATCAAAAAAGTAGATGTGTTTTACGACATAGGTTCAAATATTGGCTATTATTCATTGCTTGCGAAAATGGAAAATCCAGAAATTCAAGTTGTTGCTTTTGAACCCGCTAATGGCCCATTGCATTACTTGAAAGAGAATGTCAACATAAACAACTTTAAAAATATAACCATTGCGAATATAGCATTATCAGAAGAAACTGGTTTCATAACATTCTTTGAAGTTAAAAACAAGAAATACTCTTATCTTGAACACAATTTAGCTGGAGAAGGTAATGCTGGAAGTAAAACCACCGGGCGGAGTTTTGCACCGACTAAAGTTAGATCAATGACATTCAATGAATATGTTACTAATGCTAAACAAAAGAGTATTGATTTAGTAAAAATGGATACAGAAGGGACTGAACATTTAATTTTAGAGAGTGCAGATGTTATATTGGAACAAATGAAACCAATATTTATCTGTGAAACTCTTTTTGATACTATTGAACCAGAACTTGAATTGATTTTTAATAAGTATGGTTATAATTTTTATAATCACACTGATACAGGGCTTAAAAAAGTAACAACCATAAAAAGAGATAAGGATAATGGGGTCAGAAATTGTTTCTTCGTCCATCCGAGTAAGTTCCACCTAATTGAAGAGTTTATTCAATAACTTTCACTAACATTGTATAAGAATAATAGGAAGGGTTTTAGTAATTTCAAGAGTTATAGACCGCTACACCTTTCATATAACTTAACAGAAAGGCATCTCACAGGATGAATTCCATCAGCATTGATATCGTGGTTGGGAATCAAATAGAATTCGGATCGATTATCACCATCAAATATGCTTATGAAGATCCTTCAAAAAGTATAATCCTTTTGCAGGAAAAAGCTAAAAAGCCAAGTCCGATTGTAAAGTGCAATTACTGCGGAACAAAATTTTCCATTTT
>PKSX01000128.1 GCA_002869435.1 Marinilabiliales bacterium | reverse complement strand
TCTTGACTTTTTCATGCTTTTGTTTTTTCTCACTAGTACAAAAATAATTCCATTGGCTGTAAAAAGCAAAATTATCTTTAATAATAATGAAAAAAGTGTAATTTTATTGGACAATCGAATAATATGATAGTTAAAACCAATGCCTGTGCTTTACATGGAATAGATGCTTTTATAGTCTCAGTAGAAGTTGATGCCAGCAAGGGACTTGGGACCTTCATGGCAGGGTTACCAGATAATGCCGTAAAAGAGAGTCGATCTAGAATTGAACCGGCTTTAAAAAACAGTGGTTTTTTCTATCCAGGCAAAAAGATAACCATTAATTTAGCTCCTGCCGACATCAAGAAAGAAGGTACATCATATGATTTGGCTATTGCTTTAGGTATTCTCTCGGCTTCCGGTCAGATTGATCGTCAGGATTTCAGTGATTGTATTATTATCGGAGAGCTTTCACTGGATGGGAGTATTTTGCCGGTTAGCGGTGCGCTTTCAATATGTATAGAAGCCAGAAACAGGGGTTACAAAAGCATTATTTTGCCATCTGATAATATTCAGGAGGCTTCTGTGGTGGAAGGCATAGATGTATATGGCTTTTCTGTATTGTCGGACTTATGTTTATTCTTAGATGACAAAGAAACCACTGAGCCTATAAAACCAACGATTTCTGAAAGGACTCAGGATGAGTTTAAGAATCTGCTTGATTTCGCCGATGTGAAAGGGCAGGAGAATGTGAAGCGGGCAATAGAAATAGCTGCTGCAGGTGGCCATAACGCGCTAATGATAGGAAGTCCCGGAAGTGGTAAGACAATGCTGGCTAAACGAATTCCGGGCATTCTGCCATCCATGACTCTTGATGAGGCACTGGAATCAACTAAGATTCATTCTGTGGCCGGTAAACTGGGTTCAAACAGAGGCTTGCTTCAGGAGCGTCCTTTTAGATCACCACACCATACCATTAGTGATGTTGCTTTGGTTGGGGGGGGCACATATCCTCAGCCCGGCGAAATTAGTCTTGCTCACAACGGAGTCTTGTTTTTAGATGAGCTTCCTGAATTTAAGCGTTCTGTGTTGGAAGTAATGCGACAACCACTGGAAGATCGTATTGTGACTATATCAAGAGCACGATTAAGTGTTGATTATCCTGCTTCTATCATGTTGGTTGCTGCAATGAATCCATGTCCGTGCGGCTATTATAATCACCCGAAGAAAGAGTGTACCTGTATTCCCGGAGCAGTTCGAAAGTACTTAAGCAGGATATCCGGTCCTCTTTTAGACAGAATTGATATACATGTAGAGGTAGTACCGGTTCCGATAAATGATTTGTCGGCTATGAAAAAGGGTGAGTCGTCTGCAGAAGTTAGAAAACGGGTCATCTTTGCCCGGGAGATTCAGCTTAAACGTTTTGCCGGGCAGGATAATCTGTATTGTAATGCACAAATAGCTTCAAATCAGCTTGACTCGTATTGTCGTCTTGATGAGCAGGGTAGCAGGATGCTCAGTAATGCCATGGAAAAACTAAGTTTAAGTGCCAGGGCGTATGACAGAATACGGAAGGTTGCAAGAACGATTGCAGATCTCGATAATTCGACAGATATTCAAAACCATCATTTAGCTGAAGCCATACAATACAGAAGTCTTGATAGGGAGACATGGGGAGTATAAAAAAACCACGCCCTTGAGCGTGGTTTAAAATAATATCATGTTTGGTGAATTCTAGTATTCCCAAAGATCGTGTTCAAAAATGAATGTGGCGTCTTCAATTCTTTCACTTTCCAGAAGGGCATCCATTTGTTGTGCATATTGTGTAATATACCTGTCATACACATTGGATTCCTTAATTATATAACTTCCGAAAAATCTTTTGAAGAACCAGTCGTCGTAACTCAGGCGCTGGCCATCGTTGAAACGATTAAAGACTTCATATTTTACAAAAATTGATCTGGCTTCAGGGAAATATACCCAAAAGATTGGAACTGTTCCCTGATATTCACCATTTGCGTCATATTTTTCTTTAACAGGGCATAATCCGAGAATACGCACTTCAATTACTGAACGCTGCTTATCAAAGAACCAATCTTCTTTGATACGTATCATGGTTACGTCTGCTGGTTGAAATGTTTTCTCAATTACAGTATCCGGCAACATATTTCCGAATGGATCAAATCTGTCGCGAATGGTATCTGTTTGAACAAGAATATTTCTAACCTGATCTTCAGACAGACGCTCGGTAAAGTCATCATTAAGCGCATCGTATGCGGTTAATGATCCTTCTTCAATACCCTGCAGAATAACACTGACCAAGCTAATACGGCCCTGAGTTGGTTGTTCAGGATAATAAAGCGGATGGTTGATTTTCTCGCGAAGATCAATTACGCGCCATATTCTTTTGGCCCAGAACACATCTGCTTTACGGACATGTTGATAGGGCACAGGAACCCGTGAGATGCTATTCTCTCCATTGTTGTCCTCGTAAAAGTTATTGAGCGGAGCATCAAAAACCTGTGCAAATGCTCCAAACCCAAAGAACAATATCAGACTAAAAATCAGTGTTTTCATGACTATTATTTTTTAGTTCGTTATACGTATAGTAACGTCACCAATTTTCTTGGTTCCGCCAGGTCCGCTGGCAACGATTTCCTCAACCCAAAAACGTGATCCGCGACGTGAACTCTGAATAAGAGATTTCATCTGAGCATTCAGTGCATATCCTGCTCCGGGAATAGTTAAAAGGTCACCTGCGTTGTTTTTATAGATAAAGTTGTAAGAAACAACATTGTATCTGAGATCAAAATCAAAGTTCTCCATAACAGCTGTTACATAAGGAGAAGCAATGAGCTGGCTGATGCTGTAATTTCCACCGGGCTGATTCGCTACATAAGGTTTTGGTGTTGGCAGAACTTTAACACGGAATTCTGCAGAACCCATAGGTCTTGACCCACCTTCAAGTTCAGCTGATACGTTAATGGTAACTGTACCCGGAGTAGTAACTTTTACAGTGTATTTACCATTACCATTTGGGCTCATAGACCCTGCTGAGATACTGGCCCGTACTCTATCATTAGGTACACCGGGAACAGATATGGTTACAGGATTATCAACGCCAATATAGAATACATTCATTTTATCGGCAGACACACTGGCTGTTGGCTGACCAACAAAGTATGTGCTTTCGAAAGGATATGAAGTTTCAGCACCGGATTTTGATTTAATCTTAATAACACCACCATATTTTTGCTCACCTGTTCCGGAGGCAGGTACTTTATAAATACCCATTCCGTTTTCACCTTCAATAGTTTCAGGGTTACCCAATACTTCAAGAGTAGTGGTATCAACACCTGATCCAATAATAATAGTGGGCTGTTGTTTTGAGTCATATGCAGCTACAAAAATCTCGGCTTCATATTCATCTCCAACGAGAACATAGCTAGACTTGGCAACTACTTTAGCTCCTACTTCGTCAAATGAGAAATCATCTGCATCAACTGCAGCCAGCAGTGCTGCAACTACATCTGCTTCAGCATTATGAACTTCAAGAATAAGTTTATTTAAAAGAACAACATCTGCAGCAAGAATGGTATGATAGAAATAGGTCATCTGCCAGTTCATTGTTCCGTCTCCTTCGAGGTTCGGAAACTCTTTATCAACTTCAAGACCCATATTTACACTAGGAGCCAGTTTTGGACCAAGGATTTCAATCATCTTATTCTTAAATGCAGTTATTTTATCCTTCATCTCCTGTGCTTTACAGTCACCGGTTCCATCGTGGGTGTTACCTAGGAAATAGTGAGTAGGACCATCGTATTTGTCCTTTCCGTCAATTTCTGCAAGGAAACTTTTATTCTCAGTTATACATTCCTGCTCCAATGCTTTGACTTCATCAACAGTCATGCCTTCGGTAACAGCAATCATTTCATATTTAGTAAGCTCAATATAAGCAACCAATTCTGTAGCGAGTTGCCTAACCTGCTGAGCTTTATCATAATTCTCCGCAACTTTTTCTGGTGAAATAGCTTTGGCTTTATCAAAGGCTATATAATTACTTTCCACCTTGTTTTGGAAAATACGCTTGGTTTCAACAATACTATCGTTAACCACGACAAATGCATTCAGGATATCTTTCGACACGTTCAACGCAAGAAGTGCCGTAAGTACCAGGTACATCATCGAGATCATTTTTTGCCGCGGGGTTTCCGGACAATTCTTACTTCCCATAGTTTAAATTTTTTTGTTAATGATCAATGAATTAATTATTTGCTGACATTAACATTCATGGCTGACAGCATGTTACCATAAACGTTGTTCAGAGCGGCAAGGTTTTGAGCCATTGCATTAGCCTGATCACGATACTGGTTCAGTGCGGTCATGGTATCATTCATATTATTAATAAATGAGGAAATACCTTCTTCCATTTGTTGTGCTTTGTCGAGCTGAGTTTGTGAGCCTTGCAACTGCAGTTCGTAAACAGCGTTCAGTGCACCAAGATTTTTGGTAATTCTCTGAATCTGCTCACCGTATGACTGACCGTCAACCTGGCTGAAATCGATAGCTTCTGCAGATTTTGTCAGTGACTCGGCACTTGAATTGTATTTTTCTGCAAGAGCGTGTGCAGCACCTGTAGCAGTTTTGATGCTGTTTACATACTCTTCTGTAGCTTCGATGTCGTTGTTGATAGCCTGAGCAACAGTTTGAAATGCATTTGCAGTTCCATTCGCGTTTGAAGTAGCGCTCTTAACTGACTCTACATACTCTTCATTAACACCTACGGTTTTATTTAATGTTTCACTGGTTTTGTTGTATACGTCTGCAAGACCTGATACACTGTCGCCAGCTTTACCAAGATTTTCAAGAAATCCGTCTGTAGCAACAGCAGCATCAGCAACACCAGTCATTTTATTGGCGTTTTCACTGAGATTTTGCATGCCATTGGCAAGACTTTGAATGAGCTCGGGGCCAATTTTAGCGTCCTCGAGCATTTTGTCCAGTTCTTCAGTAACTGATTCTTTTTTAGCTTCTGGGCCGGTTTTCTTAGGTTCCCAGCCTATTTCTTCAGCTTCTTCCGGGTGATATAATCCCCATAGCTCGGGATATACCAAACTCCAGTCAGCTTCCACGTGTAGTGGTTCGAATGAAGATAGTGCAAAAATGATTGCTTCAGTACCCATACCTAAAAGCAGCATGATTTCCGCACCGGGATAGTGCATAATTTTAAAAAGTGCACCAAGGATAACAACAGAAGCTCCAAGTCCGTAGAGCTTCGACATAAAGTTTTTGTACCCTTTACTTTCAACGATTTGTTTAATACCCATAACCTCTTGTTGTTTTAAATTTAACCTGTTTTTATTTTGTTTTTGTTTGCTTTTTTATCTGTAAACGTTAGATGAGTTTGGTCCGTCACCTTTCATACGGCCAAGATAAGTCTGAACGTTTCTGAATCCAAGATATGATTTACCGGTATCCTGATATTCATATGAGCGGCTGCTCACCTGCATATAGAATCCTATGTCTTTCCATGAACCACCACGGATAACTTTACGCTTGAGTACTTCCGGATCGGTTTCCTTAGCTTCATACTGGTAATTCATATTAAGATCATGCGCAAATTGATATGCTGATTCATCAAATGCATTGCTGGTCCATTCTGCAACGTTACCGGCCATATCGTAAAGGCCATAATCGTTTGGTGCATAGTGACCTACAATGATAGAATGTAAACCGCCATCATCAGGATAATTACCACGAAGTGGTTTGTAGTTTCCAAGGAAACATCCATTTGAGTTCCTGATGTAAGGGCCTCCCCAAGGATATGGACTTAGATCAAGTCCGCCACGGGCTGCCCATTCCCACTCAGATTCAGTGGGGAGACGGAAATCGTTTACAATGCTTTGCCCCAGACTAAACAGATAGCTGTTCAGATAGGTTGTACGCCAGATTGAAAATGCACGAGCTTGTTTCCAGTTAACACCCACAACTGGATAATGATCGTAAGCAGGATGCCAGAAATAATTCTGTGTCATCGGCTCATTGAACGAATATGTGAAATCGTGCACCCAGCATAATGTATCGGGGTATACATTGATTACATCTTTAATAATGTATACGGAACGATCTTCGTAACCCTGAGGTCTGTTTCTCCATGCAGCCATGTCAACTTCTTCGTCGCCATAAGCTTCAGGCATTGGGTTATCCCAGTTTTTACGAGCTGCAGATTTATAATCAATCCAGTAATACTCAAAATTGAGCATACGGGGATCAATTTGCTTTCTTCTGTAGAACTGCTCATGTTCCTGAATATACATTTCTGACAAAACTTCGCGAACTTCCTCGTCATCGTCGTCCCATCTGAATTTCTCTCTCCAGTTCAGATAAGGAGGATCGTAAGCTTCACCATATTCATTTTCAAGAATGAGAAACTCCTCGTTTACTTCACCCAGCTTATAGCGGGCGATGGAGTCTCTTACCCAGTTTACAAACTGACGATACTCGTTGTTTGTAATTTCGGTCTCATCCATGTAGAAAGCCTGTAATGATACAGTCTTTGCGGTTTGAATCTGGTTATAGGGAACATCCTGATCGTTCTGTCCCATAACATAACTGCCCATTGGAATAAATAACATTCCAAAAGGATCAGGCTGATACCAGGGCTCTCTGTCCTGTACGCCTACCAGATTGCCTCTGTCCGAGTTGCTACAGCTAGCAAGGAAGAGGCCCATCGTGAAAATGATGAATAGGTGCTTCATATCAAATCTCGTGTTGTACTTCATTGGGTGCAAATTTAGTAAAACCTATTTCTTTCTAACGATTTTTTTCCTTTCAGGTTTCGTTTTTGAAAAATTTTATAAAAACCTCACGTTCCGATAACTTGACGGAATTTCAACAATAACTATTTTAAAGCAATAACCCAGGAATACCTCGTGACTGCCACTGCTTCTTCCGTTAGCTCCAAGAGCAGAGGTTGTAACATCATAGCTATAACCGATTTTCAGAGATTCCAGAGCTTTATTTCCGGAATTGAGAAATGGCTGAGCTCCAACCAGAATAGCAACAGCATCCTGCGGACGGTAACTAAGACCTCCCCAGAATTGTGTGCGGTAATACATGAGTGCGTTTATATCATATTGCCAGGAGGCAAAATCAGTTTTTACAAAAAGATTCGGACGCAGTTCCAGATCCGGATTGTTCGGAATTGGCCACTGATAACCGCCCATAATGTAATAATGCCTTTTCAGTTGAGGGCTTGCAAGGTCAACACCAATGGTTGAAGGAGCTTCCATGAGTTGGCTACTGGAAAGACCGGCATAAAACAAACCGGGTTTGTAATAATATGCTCCGAAAGACAAATCAAATACCATGTCACTCTCCACTCCTGCGCCCTGCAACAGAGGATCTCCCGCATCGATAGGGTTGAACTGACTGAAGTCAATTTTCTTGTTAAGAAAGCCACCCATGATACCTAAGCCAAGATATCCGCCTTGCAAAGGTTGATGGAAAGAATAACCGAATTTCACTCCGATATTATCTTCATAACCAAGTTTGTCTTTGTATACAACAAGTCCAAGCCCGCCATGTAACGCTCTTACATCTGAGTGAAGTGAAAACAGCATGGTTTGAGGAGAAACATCGTTTTCCTGCCCGTTTACTGTTTCAGTAAATCCCATCCATTGCTGGCGGAAAAACATATTTGCACAGATAGCTCTGTTCATTCCCGCGAAACCGGGATTTACGGCCAGCTTATTAAACATATTCTGGGTGAACTGTGGCTCTTGCTGACCATAAGTAGTTGTTATGCCAGCAAATACAATAAGCAAGAAAAGAAAAACTTTCCTCATGATTAAAATTTTAATTCTATTTTCAACAAAAAAGTGCATAAAATAACGAATAATATTTCAAACCAGCAAATATTTGTTCATTTTTCTGTTAAAAAGTTTGTTGATAAAAATGCTGTCTCCTGTCTGATAAATAATGATTTTCTGATAAGGAATATTGCATTATGCTAACAATTCGTCAGATTTAAATAGTTGAATAATTTGAATAGTTACTATTAGTGCTTGAAAGACAAAGACTTAAGTGCTTGAGTTCTATAGAGGCAGAAAGTGCAGATTTTGGCAGTTTTACATGAATTTTTGGTAGGTTTGCCACCAGCGATCGGGAATAATCTCTTTCAATGCCTGCTGATAATCATTGTATGTGCAAGGAACCATGTAATGGCGCTCATATTTGCTCATGAGGTTTCCCGGGCAGGGAACTTCCATCCACCAGCGCTCCGACAGCGGGCTCCGGAAGAAAGTGATATCAGACTCCACTTCTGAAGTTGAAACAATGTACTTCATGAAAGAATCTTTGTTTTTATGAGGTCTGTCGCCTTTACGCATTGCCACTCCTTCCAGAAAATGCCATAAGATGTGAGCTCCCAGATGTGCAGTTTGTCCCTGAGTATCATTTCCGGCGCAAACCTCATAAAGCCCAAATGAAGTCAATTTATCGCTCATCCCGGAGAATCTTGCCATTTGACACATCTCTTCACCACTGAACCCATTTGGTGAAGGAAAACTTGAGAAAGGAGCATCTGCCTGTCTTACTGCAGACATATCAACCGTGATAAGATCAGCATTTCTGAGTAGGGGTTCCATTTCTGATATTTCTTCACGGGCAAGGCCCAGTCTGACATAGTCAAAATAGAGTTTTTTAAGTAGTGGAATGGCATCAGGGTCAGTGAAATAGGTTTGATAACCTATATTGGTAAAATTGAATAAAAAGTTAGGATCGCGAAGTATTATCTTATTCACCCACGATTCATTATTGAAATCAGTGCCGGGTTTTCCAATGTCAAACCTGGAGTCAATGGCAGCAATATTGATAACACGGCCGGCTTTTTCATATGCAAGATAATTTGCATAAGTGAGATCCTGACTACCACCAATTACAAGCGGAATTATATCATCCAGAATAAGCTGATGGAGGATTTCAGAAACAGCTTCATAAGTGTCATCAGATGTTTCTCCTATTTTAAGATTTCCCAGGTCGGTAATCTTCAACGAAGAATAGTGATTTCCCAGCTTGTACAAAAATTGACGAATGATATCTGGAGAAAGGCTGTTGTCTTTATTCTGCCTGTTGTTTCTTGATTCCGGTATTCCTATTATGGCAACTTTTGAGCCTTCAGGGTCAGGAAATTCATCAGGCTTATGCATTATTACTGCAGCGCCCAATTGGAAATTGTCATATTCGGCATTGCAAACAGCTTCTTCTACCGGTGAAAAATACAAACTGAGATCGTCCATTGCCTATTTCTTTTTAGCGCTGCCTTTCTTTTTGGTGCTTTTGCCTTCATCTTTGGCTTTAATAATCTCTTTGATCTCGTCCAGGCTTATCTTTTCCGGATCGTTTTTCTTTCCTAACGGATAATTCTTGCCTTTGTATTTGATGTAAGGACCATAGCGACCTTTGAGAATCTGCAGCTCTGCATCTTCCTCAAAAGTACGTAAAATATTATTTGCGTCTTTCTCTTTTTTAAGGCGAATGATTTCCTCTGCTTTTTCAAGTTCAACGTTACAAGGATCAATATCGGCAGGAATAGAGTAGAATTTACCAGCATGGCGAACATAAGGTCCGTATTTACCGATAGAAACAATAACTTCCTCTCCGTCAAGTTCACCAATGTTTTTGGGGAATTTGAACAAGGCCAGTGCTTCTTCAAGAGTAACTGTATCGATAGACTGCCCTTTCAACAATGAGGCAAATCTGGGCTTTTCTTCATCAGAGCTTTCTCCAATTTGAACCATGGCTCCATAAGGGCCCAGTTTTGCATAAACATTCTTGCCACTGTCGGGATCCACTCCCAGAAGTTTCTCTCCGTGGTACTTCCCGGTGTTTTTAAGGGTTTCGGTTACCTTAGGGTGGAAATCCTTATAAAATTCGCCAATAGTTTTATTCCATTTGGCTTTGCCTTCTGCAACTTCGTCAAATTCTTTCTCCACATTTGCTGTGAAATCATAATTGATGATATCCTCAAAATAATCCTGAAGGAAATGTGTAACCACTGTTCCGAGATCGGTTGGGAAAAGTTTGTTCTTTTCACTGCCGAAATTCTCATTTTTCATGGTTCGCTTAATATCCGCTTTTTTTAGCTCCAGATGTACAATTTTACGGGTTTGAGCGGTGCGGCTTTCCTTTATGATATAATTCCTTTTCTGAATGGTGGAAATAATAGGTGCATATGTTGACGGACGACCAATTCCAAGTTCTTCAAGCTTTTTAACCAGAGCTGCTTCAGAATATCTTGGAGGATGCTGGGTGAATTTCTGAACAGCAAGTATGTTGTCCTGATCCAATGCATCACCTTTCTTTACCTGTGGCAATATTTTGCCGTTTCCGTTTCCGCCTTCCTCGTCAGAGGACTCTTCATATACTTTCAGAAAGCCGTCAAATTGAATGACCTCGCCCCGGGCGATGAAAAATTGCTTGACATCCGGAGTTATAATTTGTACCTGTGTTTTTTCGAGTTTGGCTTCTGCCATTTGAGAAGCAATTGTTCTTTTCCAGATCAGGTCGTATAGTTTCTTCTGGTTGGCATTGCCATCAATAGTTTTTTTGTTCAGATATGCCGGGCGAATAGCTTCGTGAGCTTCCTGTGCACCTTTGCTTTTGGTTGTGAATTTACGGGTTTTGCTGTACTCTTTGCCAAACTGACCTTCAATCTCTTTTTTTGCAGCTGAAAGAGCAAGATCAGACAGGTTAACACTATCAGTACGCATGTAGGTTATAAGCCCTGATTCGTATAATTGCTGTGCAACTGTCATGGTTTGGCTAACACTAAAGCCCAGCTTTCGTGCAGCTTCCTGCTGCAGGGTTGATGTAGTAAAAGGAGGAGCGGGCTTACGGGTGGCCGGCTTTTTCTCAACCGAATCAACAGTAAACTTGCTGCTTTTTACAGATTCCAAAAACATCAGAGCGTCGCGTTCACTTTCGAAGCGGGTATTTAGCTCTGCAGGAAGTGTTTCTTTCTTGCTGTTATTAAAATCTCCGGTTATTTTGAAATCTGAGACAGAATTAAAGGCTTTTATTTCTTCTTCGCGCTCAACAATAAGCCGAACAGCAACAGATTGTACACGGCCTGCAGACAATGAAGGTTTTACTTTTTTCCAAAGAACCGGTGACAGCTCATATCCAACTATACGGTCGAGTACCCGACGGGCTTGTTGTGCATCCACCAGTTGATAGTTAAGTTCTCTTGGATTCTCAATGGCATTGAGTATAGCCGTTTTTGTAATCTCGTGAAAGACTATTCTTTTGAGTTTTTCCTTCTCGATCTTCAGAGTTTCCGCCAGGTGCCATGCAATGGCCTCCCCTTCGCGGTCTTCATCAGTGGCAAGCCATACAAATTCAGCATTTTTACTTGCTTTCTTTAGCTCGCTGATTATTTTCTCTTTGTCGGGCAGAACCTGATATTTTGGTTCAAAATTTTTCTCAAGATCAATACTGATATCTTCTTTGGGCAGGTCGCGAACGTGACCGTAACTCGACATCACAGTATAATCTTTTCCCAGAAACTTTTCAATAGTCTTGGCCTTGGCCGGTGACTCAACAATAACAAGATTTTTACCCATTCTTCTCAAATTTTCCGCAAATAAAAACATAATAATTTGAATAGAGCAAATACCTTATATAAAAGCAAAGTGATTTTAATATCATTTTAGTATCTTAATGTAAAGAAAAACAGTTTGTTAGATGCTTGCGAAAACTTTTTAAAAATTATTTTTTTTCTTTTTGCATATAATAATGTATAATGTCGCACGTGCGCATCATGAGGATATGCTCTTCATTGACTCTCTGTCAGTTCGAGCGCAGTCGAGAACAGAAGAGAGTTATATGGTTTTTGTAATTTTGCACTAATGAAAAAGCTATACATAGAAACATACGGTTGCCAGATGAACTTTGCCGACAGTGAAGTGGTGGCTTCTGTGCTGGTTTCTCATTCATATATTCCAGTGGCTTATGCGGATGAAGCCGACCTTATACTAATTAATACCTGTAGTATTAGTGATAATGCGGAAAAGCGTGTGCTTGCGCGTACGCGTGAGCTGCAAAGTCTGAAAAAACGCAACGGAAATCTGAAAATCGGAATTATCGGTTGTATGGCCGAACGTATGCAGCAGGAGCTATTTGAAAAGCTTGAGGGAGTTGACTTGCTGGCCGGACCTGATTCATACCGAAATTTACCGCAATTGCTGGCTCAGCTTGATGCTGAAGAGCGCGTTTCGGATGTTTTGCTTTCAACAAGCGAAACCTATGAAGATATTGACCCGCTTCGTTTTCAAAGCAATTACATTTCGGCTTTTGTGTCCATTATGCGCGGATGTAATAACTTCTGTTCATATTGTGTGGTTCCCTATACACGTGGGCGTGAAAGAAGCCGCCCGGTTGAGTCCATTTTGAAAGAAACTCTGGATCTTCAGGAAAAAGGGTATAAAGAAGTGACTTTTTTGGGTCAGAATGTAAATTCGTATGATTATTCTGATTCAGAGGGCAAACAATGGCGCTTTCCCGATTTGCTGGGGCATATTGCAAAGCAGATTCCGAGCATGCGTGTTCGTTATGCCACCAGCCACCCGAAAGATATTTCTGAAGAGCTCATTGAGGTCATGGCTGCTCAAGATAATATTTGCAATAGTCTTCACCTCCCTCTTCAATCGGGAAGTACAGTTGTTTTAGATAAAATGAATCGTAAATATACCCGCGAAGATTATCTGAAAAAAGTGGAAATGATCAAGTCGAAAATACCGGATATTGCCATCTCTACAGATGTCATTGCCGGCTTTTGCGGAGAGACCGAAGAAGACCATAAATTGACACTTTCAGCCATGAAGGAAGTGGATTATTATTATGCTTTTATGTTTAAATACAGCGAACGCCCGGGAACCCTTGCTGCAAAAAAGTTTGATGACGATGTGCCTGATGAGGTAAAGGGCCGTAGATTGCAGGAAATCATTGAATTGCAGCAAAACATGTCTTTAGAGCATAATAAACGTGATCTTGGAAAAACTTTCGAAGTACTGATTGAAGGCTATTCAAAGAAATCAGAGCTTCAACTTTTTGGACGAACCCCCCAAAATAAGGTGGTTGTTTTCGATAAAGGAAATGCCAAGCCGTCTGAGACAGTAAAAGTAATTATCGAAGATTGTACCGCAGCTACTTTGATGGGGCGGTTGGTTTAATCTTATTCCTTCACCACCTTCAACACCGCTTTCTCCCCATTTTCATTCGCTATCTCAACAAAATAAACCCCCGGGATTTCGGGCAAGTCAATTCTAAACTTTGCAGTATTCAATATCTCACTGATTTGAATTTCTTCCCCCAATTCAGTCAAGACTCGAACATGCAATTTCGCACATGAATTATTTAATTCAACCTCAACAAAATTACGGGTTGGATTTGGAAATACAGCAATTTTACTTCCAAATTCATTCTCTTCAATGCCAATAATTACATTTGTGCAGGAAGAAGTGTCAATGCAGCCGTTAAGGTTGATTTCAACCGCATAATTTCCATCTACTGTTGGAGTAAAATTCTGACCGGTTTCACCCGGAATTACAGCATAATTATTATCACAATCCAGCCATTGATAATTGGCTCCTGATTGTGTCGCAATCAACGTGTTCCAGCTTTGTGTAACATTGATGGCGGGATAATCATAAACCATGATGGCATAGTTTGCGGTGTCAGTATGATCTCCAAAATATTCAATGAGCTGAATATTAGTGTTACCCGGTGTTGCCAGCATGTGATTCATAACCGGCATATTCCAGTAAGGAACTCCATCAATAATCCATACAGAGCTGTCTGCAGTACCAATACTTGCATCTGTCAGATTGACCATGGTTCCCACACAAGCCTGATTACCGACATCAGCACTGATATCAGCATAAACCGACATTTCGGTGTACATTTTAATGCAGGGATCAAAAACAAATGATGTTCCGTTTCCAACCTGAGTCCAGGTGCTTCCGTTGGCACTAATCCAACAGGTGCCGTTTGAAGGTGTGAAATTATTTGAAGTATGTCCGGTTTCAGAAATTTCAATTGGAATTGGGTTGTTGTTTCCACCTGAAGAGATATACTCAGCCACGACATAGATTTCCGACAGAATTGTGTCGGTTTTCAGGTTCAGGTCTGCGGTATAGAATCCGGCATACTGTGTTGAGGAAATTGTTTTTTCATCTATAAGATCACTAAAACTTGTGCCGTTAAATGACCTGTACAACTTGATATTGATTGTTATACTGGTGTCGACAGCGTATGCTCCCACTCTCATAATTTTTTGCGGAAGTCCTATTCCTGCAAATGGTGTAATGGTAAATTTTGCTGCGGCGTAACCTGTTGTGGTTCCGAAGCCATAATTATCGACCCAGCCCAGTTCATCGTATGCGTATACCACCGGGGTATTGCCTGATCCGGGAAGATTTCTGATTGTTGGAAAAACAGCATTTTCGCATAAAATTCCTGAATCAAAATAAGAACAGTAAAAATATCCGCTGTTGGCCCATGATGTGCCGTAGGAGTCTTTAATGATCCATCCGCCGTTTCCCGGTGCACCTGGGAAAGTATAGGAATCATCCCATCCCACAATGGTGACACTGTGTGCATAAGCTGAGTCGGTACTAGAAATGCTTGCATCGTAATATTTGAAATTTACTCCGTCCCATACAGTTGGGTCGTTATAATTCATAAACATGGTCGTTGCAACTGCACCATATGTCATTAATGCTTGTTTAATGTCATTTACATTACCGGGCAGGAATCTGATCTCTTCAACAAAGCCCCATGGGGAGGGAGGGAAGGGGCCTCCTAAAATACAGTTCACCGTTGAAGGAGTATACGGATCCTGTGCTTCTGAATAGATACCCTGATGCATGCTCATTAATGCCTGTGCCATATAAAAGGAACCACCAGTACATGGTGCTTCATTAAAGGAATGGCAGTCGTTAAGATTATCTTCAGATAAATCAATAGTACTTCCACCCTGAACCAGATATGATGATTCAATTGCTGCGCAAGTAGCAAATGCCCAGCAGGCACCACAGGATCCCTGATCTTTTACAGAAGTGACGTATCCATAGGATCTAAGGTCGTATGAACCAGGGAATTGGGCAGATGAATTCACCCACATTAAGAACAAAAACAGTATAGATAAGAAGCTTTTCATATTTATGTTTTTGATTATGAATAACTTAGTATGTAGAGCAAATATACAAATAGTTTAAGTGCCGGAAACGATAATGAAGGGAAATAGGAGTTATTGATACATTAGTACCTGAATACTCGCACTTTAACGTCTTATTCATAATACAAGGTTGATATCTTGTAGGATTAGCTTATTGACATCGGCATGATAATTTATTTCCTTTGTTGTTTATCTAAAATTTGCTTTATGGCGGTAAAGAAAAAAGTTGAAGAGAAAAAGATTTTCGTTCTAGATACTTCTGTTATACTCTACAATCACAGTGCTGTTTTTAGCTTTGACAATAATGACATTGCCCTCCCGATTTCGGTGCTTGAAGAGCTTGATAATTTCAAAAAGGGCAATGACACCAAAAATTTTGAAGCTCGTGAATTTATCCGTACACTGGATAAAATGTCATTGAATCAGCCGATTACTGATTGGATTCCGCTAAAGAAAAAGAGTAAGGCACGCTTTAAGGTTATAATGGATGAGTCCAGTAAAACCGATGCAACCCGTATTTTTCACAGCGACAAAGCTGATCATCGCATTCTGAATGCTGCTTTGCAATTGTCAGAAAAATACCCTGATCAGAAAGTAATATTAGTATCGAAGGATATTAATCTCAGGTTAAAGGCCAAATCTCTTAATCTTATTGCTCAGGATTTTGAAACCGGGAAGGTTAAGGATCTGGAAGGCCTTTATACCGGTAAGTCAATGATAGAAGGTATTGACCATGCAATGGTTGATCAGATTTACAAAGATGGTTTCTGTTTGCCTGAAGAACTGGGAATTAAAAAACCGGTTCCGAATCATTACTATATTCTGCGCAATAATTCTTTGTCGGTTTTAGCTTTCTATAATTCAATCAGCGGACAGATTGAGAAACTGGAGAAGCGGCCGGCATATCGTATCATGCCTCGTAATGCAGAGCAGGTATTTGCCATGCATGCTTTGCAAAACCCCGATGTTAAACTAGTCACTCTTCAGGGAGTTGCCGGAACAGGAAAAACACTGTTGGCACTGGCCGGCGCATTAGAACAAAAGCGTCAGTTTAAGCAAATTTATCTTGCACGTCCCATTGTCCCATTGAGTAATAAAGACATCGGTTATTTGCCAGGAGATATTAAGAGCAAGTTGAACCCTTATATGGAGCCGCTTTATGATAATCTGAAATTTATCAAACATCAGTTTGGCGAGCGTGAGAAAGAGTTTTCTCAAATAGATGATTTGCTTGAAAAGGAAAAACTGGTAATTTCACCACTGGCCTATATCCGCGGACGAAGTCTGAGCGATATTTGCTTCATTGTGGATGAGGCTCAAAACCTGACACCGCACGAGGTAAAAACCATTATTACCCGTGCCGGCGAAAATACCAAGATCATTTTTACCGGTGATATTCATCAAATCGACACCCCGTATCTTGATGCACAAAGCAATGGGTTATCATATTTGATCGATCGCATTAAACATCATCCGATTTATGCACATGTGAAGCTGGAAAAAGGCGAGCGTAGTGAGCTGGCGAATCTGGCGAATGATTTGTTGTAAAAGTAAAACCTTCAATACTAAAACCGCCAGGCATTCAAAAAAAATGTCCGGCGGTTTCTTTTTTTGTTGAAATAGAATAGTGTAAAGCCACACGGTAAACGAGTAGCTTTCTAAAACATTTCTGAGTATTAGTTGTCCTTCAGAACCACTTCATCATACTCCAGCTCAAAACGAAGCTTGTGCTTGGATTCTTCCTGAGCAAGAGATTCGAAGATGGATTTTAGTAGAGGATCTTCCACTTTTGCTGCAAGATTGCTGTACAGTTTAAAAGCAGCTTTTTCCTTCTTCATGGCAATAATCAGGGCTTCCTGATAAGTCATGCCCGCATGTGGTTCTACATCAATCAGATAATCTCCGACTTTGATGTCGCGTATCTGTGATTCGTTAAACTTAAACTGTCCACTGACCTGAATATTCTCCAGTCTTTTCTTATGTCCGCGTTCTTCGTCGGCAAAGGAAGCAAAAACCTTTTTCATTTCAGGATTTTTGGCCTGACCGGCCAACCCCGAATACAGATCAATACTTTCCTGTTCGCGATTGATGGCGAATTTCAGAATGTCGTCGGTGTTTGTGAATTCCTGTATCATGATTTTTTTATTTATTTGCTTGTAATAATTCATCAATGCCTTTGGCAGCCTTGTGTCCATCAGCAATAGCAGAAATGGCATCGGCAGTTTTGTTTACAGTATCACCACCGGCAAAGAGACGAGGAATAGTTGTTTCCATGTTTTCTTTGGTGATGACCTTTCCGCGATTCATTTCCAGTTTTTCAAGAAACTCGGTCCCCAAAAACTCAAAATAGCCTTCCTGACCAATAGCACCAATTACGGTACTTACATTAAGAATGGTTTCACTGCCTTCGATAGCTACCGGTTTCGGACGACCGCCTTTGGAATCGGCAACCATCTCAGCCTTCAGGTATTCAATGCCTTTAACCTTGCCGTTTTCATCCTTAATGATGCGGGTAGGAATGGCCTGTGGTTCTAAGTGAACTTTTTCATGCTCAGCACCTTCAATTTCCTCTGGATCCGATGGCATATCCACAATCCTGCGACGATATAGTACAGTTACCTCTGCTCCAAATCTTCTGCTCACACGTGCCGCATCCATGGCCACGTTTCCTCCACCAATTACGGCAACATGATGTCCCAGATCGGGCTTCTTGTTCTCATTTACATCACGCAGGAAGTCAATGGCCTGAATAGAACCTTCGGCATCTTCTCCGTCAATAGCAATGAGATATGGTTTTTCATATCCAACGCCCATAAATACGGCATCGTATGCGGTATACACCTCGGTGAACTTGATTTCGCGACCAACCATGGTGTTGAACTGGAATACAACGCCCATTTCTTCGAGCAGTCCTATTTCCTGTTCAAGCATTTCCATGGGCAAACGATATTTCGGAATACCATACATAGTAGCACCACCGGGTTTTGCCTTGCCTTCAAAAACGGTTACTCTATAACCGAGTGTTCGCAGATAATATGCAGCACTGATTCCTGAAGGACCTGCACCTATAATGGCAATGTGTTTATCATTTTCCGGTAAGCTGTCAAGTCCGAGAATACGTTTGTAATCCTCAAATGGAACATTATCGGCAATATAACGCTTTAACCAGCGAATAGCCAGTGCATCGCCTTTTACACCGATGGAACATACTTCTTCACATCGGTGAGTACAAACTCGACCGCAAATCTCAGGCAGTGGGTTGGTATCGTACAATAGTTGCAGACCTTTTTCCATGTCCCCGTCGCGGATGGATTTGATGTAGCCGGGAATGTCCATATGAGCAGGACAAGTAGCAATACAAAGTCCGCAGGAAACACAACGGTCGGCTTCTTTTTCAGCCTGTTCTTTAGAGTAACCTTTAACGATCTCAATGAAGTTACTGATGCGATCATCCGGTTCAATCTCTTCCATATCCACACGCTTTGGATCGTAGAGTGAATAATCCGGCTTTTTCCACCCTTTTTCACTATTGTCCCATGGCTTTTTATCTACACCTGGGATATAGCGAAAATCGTCGGGATTGTCGCTTACCCATGTGTATTCGTTTGACATGGTGAGGGAGTCGGTTGTACATACGTCAACGCAAAGTGCACACCAGCAGCAGCGTCCGTAATCCACCAGAGGGCGAAGGCCGCTGTCTTCTTTTGTGGTTTCAATTCCGTCGACAGGAACCATATCGATGGCCTGATTTTCGCATGCAGCTTCGCATGTTCCGCATCCTATACAGGCTTCTACATCGTTTTTATGAAAACCTCTATAGCGATCAGCACCGGGTCTTTCGTTAAGCGGATCCTTAATAGTAACCGGCTTTTTAACAATATTGCTCCAGGCGCTAAACGGGGTAATGATATCTTTTAATTTCATAAGGCTTTTCGTTTTAACGTTCAATTTCCGGCGGACAGGTTGCCAGAGAAACCATAATTGCACTTACGTCAGCTATATTTGCATTGACCAGCATTTTCTCCAGCAAACTCAATGCATGGTTAAAGCTTGGTCCGCGTAGTTGAATTCTTCTTGGAAACTCGGAACCATCGCTGGCAACATAGAATCCGTATTCACCCCTTGAAGACTCGCTGCGAACATAAGTTTCGCCTGCAGGAACTTTCCAGTGCATTGCATTTGGAATTCTTGCCAGTATTTCTCCGTCTTCAGGCATTTTATCCAGAATCTGGCGAATCATATCAACGGTATATTTAAGATCCATATAACGAACCCAGGTGCGACTGTACACATCACTTGCTGCATTTTCGTCAACATAGCATTCAAAATCCAGCTGATCGTAGAGCAGGTAAGGTGTATCAAGTCTGACATCGCGTCGATAACCGGCTGCGCGTGCATTTGGTCCTACAACGCCAAACTTATCAACCCATTCGGGTGGAACAACACCTGTTCCGATCGCTCTTTTCTTGAATACAGCGTTATCAATTGCCAATCTTTTGAATCGAAGCAGAAAGTCGTCAATGTCTTTCAGGTTGCTTAACAGACGGTCTTTAAATCCTTCGGGAAGTTTTCCGCGAACACCTCCGGGAATGATAAACATATGGTAAATACGAGCACCGGTGAGTTCCTCGAAACGGTCAAGAATAAGGTCACGCAGGTAAACACCCCACTGAACGCCAAGGCCAAGGCCCATGGTCCCTGCATGAGCAGGTAAAAGGCGGAGAAGATTTCCGATTCGGGCCATTTCCAGCACCAGCATACGCATCCATTGCGCATATTCGGGAACTTCAATTCCGCTGAGCTCTTCCATTGAGGCTGCAAGATTGTACTCGTTGCTGTCGGGTTCGGGAACACACATGCGAACTACCGTTGGAAAACACTGCATCCAGGTTCTGCGTTCGAACAGCTTTTCAAAACCACGGTGCAGATAGCCTACATGGGTTTTGGCTTCCACAACCTCGTCTCCGGATAATGTTAGTTCGAGAGACATGTTTCCGGTAACACCCGGGTGGTTTGGGCCGTGCCAGACCTTTACAAATTTACCCGATGAAAGATCAATCTGCAGATTGCCATTCTCATCCGGTTGCGGATATGAACTGCGATCGGGTTCAATCTTGAATTTGTGATTATTCTTATTCATTCGGATAAAGTTTTTGTTTCATATAGGTTGCAGGGTCATGAGATTTTCTGCCTTCCCTCGGGAAGAAAGTATCTTCACTGTATTTTAAAGTATCGAAATCGCGACGCATTGGTGGCATTTCAGACCAACCTTCGAGCAGGAAGTTTTCATCTACCCTTGGGCTTCCCGGGAAGTCGATTCCGTACATTTCCTTGAATTCTCTCTGGTAGGTCCAAACCTGATTCCAGAGGTGGTGAGCACTTTGCATACTTGCATCTTCACGACTGATGCGGGTTTGAACAGTCAAATCTGCATGCATTTCATGATTGTGCAATACATAATTGATTTCAAACTGACCATCTTCAATCCGGTCTACAACCGACATCATAACCAGATGTGAAAATCCTTCATAATCGCGAAGGTATGTGACGGCTGAAATGGCCTGATCTTTATCTGCAGTGACAAAGTACAGGTCCTTGCGCTGCTTCTTGATATCAGAAAGCTTCACACTTTTTTGCAATCGTTCAATAATATTTTCCATCATAGCTTACCAGTTGTAATCAGGCATATTCCAGTCCTGAATGATTTTTTTCTGA
>PKSX01000085.1 GCA_002869435.1 Marinilabiliales bacterium | reverse complement strand
AAGTTCTCAGATAAATCACGAAAAACAAAAGCCAGTTGGGAGCATATTGTAAATGATATCCGCTTAAACGGAGCAGACAATATTGCTTTGTGCTGTGTTTCATGCAACGCCAGCAAGGGTGCAAAAGAACTGAAGGACTGGCTTAAAAGTGATTATTGCAAAAAGAAAGAAATAAGATCCGAATCTGTTGCTCAGGTAGTAAAAACACATCTCTAGTTATTAAATAAATAATCCAGCTGCAAGCCAAAAACCATATTCCTGAGTTTATAGTATTTGTGAACGGACAAGAATGAATAAGAAAAGCGAAATCCAAATAAGAAATTATCACGCCCCTTTCGATTCAGAGGAAACTTTATCATATTGATCCAGGAAATATCATAATCTTTAAATGACTCTTCGTTGGTGAGCCCTGCACGCTGAACCAGTTTTTCGGCATTGTCATTGGCTGAAATAAGCTTTGCACAGGCAAAACCTGACTCCAACAATATATAGTTGCTACTTGAGCCCATATAATATCCAATCGATAATGGCAGTTCCAGATAATGCAATCGAATACCTTCTGTAGAATGCGCTCCATTTGGCGCAATATACTCGTAAACACTTCCTTTCTGAATAAAACGCATTTCAAAACTCAAATAACCGGCTTTTCCAATATCTCTTTTCACATAAGCTCCAGCCGATATGCCGCCGCCGCCCCAAACCGTACCATTTGAGTTCTGCCAGTACTGATCTGCATTTCCAACCATATGCATTCCATTGGCATTGAAAAACAATCCTCCGACGAAATAATTCTTCTGCCCAAATGAAGCGATCGAAAGTGTACAAAACAATATAGCAAGTATGGGTCTTCGCATCATAATTCTTTTGCTGATAACGAGTTGAAAAGTGATTTAGTGTTGAAATACACATACTTTTAAACAGAAATATTTTGAACCATTATTTACATTTCATATATTTACATTGCGTTAATTGGAAAATACATATTCAGAAAGCAAAACAATAAAACTCCCTAATTATGAAAATTACAATTCTGGTATCATTATTATTTCTATTCGTTATTTATTCGAATGCACAGAATATTGAGTGGGCTCATAGCATTGGCGGACCTCCTGCAACAACACCCGAATACAATAACGACATGGTCATTGATACCGCAGGCAATGTTTATATAATCGGCTCGTTTTGGGGATCTTCCGACTTCAACCCAGACACTTTAGTTTCAAATTACATTGTATCAGAAGGTGACTTCGATGTTTATTTTGCAAAATACGATAAAGACGGAAACTATATCTGGGCTCATTCTATCGGCAGCACACTCGCTGATGCAGGTTATGCAATTGACGTTGACAAAAATGGCAATGTTTTAATATCCGGTTTTTTTGCTGATTCGGCAGATTTCAATCCTGGTGCAGGCGAAAATAAACTGTATTCAAATGGCCTTATTGATATTTTCTTCGCAAAATACGATAATAACGGCAATTTTATTTGGGCAAAATCAGCAGGAGGAAACAATGGCGATTATTGCTATGGAATTGCATCTGATAATGCAGGTAATGTATACATTACAGGTAGCTTTGCCGACACCGCAGATTTTGATCCCGGTGTTGGAACAGCCAATCTGATAACCAGTGGCAGTGCTTCATTCTATCTGGCAAAATACGATGCAAACGGCAATTATCAATGGGCCTTTGCTACAGATCCGTCCGGCTCTTCAATTGGTAGAGACATTGTGTGCGATAATGCCGGAAATATACTAGTGACCGGTGATTTTCAAAGCTTCACTGATTTTGATCCCGGTGTAGACACTGCATATTTATATGGTTATGGAAACACATCTGTGTTTTTTGCAAAATACGATAATAATGGTGGGTATATTTGGGCCAATGCAATTGGCGGAACATACTTCGACGAAGGACATGGAATAACAGTTGATGACTCAGACAATATACTGATTACAGGAATATTTAATCTGACCGCTGATTTTGACCCGGGTGCCGGAAATTATAATCTAACTACGTATGGAAGCAGCGACGCATTTCTGGCAAAATATAACCCAAACGGAGATTTTGTTTGGGCCAATAAAATTGGAAGCACAGATACTGATTACGGATATGATGTAGCATCCGATGATTCGGCCAATGTATATATTACAGGAGTTTTCTGGGATAAGTGTTATTGTGATCCGGCCGATACTTCAAATAATATAATTGGAGCTTTCTTCGCTGATATGTTCTTTGCAAAATATGATAGCGACGGAAATTATATTTGGGCGTACCCTATTGCAAGCTATAATCATGACAGAGGCAGAGGAATTGCTGTTGATAACATGTTTAATATTTATGTATCAGGCTATTACCAAAACACTGCAGATTTTGATCCGGGATACGGCGCCTATGTTCTTAATCCAGGTGGTTACGACACTTATATTGCAAAGTATAATTATAGTGATTGCAGCAATATTGACACCACTGTAAGTATTAACGCAGGTATGCTTACAGCCAATGCCACAGGAGTAAATTATCAATGGCTGGATTGTAATAATAATTATCAGCCATTATCCGGAGAAACCGGACAAAATTTAATACTCTCCGGATCCGGTTCTTTTGCAGTACTGTTATATGATGGAGTATGTATTGATACATCGGCATGTTATCTTATTACCGATGTCAACCAGCTGGATTCAGAATCAAATATTGCCATTTACCCCAACCCCACCAGCGGACTCATACATATTGATGCAAATAATATTGAGCAAATTGAAGTGCTGAACCAGATGGGACAAATAATATATACCGGCGAAGGAAATACTGACATTGATTTTAGCAGGCAGCCGGCCGGGGTTTATTTTGTGCGGGTGAATATGAATGATAAAACTGCTGTTGTCAAGGTCTTAAAGCGATAGACTTATTACCGGAGTAGTCACTATTGCATTTATTACTCCACGGTTATTTTCTATTTACAATTAAAATATCGTCATCGGAGAAGTCCATCCATGCGTAGTCGTAGCAGAAAAAATAGGTTTTACCATTTTTATTTGTATTATAATGAGTATGGTATTTGAAGTTAAACTTCTTTTTCTCAAGTTCAATACGTTTAATTTTTTTCTGAACTGCATTATCGCCCATTATTTCGTATAGGATTGGGCGGTTTCTGGCGAGTATTTTATTTACATCAAGTGCAGCTTTAGCTGTCTTATTTCGTAGTAAAATATGATATTTCGATTTACATTTCACAGAACAAAAGAGCTTATCACTTCGTCCGGTGAATGGTTTTTCACAGACTTTACATTTGCGGGAATTCATGTATTTTTT
>PKSX01000107.1 GCA_002869435.1 Marinilabiliales bacterium | reverse complement strand
GATGAAATGAAAATTCCCGCATCGCGAATTTCAATTTTATTTGGCGCCTCTTTTCCTTCAAACTTGAGTTCCTCTTTGCTTAATTCGCTCACTGAAGCATTATCAACATTCAGGCTTTTCAGAATGCCGTCTTTAATATCAAAAATGTAAAGCAAATTATCTTTTTGCTCAATCAGGTATGGTGCAGATTTGATGGGCTTTTTCATGTATATTTCACCGGTAGTGATGTTCAGTACATTTACTTCTTCGGTGGTAACATAAACAATGCCTTTTGGAGATTCGATAGTGCTAACCACTTCACCATTGATTTTAACGGGCTTTTCGAAAGTAAGAATGCCCTGCTCAGGATCGAGGAAGCTCAGGAAACTGTTATCGCTTTTACCGGAAACAACCAGATAGCCTTTTTCAGTCTTCATGTACTTGTAAATACCACCTTTGAAAGGAATACCATTTTGCTTCTTGCCCCATTGTGGAGCAGCATCGTTCATAGTGTAGTAATTAATTCTGCTTCTGCCGTTCTGATTATTCGGGAATATTATAAAACCGTCATTATAAAAGGCCAAATCACCAATCATTCCGTCTTCTTCAATAGGTTGTTCCCAAAGGCGCTCACCATCAGCAATATTAAATGCAGTATAAATGTTTTTATAGGTTACCATAACAGTACCGCTACTGGTAGTGGATTCATTTCTTTGTTCAATGGCAACGATAAATACTTCATTATTGGGATGTGGAAAGAAGCGAACCACAAACTCCATTCCTTCAGTAGCTTTTTCGGCAAAGTTTTGAAAAAGCTCACCCATTCCGGAATTAGCCATTTTCTCTGCTTCAGCAGAAGTGGCATTTTTCCATATTATTTCGCCGCTTGTGCTGTTTAATTTATAAATATTAAACAGAGTTACAATCAGAGTCTCAGCATCAGACAGTTCATTTACAGTTACAATTCTGCCAAACTGCTCTTCAATTTTCCATCTCACGTCGCCTGTACCCATGTCTACCATGAGCATAATGGGTGCATCTTCGGTAGATGTTCCTGCAATAAGGATTCCATTGGCTCGATACAAAACGCGTTTGGTTTTCAGGTCCTTCAGTCCGGCATCCTGAGTGGTGAATTTCACCTCCCCGCTAAACGGATCGATGATAGATACATTATTGTTTTGATTAATAATGATCAAAGGTGAGCCACTAAGCTCTTCCATTTGCTCATATGCGATACCCTGAAATTCAGGACGGGTCCAGAGCTGTTCTCCGGTAGCAGGATCATAGCCACTGAGGCCGCTGCTGGTGCAAACAATATAGTTTCCGTATGATGTGACCTGTTGCCACATGAGGTTCCCGGTCAATGACTTGGTCCAGGTCGCTTCAAGCTGTGCAAAAGAAAATACGGTGGTAAAAATCAGCAATAAAAAGATTGCCGATGCTTTTGTAAAAACTCTCATAGTCTTATAATTTTGGGGTTGAACGCCCAAGGTACACAAAAACATGGCCAAAACCTATGACAGAGAGCACATTATAGTAAATTTAATATATGGGGCTTTCTATATGTTTATTTATTTAGTATCAGAACTTTGCTGTAAACCACGTCATTGTTATCAAGTAAAACTTTGATAAAAACTATTCCCTGGGCAGTCTCGGGGCACTGAATGACAAGATTCTTTTCGCTGTTATATTCTGAAGAGAAAACCATTTGTCCTGAAAAATTATAAATCTGAACTTCAGAAACTCCAATATTTTTTGAGCTGATTTGCAAATAATCCTGTACCGGATTTGGAAAAATGTTTACGGAGGAATTTGAAAGATCTGCATTAATACCTGTACTCATTTGAGTTCTCCACAATTGTCCGCCACTAACATAATTTGGGCCTGCAAGGTATTCGAAGTTTCCAAAGCCAATACACACCGCATTTTGTCCGTTATTGTCAGAGTTTCCAAAGCCATTTGTATTTGACTGAATGAAAGTGGCCCCATCATCTGACCTCCAGATCGGTGTTCCGGTCGATCCGCTGTCGGGCTCAGTATATGCGGTAACCCAGAGTTTATTGAATGCCACCCTAAGACTTCTGAGTTCACTAACCTTACTGCCTTCGCCGAAGGCATTGTTTGTGACTTGCTCCCAGTTCATCATATCGCCACTTCGCCACAGCTGCCCTCCTTTTCTGTTGGTTGTTGTAACATACATGGTATCGTTAAAAACCTCAAAAGAGGATAAGACAAAATTGCCCGGAAGGCCAAAGCCATTGCCAACATACATGTTTTGGGTGAAGTTCACACCATCTGAAGATTCCCACAATTGTCCGCTGCCATCGGTGCCGAAGTATAACACATTATTCCAGACATAAAAATAGGAAACAATACTTACAGAACTGTCAATCGCTGCAAAGTCGAGAACCAGCTCCCACGCGCTGGTATCAGTGCTGGTATATGGAATACGCCATACCTGAGCAGGGGTTATTCCACCGTGAGAAATTCCTCCGGCATATAAATGCGGAATGGTATCACTTGGTCCCTGAAACAATACCATATGCGGTGTGGCGCCAACAAGGCCCGGCACCCCGAATCCTCTTTCAGAAATGCGCAACCATGTTTCCCCGTTAGTGGATCGAAAAATTGCACAGCCGTTTCCTGAGCCGGTGCCGCACCAGATATATCCCGAATCAAGCATGGTGGTTCCGAATGCATGTATGCTTTTATCGCCCTGAAGTGGAGGAGTAACCTCCTGCCAGTCGCCTGAGTTGCCTGTAGCAGAGCGGTGTAGTTTAGCGGTTCCAGGCCCCAGAGGCGCGCTTGCAACATACAAAAAAGACTTAAAAACAGCCACTTCGGGCATGGTGTTTTGAGCGGAGTCATTAAAACCGTTGGCTGTAATATTTTCCCAGGTATCCGGCTGAGAATATAATAAAACAGAAATATACATCAGCAGTATGACGAGTAAAAAATGCCTCATAATAATTGGACTGAATGAAAGTGGAAAACTTGCTCTAAGTTAAAAAACTTTGTAAGCAATGCCAAATCCGGCATAAATACTTAAAGACTTTCTACCGGTCAAGTTGAATAGATAATGAACTCCGGCTTCGGGCTGCAGCTGAATTCTTATATTATTGAAAAGGGGTAAAGCCAGCCCGGTTTTATAATTAGATGCGGCGAAAAACAAATCGCCCAAACGCACATTGCCTCCAAAACTGTTTTGCCAGATTAGCTTAGTATTGTCAATTCCAAAATGGTAATTGGCGTTAATATAAACAGACAACGATAGTGCTGCCGGATACAGTCCCATCCCGATGCCAAAGCCACCCGAAAAATGTTCGCTGAAAGCTCAATTGATATCCTGTTGCAGAAAGTAATTCGGTTTTTCTTTTGCGTATCCTCCGAAATGATAGAACTCGCACTGTATATGAGTTACTCCCGAAAAACGTTTTTCTTTTTCCTGTGCAGAAACAGACAAAAACAGCAGGGATAATGATTAGGCTATAAATAGTTTATTCAATACGGTAAATGGTTTTCGAGGTGCCGTCGCTATACCAATAAACTAGGGGTGTGTTTGGCGAGTATTTTGTTTCTCTCCCGGAAAAGTCGGTTATTTTAATGATTTCCTTTTTGCTCATCTCCCTTTCTGCCACTTCTGTTGTTGAAACGTCATACACTTTAAGATAACTGAATACTATTTCTCCGAATGGTATAGATTGGTTGGTTTGTTCTGCCTCGGCTGAAATTGTAATGTACCTGACCGGCTGAGAAAAAACCACAGAATCAATTAATGGGTTGCTTACAAGATATAAGTCTTCAGCAACAACAGTCCACGAAACACTGTCGTTTGAAACCAAAACCTGATAATTACAATAGCTGGCGCTCCAATTAAGTTTATACACAAACTTGAGTGAGCTATACGAAACCAAATCAATTTCCTTTACTATTCTGGCTGTAAAAAAATCATTTGTGGTTGTGCTAAACAAAAAACTCCAATAGTTACCTGCAGCAACATTTGCAGAAGTACAATTAGCCGATGAGTCAGCAACCCACCCCGACCACGGATCAGTAGTCCCTTCACCTGTTTCGTAAACTAAAGTTTGGCCAAATAGATTTATACAAGCCAGAATGGCTATTAAAACTGAAATGGTTTTCATAATTGCATTTTAATTAGTGATGAGGTTCAAAAAGGTATAACCAGACCAAGTCATTGCAAATATATGAATTGTTTGCAGCAATACCTATTTTTATATCGCCGGGGAATTAGCAGTTTCTTATGAAACCGAATATTGACCATATTAAAAAAAAGTGCTATCCTGAATTCGGAAAAAGAAAACCAGTATGCAATTCGAGGCACACCTACGGCATGCGAGTGTGCTTCTATAGTTTTTACCGGGCGGTTATACCTAACGGGATAAAAACCAATGTCATATCGAGCACCTGTCTTGAGCGTAAACGAATGGCAGTCGAAATACATTTTTGGCTTTTGTTATTGCAAAAGATTGCTTTAACCTTCCGAAGTCTTTAGATATACCCATATTGTGGAACCAGCCTAAGACTTCTGAAGTCTTAACAGCAAAGCCTAAATTGTTTTGCTGTCCCGTAGGGACTACCGCTCGGTTAAACCCTATCATAATGAAATACATCCCGTTAGGGATGATCCAAAACTTATCTTACTTCTCCATTATCCCCCGAATCTTCTTTCCCCATGCCCCGGCACGAGACTATCTCGGAATTTTATAAATCACGGCATTGATATTCATTCCTGCCCCAACAGATGCAAAAACAATATTTTTTCCTGGAGTCAGCTCGTTTGATTTTATCTCGTTTTTCATGAGTAAATCCCAAAGGGTGGGCAAGGTTGCCACAGAAGTGTTTCCAAGCCATGAAATAGTCATAGGCATGGTGTATTGAGGAATATTTACTTCTTTTATGTCATATAGTTTAAATAGCCTTTCCAGTATAGCATCGTCCATTTTTCCGTTGGCCTGATGGATTAGAACTTTATCAATGTCGCTGACATGCATGTTTTTATCATCCAGACATTTTTTAATCAATGGGGGCACAAATTCAAGTGCATACTGGTACAGCTTGCGACCAAACATTTTCAGAAAATACTCATCCTTATTATGATAGTCAGGATTATTGGACGGGCTCATATGGAGCATTTTAGCATGGTGCAGGGTGTCTGACCGGGTCTTATGCCCGACAATTCCAACCGGAGTATCGCTTTCAACTGCTTCAACAATGACTGCGCCCGCTCCGTCGGCATACAGCATTGAATCGCGATCATGCGGATCTGAAACGCGGGAAAGAATTTCAGCACCTACCACCAGAATCTTTTTTGCATCTCCCGACTTGATATAATAATCGGCCTGAATTAGACCCTGCAGCCATCCCGGACAGCCAAAAGGCACATCGTATGCCACACAAAACGGATTTTCAATTTGTAGCTTTTCTTTAACCCTTGCCGCTAATGTAGGTACAATATCAACCTGTTTATTGGTTTGCGAAACATCTCCAAAATTATGTGCAAGTATAATATAGTCAAGCTCTTCTTTATCAACTCTGCCCGCCGCAATGGCTTTTTCCGCCGCAAAAAAGGCAATATCAGAAGTTTTAAGGTCTTCTTTTACATGACGACGTTCTTCAATGGTCGTAATTTCAAGAAACTTATCTATAATTTCACTGTTTTCTTTACGGATTTTTTCTCCGTTTTGCTCGTAAAACTCATGTGATAGAAAATCACTGTTTTTGATGTTATTTTCCGGTATATAACTTCCTGACCCGGTTATAACGCTATAAATAGCCTTGTTCATGGTTCTTCCTGTTCTCAAAACCTGCCGCCGGATCGCCCAATGCCGGAAATATCAGATTTCCTGTTTCAAGGTGCAAAGGTAGTCCTTTTAATTGTAAAGGGTCTTTTTTGCATAAAGAATGACAGTTTTATAACAATTTGATTTTCAAAGATCGATTTTGATTTCTCCCGCAAATTTTGTACTTTTGTCTTAATTGTTGAATGACAAGCTTTTATAATAAGCTGATTCCCGCTTCGCAACACAAACGAAGCCGGGTGCACACCCTGACAGGGTCGTGAGTTGTATTTCTGCGTGGCAGAATGTCGGTACATAAAAGCCTTTATTTATAAACTAAAAATTTGAGCTATGCTTGAATACTTATTGATTAAAAGTGAATCTGACTTTACTGAAAAACTCAGCAGAGAAGAATACGTAGATTTCCTGTTTACACATTTGGAACGCTTTGGTGACCCGAAAAAAGACATTAATGCCTGTATAGACTATGCTTTTTCTGACAGTGAATATGCCGGAGGATTTTGCCTTGCAGCATTTTACGAAGGCAAAATGGCAGGTGCACTGATTATGAATGATACCGGTATGAAAGGCTATATTCCTGAAAATATACTGGTGTATGTGGCTGTTGATGGTTCTTTACGCGGAAAAGGGCTTGGGCGTCAGATTGTTGAAAAAGCGATTTCAATGGCTGAGGGAAATGTGAAACTTCATGTTGAATATGACAACCCTGCGAAACGCCTCTACGAAAGAATTGGCTTTAAGAGCAAATATGCAGAAATGCGCTATGATAAATAGTTTCGTCATCATTTCTTGTTCATTATAAAACACAAAAAATGGCAGAGTTACACATTAATGTCACCGAAATTCGCAATAACATTATTAAGTTAAGCGAATATTTGAAAAAGCATAAGATAAAATGGAGTCTCATTACCAAGGTGTTTTCCGGTGATAAGGAAATTATGCAACACATTCTAACCCCGGATATTGTTAAGGACATTCATTCTGTTGGAGATTCAAGACTATCCAGTCTGAAAAGGCTGAAAGACTGGAACAAAGATTTAGTTACTATATATCTAAAACCTCCCGCACATGCTTATATTGAGGATGTTATTGATTATGCAGACATCTCTCTGAACTCTTCATATAAAACCATACAAGCCCTGGATAAGGTTGCTAAGAAGCGAAACAAAATTCATAAGGTCATCATCATGGTTGAGCTTGGCGAATTGCGCGAAGGTGTAAACCGCGAAGACCTGTTTGATTTCTATGATAAAGTGTTTAAGCTCGAAAACATTGAAGTAGTAGGGCTGGGATCAAACCTGGGATGTATGTACGGTGTGGAGCCAACATACGATAAACTCCTACAGTTGAACTTGTATAAAGAGGTCATTGAAACGCGACATAATTCTAAATTGCCACTTATTTCTGGCGGAAGCTCCATTACACTACCTCTTTTAGAAACAGGTATGGTTCCGAAAGACATTAATCATTTCAGAATAGGTGAAGCAGCCTTTTTTGGCACCAGTCCGCTTGAAAACACCCAGTTTCTTGATCTTTGCACCGACACTTTTAATTTTTATACTCAGATTATTGAACTGGAAGAAAAGCAAATTGTACCGGATGGAGTGATAAATGATGCCAGCATTGGACATTCCGCCGATATTAATGATGAGGATATTGGCAAAACTGCCTATAAAGCCATTCTTGATTTTGGCCTGCTTGATGTTGATCGAGAAGGTCTGACACCGGATGACAAAGACATTACTTTTGTTGGAATTACATCAGATATGACCGTGGTTGATATTGGTGATAATAAAGATGAAAACGGCAAGCAGAAGTATAAAATTGGAGATAAAATTTGCCTCGACCCCGATTATATTTCTGTTGCACGCCTCTTAAATTCCCGGTTCATTGAGAGAAAAATCATTATGGATGGAAAGGAGTGTTAAGAGCATCTCATATAAAATCAGTTTTAGTAATTATATTTCAAATTCCTCCTATAGGTTCTCGAAGGGTAAAGGAATTTGATATATTAAAAGATAAATACAACTACTCTATAATCAATATTTTCTGGTTCGAATATTCCTGAGTTATCACTCGTATTATATAAGAACCTGCACTCAGGTTTCCTGTATTCAGTAATACCGATGAGGTGTTTCTATGGGTTTCTTCCAGAATCATGGAGCCGTTTACTGTGAATAATTGAAAAATCAGCTCATCCGTTGTTTCTTTCAGAATAATACTGCACTCGTTTTTTGCGGGGTTGGGATAAATAATGAAACGTCCATCAGTGATTTCGCCAACGGAAGTACAGGCATCTACCAGCACCCAAACAGTATCGTAAGACAGGCAGCCATTGCTATCGGTATACATGTATGAAACGGGCCAAAATCCTAATCCTGCAAGCGAAGGATCGAAGGTGCTTCCTGAAATACCGCTTCCCGAGAATATTCCACCGGAAGGAACAGCCGAAACTGTGACAGGGTCATTGTATAAGCAGTAGAATGTGTCGGGAGAAATAATCTGCGCATCTGTAGAAGGAAAAACATAAAGATCAAGCACATATGAGCTGTCGCATCCATAGATGTTTGTAAAGGAGTCGTAGTACGTTCCTGTTGATGAATAATAATTAGACCTCCAAAAAACACTGTCTCCAAAGCAAATGCTGTCATTTATCAGATCTTCAAAAGTTGGATTAACAGTAAGGTTCAACACAAAAATGCTGTCGCAGCCGTTTATGGTTTGCAGACTATCGTAATACGTGCCCGTATTTTCATATTCTCCACTCCTCCAGTTCATGATAGTACCATTGCAAACTGTCGTGTCGGTTAAGTCAATATATGAAGGATGCAAAAGAAGGTTCAGCGTATACACACTGTCACAACCAAATATGGTATGCAGGCTGTCATAATGCATTCCGGCTGTTGAATAGTAATTTGACCTCCAGTATATGCTGTCACCCGAGCAGATACTGTCGTATTCAACGGAATAGAAACCCGGATTTACACTTAGATTCAGGGCAAACACACTATCACAACCAAGCGAACTTAACAGGCTATCATAATACATGTTTGCAACCGAATAGTAATTGCCTCTCCATAAATATGAATCGCCATCGCAAATGCTGATGTCTGTCTGAGTAAAGTAAGTTGGATTTACATTTAGATTCAGGGCAAACACACTGTCGCAACCAAGCGAACTCAGCAGGCTATCATAATACATGTTTGCAACCGAATAGTAATTGCCTCTCCATAAATATGAATCGCCATCGCAAATGCTGATATCAGCCTGGGTATAATAAGTTGGATTTACAGTTAGGTTTAGTGTCCAGATGCTGTCGCAGCCCTCAATACTCAGAAGGTTGTCATTATAAACACCTGTTGTGGAATAGTAGTTACCATGCCAATAATAATCATTTCCGTTGCAGATTTCAGCAGTGTCTGCAAAATTGTACACCGGATTTATGTTGATTGAAATTGCAGTATCGAGTAATATATTACAACCGGTTAGCAAATTTACAGCCGTAAATGTAAATATGGCACCTGTGCTAAGTAATCCTGTATTGAAAACAAGCGTATCGCATGCTCCGGTTTGAGGAGCGCCCTGTGGAGAGCCGTCCATCAGAAGCTGATATTCAATGCCAGACTCGGGATTTACGATCATAATATCGGAAGAAGTGTTCGGACAAATATCTGCATCAGATGCATACACACTCATGTATTCATTTACACTTTGAATGGCTGCTCTACTTCTTTTGCAATTCGATATTTGCAGCTCGTCAATGACCATGGCGCTGTCGTTGCCCCATTTTGGCACATAAATATGATAAGCACCTGAAGCCGAAGGTCTGAATGAGCCAGTGTTTGCTGTATCAAGCACACCATTGATATAAATCTGGGTAGTATCGCCCCACGCCACTGTAATTCTTGTCCATTCGTTCAGTGGAATAACTTCGTTACTGCTCAGGGTGCCAAGACCTGTTCCAGGCCAGTTACTCATGGTAAGTATGCCACTGGAATTCACATCAAGGTGGAAAACATGTCCCGATCCTGGAGGAGTAGTGGAAAATATCCAGTTGAAGTTCACAAGTTGCGTAGGATATTGGTCAATTTTTGCCCAGAAATCAACGGTAGCAGCATCGCGCAGGTTAGCAGAATAGCTGTAGTGGATGAAATTATTGGCCGGAATTATAGCAGCTTCGTTCAGGTTGCAAAATGATGGTACATAACTCAGACTGCTGTATAAATCACCGGTGCTGCTGTTGTTGAAGTGATCAAGTACAATGGTATTGGCATCTGCGGTAAATTCATTGATTTTTGTCGGAATCATGTCATACAGATTGATCGGCAGATCATAAACAAGTACTGTGGCCTGAGCAGAACCTGAGCACATGTTGACGTCTGTGCCCGTAACGGAGTAAATTGTTGTAGTTCCGGGATTTACATTATACGGATTATCTGTTGATGCAGTATTCCAAAGGTAGCTTATAGCTCCGGAAGCCTCAATAGTGGCAAAATTACCATTGCAGATAGTGTCGCTTGTGCATGAAATCACGGGAGCGGTCCATGTAAATAATTCCAACACGAAAACACTGTCGCAGCCAAACTGCGTAATCAGGCTGTCGTAATAAGTTCCGGCAACCGAGTAATTATTACCCCTCCACAGCAGACTTTCGTTTGAGCATATGGTATCGAATTCTACACTGTCGGGAACATGTGTTTCGTATTCATCCAGAAGACTAATAATGGGCTCTGGTTCTGAATATTTTCTAACACGGATATTGTCTTCATATCGTATCCAGAGCGGTGAAGCATACTGCCATACATATTCGCTGCTGCCTACTTTCAAAGGCTGATCCAAAGGCATTTTCTCGGTTGTGAAAGATTGCTCCCAGTATTTATATCCATCAACCTCAAAAGAGGGTATATGGGCTATGAATCTGAAGGTGCTGTCCGGATTTCTGTAAACGGTAAGATAATACTCCGGATTATAAGTCCTGCTCCAGGTGTCGCTTCTGAAAGCCGAGCCGGTTGAAGAACCAGCAATAGTTACTCCTGGTCCAAAAGCTCCCCAGTCCTGCCAGCCAATCCATGCCGAGTTTTGATTTGTTGAATAATCATCCATGAGACCAGCTCCGCGATAAACATATCCCCCTTTTTTAAACTGCATGTCAACAACCACAGGTCCGGTAAAGGATTGCTTGGAAAATAATGCTGAGCCAGATTCCGGTGAACTTGTCGGTGAACTATGTTCAATGCGTTGATTTTGCTCTGTCATCTGGCCTGAATTATTCAAAATCTCATCCCAAAGGGTAGTATTAATGGTGTTGTCGTCAAAATCATCTCCAAACAAAAATGTTGAACCAATATTGCTTTTGGCTGTTGCGACAGGATTTCCGTAAAAGATGAATACCACTACAGATCCTGCTGCCGGAATAACCGGAATTTTTACCCAGATATGGGTGCTGTCATCATTCATGCCATGTTCATTCTGAATTCCGGGCTCTATCCAATATTCGAGATCATTGGTTCCATCGGTGCTGAAGCGAAAATCAGACCCGTCAGCATTTACTTTTCCGTCAATAATCAACTGGGCGGTATTTACAATCGCCAAAACGCTGTAGTCAGTAAGGGTTTCAGGATTAGCTGTGTTGTTGACAGAAATTGTACTGTAGTATTGCCAGTCGCAAAGCTGTCCGGGGCTGAATTCTCTGACGAGATTCAGCGTGTAAGTGCTGTCGCAACCATGTATTGTAGTGAATTCTTTTGTAGAAGTACCGGTTTGCGAATAATAGCTACCCTGCCATAATAATGAATCTCCGTCAGCAATGGTGTCGTTTTCAATAATGGCAAAAGCATCCCATATGGTAAGATTAATTTCAATAATGCTGTCGCATCCCAGATAATTGGGAATAATAGCTGTGTAAATTCCCGAACTGGTGTAAACAGTATTGTCGGGTGCTGTATAGGAAATGCACGCGCTGTCGTATATTATAGTATCTGGAATATCTTCTTTATACATAGCAATGACTTCACACTGGGTTAACGCCCTGTTCCAGATTCCCACTTCGTCAATATATCCGTTGAAAAAACGGTTGGCATAGTCTTTTTCACGCCCAATGGCAAAATAAGTGTTTGTATAACTTACGGCTCCATTCCAGCTAACAGAATTGGATGGTTGCAAAACCCCGTTATAATAAACTTTTGCATTTTCATTGGCCTTACGGGTTGCCGTGATTAAAACCCATTCGTTTAGCGGAACTGTTGTTTGGGTATTGGTTACATGATAAGATGTTCCATCGCCAATTTGAAAATGTATATGTCCGGGCGGGCAGGGTTGTCCGTCGGAATTGGTGCGGCCGTCTATAAAAATTGTAGCTCCGGCATAGGGGCAAATATCACATTGTGTACCAACTATTTCACCCAGATTAGATGCACCGGGATATGAAGCAATGTATATCCATGCCGATAATGTAATTGAATCCTGTATCTGTAAATGTGCAGGAGTGGGGTCACCAATCATAATATAATCGCTGGTGCCGTTGAAAAGATACGCACTGTCAGGGGCTCCGTGCCTGTCGTTGGCAAGCACCGGTCCGAAAAGTGTACCATCCCACGCATAGATGCTCTGATCACTGGCATCACCATTAAAAGACCAATATCCTTTAAGATCTGCCGATGGAACATAAGAAGGAACTTGCCCGAAAGAGCTGAACGGTAGAATAATGCTCAGCATCAAGAAAATAACCAATACAATATTTACCGTTTTCATGGTGGTTTTGTTTTATGGCTTAAATGTAAATAGTATACAAATATACCAAATGGCTTTGTTTGGAGAAAATATAATGTTAAATGAATGATATAAGGGATAAATAAACACTCATAATGCCTAATGAAACACATATATAAATATATTTAACACATAAAAAGCAGTGTCTTTTTGATAATCTTTTATTAAAACAGTGGTTTTCTTATGTAGATTTACATGCTTTTGTATCTTTACTCAAAATCTTTTTATCATGAAAATCACTGTTTTTGTATCATTGTTATTTGGGGTTATATTTCTTTCAGCACAGAACCCTCTCAAACCAAAAGAACTCAACATTTTTAAAAACGGAACCTACTTTATTCAGAGAGAGGGCGTTGTGAAACTTGAAAACAACGAAGCTTCCATACAGGTTCCTCCTTCACCTTTGCTTAGCACATTCTGGCTTACATGCGAAAAAGGTGCAAAAGTAGACCGAATTCGATTTTTTACCGACACCCTTAAAAAACAAAGGCTTGTTACAGGCATTCCTGAGTTGCTAAAGCATAATGTTGGCAAAAACATAAAAATGAATTATATGTTCAATAGTGAGGATCTCAGAACAGTAAACGGAAAACTGCTTTCTTACGACATGAAATCAGGGTTGATGAATGTACAGAAAACGGACGGAAGCTTTGTGGTAATGAATGCTGCATACGTTAAGGAACTCTTGTTTACACAAGAACCCGAAATGACGCTTAAAGCTGATTCCATTGTACGCCGTGGTTTTGTTCGTTTCAATAAAAACTCCGGCCCTGTTACGGTGCGCATGACTTATATGCAATCAGGAATTCAATGGACTCCACTTTACAACATCAAAGTTTTGAACGACAAGGAACTTCAACTTGAGTTGAAAGCTACAGTTGAGAATTTCATGGAAGACGATATTAAAAACACAAACCTTGTGCTTACCGTTGGTAGTCCGAATTTTTATTACGGATCTCAGCTCGATCCGATTGCAACATCATACCTGAGCACTAGCTTTATGCCGGTTACAAACACAGCTGTTTTCAGTAATTATGACAATTACCAGATGCTTTCCGAATCATCAACCGGTGCGGGCTATGGTGGTGATTTTAATAATTATTACAATTATAACACTTCAGGCACCAAGTCAAATGATCTTTATTTCTATCAGTGTGGTGAAGTTGATTTGCCTAAAAACAGCAAAACCACTGTGATGATTTTTTCAAAAAATGTTCCATATAAAGACATTTACGAAGTGTCCATTGCTGATGGCGTGAATTTTCAGTCGAATCGTTATGTGGTACAAACCGACAACAGCCGTCAGGATGTTTATCACAGCTATCGTTTAACAAACACTACCGATCAGCCCTTTACAACCGGACCTGTTTTTGTACTGGACGAAAACCTGATGCCTCTTGCTCAGGATCAGCTTAAATACACAGCCGTGAAAGGTGAAAACAGTGTGCAGCTGGCTCGTTCAAGCGACGTGATTGTGAAATACAGTGAAGAAGAAATTGCCCGGGAAGAAAATTATAAAACCATCAATAAACGCAAATACACCAAGGTAACCATTAAGGGAGAGATCACCATTGAAAATCTCCAGGCTAAAAACATTAATCTTAAGGTTGATAAAACGGTGTATGCTGAAATTATTAAAAGCAGTGATGATGGTGATTTTAAGAAAATCGGATCGTATTATGGTGTAAATCCGGTTTCAGAAATTAAGTGGGATCTCAATATTAAGGCCGGTGATAAAAAGACTCTGACTTATACATACGAGGTGCTGATTTAATTTTCTAAAAATGGCAAAGAAAACATACAAGGAGAAATTACACAGTAATCAGGATAAGCTTCCTGAAATAAAGGAAATTACTCAAGAAAAACTCCTTGCCAAAACCGGGCCCGGCAAAATGGTTATTCCTTCTGCTCTAGAACTAGACGGGTTAATGAGATCGGTTCCAAAAGGGTCGGTTATAACCACCGCACAAATGCGAAACCACATGAATGAAAAGTATGGCGCGGTGTATACCTGTCCGCTGGTCACCGGAATTTTTACCCGTATTGCAGCCTGTGCTGCTGAAGAAGAAATTGAAACTGGCGAAGGAATTGGTTACGCCTGGTGGCGAACGCTGAAACCAAAAGGAGAACTTAACGAAAAATATCCCGGCGGAATCGAGCGTCAGGCCGCAGAGTTAATAAAAGAGGGTCATCGAATAGTGCAAAAAGGGAAAAAGATGTTTGTAGAAGATTACGAATCGGCTTTGCATCATATTTAATGCGTGGGCTTACGATAGCTTTTTGTACATTTACGCCCTAATTGTTTGAAAAATGAGAATCATTATTGCAGGTGACGGCGAAGTCGGATATTACCTTGCACAACTGCTTTCAAAAGATTATCACTCCATAACCGTGATTGATCCGCATGAGGATTTCATCAGCATGGTTTCCTCTCAAACAGAAATACTCACTGTTTCGGGTGACCCTACTTCTCCACAAGTTTTAAAAGATGCGGGAATTAAGCGCTGCGACCTTTTTATTGCTGTGGTGCATGATGAGCGCACAAATATTATTGCTTCCTCTCTGGCCAAAAGCCTTGGATCTAAAGAAACCATTGCCCGAATTAATAATGTCGAATTTCTGGAAGAGGATTTCGAAACCTACTTTAAAAGTATAGGTGTTGACCATTTGGTTTGCCCCGAAAGACTTGCTGCCGAGGAGCTTGTTCGATTATTGAGCCAAACTGCAGCAACTGAATACTACGATTTTGCCAATGGAAAGCTCCTGTTCTTGCTCATTCGGGTTGAAAGCACATCAAGCGTGATTGGAATGACGCTGGATGATATAGGTAAACTTAATCCTTCACTTGATTTCAGAGCTATTGCCATACACAGAAATACCGAAACCATAATTCCAAGAGGCAACGATACCATCAATGAGAATGATCTGGTATATGTGGTCTCCAAGCCGGAAGGTGTGGATATGATCATGAAACTCTCCGGCAAAACCTCATACGAGGTTGACAACCTGATGATTGTTGGAGGAGGTCGTATTGGACAAAAGACTTCAATTCGCCTGCAGGATAAAATCAACATTAAGTTAGTGGACTTCGATATGGAGCGTTGTGAAGCTTTATCCGGCATACTTCCTAAAACGCTGATTATTAAAGGTGACGCCAGAAATATTGAATTCCTGAAAGACGAGGATATCGCCGGCATGGATGCTTTTGTGGCTGTAACCGATGACAGTGAGACAAATATTCTTACTTGTCTGCTGGCAAAGCACTTTGGAGTTAAACGTGTCATTCCGCTTCTTGAAAACATAGAGTATATCGATATTACACAAAGCATTGGTCTTGATACTACCATTAATAAAAAGCTAATCACAGCCAGTTATATTGCCAGATACTCTATGAGTTCTAATGTTTCGGGCATTCGTTGTTTACACGGAATTGATGCCGAAGCATTTGAGTTTGTAGTACAGCCAAACGCAAAAGTTACACGCAAATTAATTAAGGATCTGGGATTCCCAAATCAGGCAACAATTGGGGGTATTGTGCGTGGCGAACAAGTCTTTATTGCCAATGGAGATTTTCAGATATGTGAAGGTGATACCGTGCTGGTTTTTGCATTGCCTACAGCCATCAGTAAAGTTGAAAAATACTTCAATTAAACCATGTCTCAGTACCGTTTCATACATCTGAGAACCATATTGCGTTTTACAGGCATTGTCACCCTGATTCTTGCAGGGTTGATGCTTATTCCGACTATATATGCATTTCTGGAAGATGAAAGAAATGAAGCTGCTTTTGCTTTTTCTGCCATATCGGCTTTTGCACTGGGCATAACCTTGTTTTTGGCCGGAGAGAAAAACAACGATGGCATGAATAAACGAGATGGTTTCATAACCATTGTGTTTACCTGGATTACCATTTCAATATGCGGTGGTTTGCCATTTGTTTTGAGCGGAGCAACAGATAATTTTGGAGATGCTGTATTCGAAAGCATTGCCGGATTTGCCACCAATGGCCTTTCAATATTGAATTTTGAACGAATCCCTTACTCGGTTTTGCTATGGAGAGGTATAATTGAATGGGTTGGCGGCATTGGTATTATCATTTTTATCATGTCATTCATTCCGTTTTTTAAAACTCCACAAGCTAAAATTTTCTTTTTCGACCGAAGTGATGAAACCATTGGCAATATAAAAACTACTGTTTCGGGAACTGCCCGAAGACTAATCTCTATATACACTGGATTTACATTATTGCTTTTTATTATTCTGTTTACTCAGGGCATGCAGATCAAAGAAGCATTGTTGTACACTCTTTCAACTATGAGCACATCTGGTTTCTCCCCATTAAACGGAAATGTAAGCGCGCTTTCTTCAGGTGCACTTTCTACTATTGCCGTATTTATGTTTCTTGCGGGATCAAATCTGTATTTGATATATTTTGCAATAAAACTTCATTTTAATAAAATCCTGAAAAATGATGAGTTTAAATGGTATTTTTTATCAATACTAGTTCCGCTGATTGCTCTATTTACCCAGTATAGCTTCACTCAGGGTGTAGTTGGAAATGGAAAACTGGCCGGGGAAACCCTTTTCAATATAATTTCAATCATTACAACAACAGGGTTCTACATAGCACAGGATATTCCGTTTTTAAGCAGTTTTTGGTGGCTTGTTTTCTTTCTGCTCATGTTTCTGGGTAGTGCAGCAGCTAGCTCCGGAGGAGGAATTAATGTTTTCAGACAAGCCATTTTACTCCGTTCTGCCAGAAGATATTTTTTGTCTATTCTGCACCCTAAAGCCATTTATAAAGTTCGCTTCAACAAAGTTGATCTCGATGAAAACAATGTTAGCCGCGTAATGGGTTTTCTGCTCATTTTTCTACTGGTATATGTGCTTGGGATTTTAATGTTAACTATTGGCGGACATGGCTTTCAGGATAGTTTGGCCATGTCGGTAGCATTTTTGTCCAATACCGGTAATGCCGTCCGGCTGCTTATCAACGACCTGAATATGGCCGATATTCATTGGTACGATAAATTCACTTTTGCCCTGATGATGCTATTTGGACGACTTCATATTATTCCCCTTCTTCTTGTCTTATCCCCAATTTTCTGGAAAAAATAATGAAAACAATTTACCTCAAAGCCATAGTGAAAGTAATTGGATTGGTGCTCATGTTTGAAGCACTTTTCATGATACTCGGGGTACTGTTTTCCATTTATTACAGAGATAATGACATTCCGGCCATTGTAATTTCTTCGCTGATCACGTTAATTACCGGTGCAGTTTTATATTTTGGAACCCGAAAAATCAATTATAATAAATTGGGTAAACGGGAAGGATATATCATCGTATCCCTTTCATGGTTTGTTTTGGGTGCCTTTGGCGCTTTACCTTTTGTAATCAGTGGGTATATTCCGTCATATACCGATGCCTTTTTCGAGACCGTTTCCGGTTTTACAACTACCGGTTCATCAATATTAAACAATATTGAATCATTACCCCACGGCCTGCTGTTTTGGAGATCCATGACCCACTGGCTCGGCGGTCTGGGTGTAATTGTTCTCGTAATTGCTGTATTGCCGTTTTTCGGTTTTGGCGGAATGCAACTCTATGTAGCAGAAGTTACCGGCCCCAGCAAAGATAAACTTCACCCCAGGGTAACCACCACTGCTCGTCGAATTTGGGGAGTATATATCCTGCTCTCAATATTTCTGGCGTTTCTATATCTGGCGGGCGACATGAACCTTTTCGAAGCATTATGTCATACTTTCGGAACTATGGCTACAGGTGGTTTCTCACCCAAAAACACCAGCCTGGCAAATTACTCGCCATATATTCAGTGGGTTACAACGATATTTATGGTTTTTGCCGGAACTAACTTTACATTATTCTATTTCATGCTAAAAGGAAAGGGTAAAACAGTTTTTAGAAACGAAGAGTTGAAATATTATTTGTCCATTTTTATTTTTGCCACAGTTATTCTCACACTTGTATTATATACCGGCGGGTATTATAATTTTCATGATGCCGCACGCCATAGTGCTTTTCAGGCCATTGGAATTATAAGCACAACCGGATATGCCTCTGCGGATTTTATGGTTTGGCCTGTGTTTACTTACACCCTTTTATTTTTCCTCATGTTTGTAGGGGGAATGGCCGGATCAACAGGGGGTAGTATAAAAATCATACGTCATGTTGTGCTCATTAAAGCTGTGAAAAACGTCATTAAAAGAATCATGCACCCCAACGCAGTACTGCCGGTAACTTATAACGGGAATCCGGTATCACAATCTGCGGTAATGAATGTGGTTTCTGTTTTCATCCTATTTCTTATAACTCTATTCATTGGATCAGCATTGCTTGCTCTGGCAGGTGAAGGAGTGGTTGAGTCTATTTCCGGTACTGCCTCAGCAGTGTGTAATATTGGTCCCGGTCTTAATTCTATTGGACCAACAGGAAACTATTCCGGACTTGCCGACTTTTCGAAATGGGTACTGTCCGTTATGATGATTATGGGACGCCTTGAACTCATTACTGTACTAATTCTCATCAATCCTTCGTTCTGGAGAAAATAATATGGACCTCAACGAAAAACATATCATTATCAGTCGAACCGATTCAATCGGAGATGTTATACTAACTCTGCCTATGGCCGGGTTTTTAAAGAAAAAATTTCCGGATTGTAAGATCACTTTTCTTGGACAGGATTATACCAAAGATGTGGTGTATACAAGCAGCGCTGTGGACAGTTTCGTGAGCCTGGATGAAATGAAAGACAGCCCGGTTCAATTGCTTGAAAGCCTTTATGCTGACGTTATTATTCATGTTTTTCCAAGAAAAGAAGTGGCTAAAGCGGCAAAAAAGGCTGGTATTCCTGTAAGAATTGGAACCTCGCACCGGAGTTTTCACAGGCTTACGTGCAATAAAAGACCGAATTTTACAAGAAGACGTAGTGATTTGCATGAGGCACAATTAAATTTTAAGCTTTTAGCTCCTTTAGGCATAGTCGATATTCCTCAGTTAAATGATATTCCCGATCTTTATTTTTTTGAAAACATAATGCCTTTACCACCCGATCTTGCAGGCACTCTGGCAACAAAGAAAAAGAGAATTATTCTTCATCCCGGCTCAAAAGGCAGTGCACGCGAATGGGGGCTTGACCGGTTTACAGAATTGATTTCCCTGTTGCCATCTGAAAAGTATCATATATATCTCACCGGAAGTGAAGAAGAGGGACAATCCTTTCGTGAAGAACTGCCTTTGGAAAGTAATAATTTGACAGATCTTACCGGAAAGTTAAGCTTATCTCATTTAATTGCATTTATTGCAGGAAGTGATGTCCTGGTTGCTGCCAGCACCGGACCATTACATATTGCCGCAGCTACCGGAATCCATGCCATTGGAATTTTCCCTCCCATACGTCCCATACACCCCGGTCGCTGGGCACCACTGGGTGAGAAAGCAAAAGTTTTTGTGGCCGATAAGGAGTGCAATGAATGCAGCAAAACTAAAGAATGTGCCTGTATGAGAGGCATTGAATCGAAAGAAGTGGCGGAGTATATAATCAGTGTTAATCCGTAATTCATATTACACAGCGATAATCCGCGTCTAAATCCACATTTATTAACAAAGCTTTGCCAAAACTTTCCTGCTCTTCCCTATTGATAAAGCCAAAATTTGACATAGTTTTGCAGCAAAGCAAAATATTATGCCGGAAAACACCGACTCAAAACGAACCGAAATCAGCTCTATGGGCGAGTTTGGCCTCATTCATCATCTTACTAAAGACTTTCCAATTCACCATGAAGCAAGCAAAACTGCCATTGGTGACGATGCTGCAGTGCTGGAATACCCGGGCGGACATCAGACGCTGATTTCTACCGACTTACTGCTCGAAGGCGTACATTTCGACCTGGCCTGGATGCCGCTCCTACACCTGGGCTATAAAGCCGTGGCTGTAAATCTAAGCGATATTGCCGCCATGAATGCCATTCCAAAACAAATATTGGTAAGTATCGGAATCTCCAATCGTTTTTCTGTCGAGGCTTTGGAAGAATTATTCAAAGGAATTCGGGCTGCATGCGAAAAATATAAAATTGATCTGATCGGTGGAGATACCAGCAGTAGTGCTGCAGGGTTAAGCATATCTGTCACTGTAATAGGAACTTCACGCCCTGAACAAATTGTGCATCGTGGCGGAGCACATGTCAATGATCTGATTTGTGTTACAGGAGACCTTGGAGCAGCCTATGCCGGCCTGCTTATTCTTCAGCGTGAGAAAAAAACTTTCGAGGCCAATCCCAATTTTCAACCCGATCTTACCAATTACGAAAGAGTTGTTGGCCGTCAGTTAAAGCCTGAACCAAGGCTCGATATGATTGAGTTTTTTGCGAAAAAGAACATCCAGCCCACCTCAATGATAGATATTAGCGACGGATTGGCATCAGAACTCTTTCATATTGCGAAAAGCAGCGAATG
>PKSX01000127.1 GCA_002869435.1 Marinilabiliales bacterium | reverse complement strand
TGTTGGTGCTACTGCAGGCAATGTAATTGTTACCCCTTCCAATGGATGTGGGAACGGAACAGCAAGAACCCTTGCGGTATCACCAAATGATGTTCCTTCGCAACCTTCAGCTATTAGTGGAGCAAGTGCACCATGTGTTGGTACTTCTGAAAACTATAGTGTTACTAATGTAGCAGGTGTTACTTATACCTGGACATTTCCTGTCGGCTGGATCCAAACCGGAGGAGGAACCACCAACAGTGTAAGTGTGACAGTAGGAGCCAATGCCGGAAATGTTACTGTAATCCCATCAAATGGATGTGGAAACGGTACAGCTCAGACTCTGGCTGTTGTTCCGGGAGATATTCCTGCTCAGCCCTCCGCAATTGTAGGAGATACTGCACCATGTGATAATGCCACTGGATTAATTTATAGTGTAACCAATGTAGCCGGGGTATCATATAACTGGACTGTTCCCGGAACGTGGACTATAAATTCCGGTCAGGGTACAAATAGTATTGATGTTGATGCAGGTTCCGGTTTAGGGACAATAACTGTAACTCCTTCAAATACTTGTGGTAATGGTACAGTTCAAACGTTGAATGTGAATCCACAGTCAGCAGTAACTCCGCAAATTACAATATCAGCCCTTCCCGATACTGCAGTTTGTGACGGAACCATAATTGATTTTACTGCTAACGCAGTTAATGGTGGTTCAAGTCCAGTTATTACATGGTATCTAAACACGGTGGTTGATGGTAGTGGATCATCCTATCAGCTGGTAAGTCCGGTAGACGGGGATCAGGTTTATGCTGAACTTACATCTTCAGAAACCTGTGTTACCGTTGCTACTGTTATTTCACCTACACTGAATATTACAGTATATCCGTTACCCGCTGCACCAGTCATCACTCAAAGTGGCGATACTTTATTCTCAAGTTACAGTACAGGTAATCAGTGGTATGACTTAGTCGGTCTGCTGACCGGAGAAACAGAGTATTATTATACACCGGCGGTTAATGGTGACTATTATGTTGTGTATACAGACAGTAATGGTTGTTCTTCAGCTCCGTCAGATACTGTGAATTTTGTAATCAGCGGTATAGATGAGAATGGAAATTCCTGGAAGATATATCCGAATCCATCCAACGATGTATTTCATGTGTCATTACCATATGTTTCAGAGAGTGGGGTGGATGTAGTATTAACCAATTTACTGGGTGAGATCGTTATGGTTGATCAATTCGATACAAGACGTTTTGATGTTGATCTGTCATATTATCCTGCTGGTGTTTATCATATCATAATAAGGTATGATGGTGTTACTATTAGTGAAAAGCTTGTAAAAGAGTAAATTGTTTGAGATTTCTCTTTCACATAATGTGAATCACTTTTTATGCATAAAGGTTTAGGCTGAGTTTTTCGGCCTATACCTTTTATTATTATGTAATACCTTTTCAACACATCATTATTATCCTTTAATAACATCGATCCGGTAGCTTAATTCTATTTACCGATAACTGATCTTCTTAGATATCTGCAATATTTATCAATATGTTTACTAAACCAATCTATAAGTTATGAACCGAATTATCACTCTGATAGCATTATTTATTGTTTTAAATCCAGTTGCATACACTCAGAATACAATCAATCTTGATTCTGTTCTTACCCATGCCATGAATGTAATCAACATTGATAGTATTGAGCACCAGGTTCAATGGCTGCAGGATATGGATACAAGATTTATGATTGCTCCGAATAGAAAGGAAGTTGCGGAAAGTATTAAAACTCGTTTCGAATCATATGGTATGAGTAATGTAAGACTGGACTCGTTTGAGTGTCATACAACTATCTCATATGGGATTATTCAATATGATACAACTACATGGCAATATAATGTTGAAGCGAAAATAATCGGATCAACGTATCCGAATGAAGAGATTCTTGTTCTGGGGCATCATGATGATATCCAGATTGACAGTAATCCAGAGATCTTTGCACCCGGTGCTGACGATAACGCCAGTGGGACAGTGGCAGTATTGGAAACGGCAAGAGTTTTAATGTCTATGGGATATCAGCCGGAACGAACTTTGGTGTTTTTAACAACTGCAGCTGAAGAGTTAATGCATTATGGTTTGGCTGGATCAGAACACTACGCAGCCGAAGCATCTCTTTCAGGCCGAAATCTTGTTACTGTTATAAATAATGATATGATTGCCTTTGATAATGGTAGTAATAAAGTAAAATTCTCAAATCTATCAGGCTCTGAGACCATCACTGCAATTGCAGCATATATTGCCAATAATTATACCGGCTTAACCCCGGATATTCCAGCTTTGCAATATATGACAGGTGCAGATCTGCAGCCATTTATTGACGAAGGTTATCCCGGTTTGTATTTAATGGAATATGTATTCAACCCCGGCTATCATAGCGAAAATGACCTAATTGACAGCTGCAATATGAATTATCTGACAGAAGTAATAAAAATCTCTTTGGGAGTAATGATTTATTCAGATTTATCATTAGCAGTAAATGATGAACAAAATTCTAATCTAAGGATTATGGTTTGGCCAAATCCAGTTGAAAATGTGTTACACCTGGCACCCTGTAATTATAATGAACCGGTCTTTATTCAGATGGTAAACGCAGGTGGTCAATCTGTTTATGAAGTGCAAATAGATGATCTGAAAGGAGCATATGATATAGATATGACCCACATGCCATCAGGAGTATACTTTTTACAACTCGTATCGGGAAGTGTATCTGGTTCTGTAATAGTGATGAAGAATTGAGTCTTTAGGTTCGAAATTTTGTTAAATTATTAATGATTATTTAAAAAATTTTACCATATGATTATATACTTAATGTGTTGTTTGTCAGTAATATGTAAAAATGCACATTTGAATTAAATTAACATTTTTTGGACTGAATATTGTGCATTGTTAAAAAATGTCGTATTTTTGTAAAGTCAGAAAAAGTTTTAATCAAAACCAAAACGGAGGATCGCCTATAGATTAAAGTCTACACTCAACAAATAAGAAGGAGGACATATGAATACTTCCCCTGTGAGTGATGAACTTTTGATCAAAAATTTCATTCAAGGCGACCACGGCAGTTTCACCCAACTTTTGGAAAAACACCGCAGAAAGGTATTTAGTTATATCTTGGTTTCTGTTAAAGATTCCATGGTTGCTGATGATTTGTTTCAGGAAACATTCTTCAAAGTGATTAATACTTTGAAATCAGGAAACTACAAAGAAGAAGGAAAATTTATTCAGTGGGTAATGCGTATTGCTCACAACCAGATTATCGACTATTTCCGTCGGGGTAAAAAATATCCTATTGTACGTGAAGAAGACGATTATGATATTTTCGGTACTATTGCCCGCGACGATCAAAACGCCGAGGAAGAGATGATAACCGAACAAATTAACTCAACGTTGAGAGATTTGGTTGAACTTCTGCCAGATGAGCAGAAAGAAGTTCTTAAAATGAGAATCTTTTACAACCTAAGTTTCAAAGAAATTGCTGAAGAAACTGATGTCAGCATAAACACTGCGCTTGGACGTATGCGTTATGCATTAATTAACCTCAGAAAATTCATCAAGGATAAAGAATCTGTGTTAATTCCGTAATTTCTTACAATATTGAAAAAATTTCTGCGTTAGGCAATAAAACAGATTAGAAATACTTGCCTATGCACGAAACCTTTACACCCGAATCTTTAATTTCCCATCTTTATCATTCAAACACGGAAATTACCGAATCTTTTCTCGACTCGGTGTTTTCTGATGAGTTTCTTATGAATTCCTTTGTGGATACCGCTGATAAGTTATATACGCGCGCTGATGTTTCTGTTGAAACAATTCAAAATATACATCAGTTTGCATCTTCTGTCAGTGTTCCCGGCTCTGAGAAACTTGTTTTTATGTCCTAAGTGGTATTGTATTTTGGGACCTTCATCTAAAGATGGAGAAGAATTGATATATTTCACTAGGAAATATTTCCTTTGAAACGTATATTTGTAATGTATTTGCAGTATGCGTTTTTTTAATGTAAAACTATGAAAAAGCCAATATCTATTATAATTCTGGTCCTCATTTATACAGGACTTTTTGCACAGAAATCTTCAGATGCTTTACGTGTAGACTTTTTTAGAAGCGGAAATGATACACTTGAAATTCTAACAATGAAGCAGGTCTCAATGCAACACAACTTGTCTATTGGTAAACATGCCTGGATTGACTCTGTAAATTATGGTTTCTACAGAATTGATGCTTATAATGAGGATGGGGAGTTGTTCTTCAGAAGAGGATACAGTTCTCTTTTCAATGAGTGGCGAACAACTGATGAAGCAAAAATCATGAATCGTTCGTTTGAAGAATCAGTACTTATCCCATTTATTGAAGGAGATATAACACTTAAATTTTTCTCTAGGGATTTCGATACAAAATGGAATCTGCAATATGCATACAGTTTTAATTCACAATCTGTGCAGGTAGTAAAGAAGAGTTATCATGAATATCCGGTAGAAGATCTTAAAATCACTGGAAGTGAATTTGAGAAACTTGATATTTTGATTATTCCCGATGGATATACAGCAGATGAAATGGAAGAATTTAAAAATGATGCCATGTTAGTAATAAAAGGGATCATGGCCAGTTCTCCATTTATTGATTTCGAAGATGATATTAATTTCAGGGCTGTGATGGCTCCCAGTGAAGAAAGTGGAACCGATTTCCCTCATGAAAACATATGGAAAAATACAGTGCTTAATACAACTTTCAATACATTTGGAACCGAGAGATATCTGACTACCTTTTCTTATCATATATTAATGGATATTGCTGCCAATGCTCCGGCTGATCATATTTTGGTTTTAGTCAATACCGATGAATACGGTGGTGCCGGATTTTATAATTTTTACTCATTAGCTGCAGCAAAGAGTTATTACAGAGACTTTCTTGTTGAGCACGAAATGGGCCATGGTCTTTCTGGACTTGCAGATGAGTATTACACAAGTGATGTGGCAGTAAATGACTATCATCCTACGCATGTGGAGCCATGGGAACCCAATATTACCTCATTGGTTGACTTTGAGTCGAAATGGGATAGTCTGGTTTCTGAAGATGTTCCAATACCTACACCGGTGAAAGAAAAATACATGGATGTTTGTGGTGCTTTTGAAGGAGCCGGTTATCTTTCCAAAGGTTTATTCCGACCGGCATATGACTGTACAATGAAGTCAGTAGGTTATAATAATTTTTGTGAGGCTTGTAAGCGTGCTGTGGCTTCTATGATTCGCTGGTATGCTCATTAATTAGCCGTTTTGGTGCCGACATTATACGTTCTCTTGCATGGAAAAATAATAGCATAAAAACTATAAACATTATACCGGCTTGTCTTTGCAGCATGGATTCAAAAAGGAATAATGTCATCAGCATAATAATGAAAGCCATCTGCATGAAATCGCCCTCTCGAATGGCATATATAAATGGTATAATAAGCAGTGCCAAAAACACCAGAAGTCCAATCAATCCCATACCAATAAATACCTGCAGGAACTGATTATGTGCATTATAACCACGTTCGGCAGCATGTCGGAAACCATATTTCTGATATTTTTCCATGAGCTTATCACTGACCTTATCAGGACCTACACCAAACCAGAAATTCTCTTCCACTAATTCAAAAGAACAGTAGTAAACCTGTACCCGCAATGTAGTGCCGTTCCAGTGTTCAATATCGTCCATGGTTCTGGCATGAAGTACCTCTCCAATACCCATGTTGAAGCGGTCGAATATATGAGGCATTAATAGTTTTGTTGATACTCCACCGGCAGCAAGAATAACTACTATAATAATGCCTGCCAGATACTTTTTTGTTTTGAATATTATATATATAAGTAAGAATAATACAACCAGTCCCATAGTCAGAATTGCAGCCCTTGAATTACTAAGCATAACCATTAAAATAAACCATGGAATAGAGAAGAAAAGTATGGCCTTAAGCCACTTTTTCATGTTATTCCACTCGCGATAAAGAATATTTACAATGATTAAAACAGCTGTAATCATATACATGGCGTAATAGGTTGGATGTGCCAGTACAGAAAAGTTTAGGTAGTACATCATTTCGGCATTGCCACTTTCAATATACTTTATAAACGCTTGAATAAGGCAATATGCTGAACTTAGAAATGCCCCTCCAAGATATGCCGATAAGAACCATTTTCCATATTCTTTTTTGAATCGAAATGCGTATATCGTTAGTAGTATTAGAGGAAAAGCCACAAATGATAGCTTCATCTCCAGCTCATTGTATTGATGTATACTGCTGGAGTCGAAAAGATACCATGTTGCATGCATTCCGTAAAACACCATTGATAAAGCAAACATTAGGGGAAATGTCCAGTTATCGTTGAAAAGTGCAGAAAATTTATTGCGAAAATGTCCTTCAGCAAACCAGTTTACTATCATTAATACTACAATGAGTGGCGCCAGTTTTTTAAACATCGGGAAAATGAAAAACAACGCCATAGTCAGGACAAGATAGATTTGCTGATGTATGATTCGTCGTTTATTCATGACTTAAGTTATGCATTATATCAATGAATTTTTTAGCCAACACATTATATGTATGGTGCTTTAGAACATATTCTTTACCGTTATTGCCAATGGATTTCAGTTCAGAAGCTTCTTTTTTCGATAGTTCAATAATGGCTTCAGCCAAAGCATCAGCATTTTCTGCCTCAATACTAATTCCCGCATTTGCCTCTTTTACAAAATCATTACCTGCATTAATTGATTGAATTACAGGCTTGCCTGCCATCATATAATCGAATAATTTATTGGGCGAAATGCCAAACCTGAACAGAGATTGGCTTTGCAGTCCAATATACGTTGCATCAAAATATTCAAGAAAATCAGGAATTTCTTGTTTTGAAACCGGATCAAAAAAGAAGATATTATCTGCGCCCTCTGCTTTTCTCTGAAGGTTCTCCTTTTCAGGGCCATCACCAAGCAGAACAAAAGCAATATTTTTATCATTTTGTGTTTTGGCAGCTTCAATGAAATTATGCAATGCATTGGCAATGCCATGACTGCCTGTATAGCAAATCATGAAATCGAATTGGTTTCTAATATCCTCCAATTGCTTTCTCAACGATTCTTCAATCGGAGTTTTTCTATCCCATTCAGCAAGGTTAATCCCATTTGGAACATAATGCCACTTTTTAATATCAAGACCACGGCTTATCATATATGGCTTTGTTTCCGGAAGCATGGAAATAACAGTATCTGCATTTTTATATGCAAAATCTTCGGCTTTTTGCAGATACTTAATAAAAGGATGTTTTGCCGAATACCCACCTAATTCCATAGGCGAGAGCGGCCATAAATCATGAACTTCGTAAATATGTTTTGCACCTGATATTCTGGCAATCTCGGCTGCTGCGTAATTGTCCATTGGATATGTTGATGAAGCAATGACAATATCGGGTTTATATTTTCCGGATATTTTTGCTGCATTTCGTTTCATTTGTTTGTAAAATGAACGCATATTCAATATCCTTTTAAGCCCATTACCATGGTATGGTGGTGTTTTAATCCAGATATATAAAATGCCGTCGATAATTTCTTCCTTAAAACTGCTTTCAATCTCAATCTTTTTCTTTCGAACATGTGCATTATTCGATGCAAAGATTGTAACATTATGTCCGGCTTTTATCCATTCCTGAGCCATATAATACGGCCGAAATTCCATGCCCATATCGGGCGACCCCGCATAGTGATTTATAAGTAGGATGTTCATGATTGAACCTCCTTGTTATACAAGTTTAGAATAGCCGATTTAGTATCAACAAGGCTGTATTCTTTAATCACTTTTTGTCTTCCGGCTTTCCCCATCTCTACTCTCATTTTTTCATTGTGAATGAGTGAAAGTATTTTTTCGGCTGCATCATTAATGTCTTCAGGATTTACATGCAATCCAGTAGAATTGTGGTCAACAACTTCTAGTAAACCACCTGTAGCTGTTGCAATAACCGGTATCTCACAGGCAGATGCTTCGAGAACAGAGACACCAAAACTCTCACTGCGGGATAAAAACACCGCAATATCAAATTGATTATAGATCGCAGGAAGTTCATTTTGACTAACGTTGTCCCTGAAAACTATATCTTTTCCAATTCCAAGTTCCAATACTTGTTTTTGGAGGTTTTCTCTTTCACTGCCAGTGCCAATTATTTGAAGTTCAGATTGTGGAATTTCTTTTTTTACTTTTGCAAAAGCATTAATAAGTATGTCAATTCCATACACTTTTTCCAGAGATTTTACCGTGCCGATAACAATTTTATCAGATCGCTCAATAGCAAGTGGTTTGAAGTGATCTGTGTCAATTCCGAAAGGAATTATCTCAATATTCTTTTTTGTGAAAGCTGAGGATCTTTCAAACAGGATTTTACTTGAAACAATTATTTTATCAGCCTTCTTGAAATTGTTTCGAATAATCTTTCTATTAATTGGGTTTGAAGGAAAGAGTAAAATATCGCTGCCCCACACCGAAATAAAATACGGATGAAACTTGCTCAAAGCTCCCAGTAATCCGTAACTGCTGGCATAATGCGCATGAAGAAAGTCAGGATTGAACATTTTAATGGCCTGCTTCAATTCATTTCGCTTTTTGAAATAAACCACTTTTCCTGTATTCGAAGCTCTGAAAGTATCCTGGTCAAAACCACTGTTGGAAAGCAACTCAATATCTAAATCCTCATACCAGTTATCAATAGCTTTGGATAATGAAAATATACCCAGTTTGTGCCCGCCCTCATGCAGCACTTTTGCCCATTTTTTTAGATGGGCCGAATTGATATCGGCAAGGAGTAAAATGCGACTCATTTTCATGGCAAATATACGTTTATAATGAATATCGGCAATTTGCATTGCCTAATTATTCGTAGTTTTGCTTGATTATTTCGGCAGGCAATGAGCCTTATGCTATGGCAAAAAAGGAGAGTAAATTCAATAAATTGATTAATCGTTACGATTTTCTGAAAAACGTAATGGTATTGCTTTCAGGTTCTTCAATTGCGTTGCTTATTCCATTTTTAATTACACCAATACTTACCCGTTTCTTTACGCCCGAAAATTTTGGATTATGGGGAACCTATTCAGCAGTTGTGGGAATCTTTGCTGTGATTGCTTGCGGTCGATACGAGCTTGCACTCCTGCTTCCTAAAGAGGAAAAGAAGGCAATGAATATGTATGCCGGTGCTTTGCTCATTTCATTACTGCTTTCGATCTTTTTGTTAATCCCAATTTATTTCTTTGGCAAGTCTTTTAGTGAGAAAGTTGGTTTTCCAGATCTGAGTAACTGGCTATATATTGTACCAATTGCACTTTTTACGAACGGAATAATTCAGGCATCAAATTATTGGCATAACCGGAATAAAAAGTTTAATGTGTTATCAGTTGGGCGTATCATTCAAAGTTCATCAACAGCATCATCGAATCTTGCAATCGGGAAGTTTACCTATTTCCCGGGAGGACTTATTGTTTCAACAGTGTTGGGGCAGATACTGCTCAGTATATTCTATGTGGTCAGGATGAGAATCTTCTCCTTATGGAGATACGTTTCTATGGCTGAGATTAAGTCTGTGCTAAAAGAATATCGCGAATTTCCGGTTAAAAGCGGCGCCGGTATTTTTTTGAATATATTGAAAGAGCAAATCCCGATATTTCTGCTAGGATATTATTTCGATGCCGTAGTTGTAGGTTTTTATACTCTGATCATTCGTTTGTTCGGTGTTCCGCTTACACTGCTTGCAGGTTCAATCGGACAGGTGTATTATCAGAAAGCTGTTGAAATGAATAATGCCGGAAAATCATTATTCAGAATGTATAGCAAAACAACATTGAGAATGCTTGCCTTTCTAGCTCTTCCTGTGGCCGCTGTTATGATCTGGGGAGGAAGTATTTTTGGTTTTGTGTTTGGTCAGGAATGGGCTGAAGCCGGACAGATTCTTGTTATTTTTACTATTTACTATGCCATTCGTTTTGTGATTTCCTCGCAAAGCTCATTATTGCTTGTATTTAAAAAGCTGGGAATTGAACTGGCATTTAATTCTATTGCGCTTGTTCTTCAGCTAGGATCTCTTATTATTGGCGCTTTGCAAAATGATTATTATCTTTCGCTTTATTTAATGAGTATTACCGGGTCGGTTATATATGCCATGCTTGGTATATACTTGTGGGTTTACCTTAAAACAAGAAAATGAGAAAACTGTTTAAAGGCATATTAAATCTTTTGAGTTTTATTCCCTGTATACGGAAATACCATAAGGAATGGAAACTTTTCGGACGCGTGCCTTTTGGACTACTCCATATCAGTTGGATGCATCGTAAAATACGGGGCATCAACCGTGGAGTGAAATTTCCACTGCATTTTACATCTCGAATTATTGCACCCAAAAAACTGAAAATCCACAAAGACCCTACTACCATTGGCAGTTTTGCACTCAGCGGCGGATGCTATTTTCAGGCACTTAATGGTATTGAAATTGGCGAGAATTTTCTTTTTGCTCCGGGTGTAAAACTCATTTCATCCAATCACGATTTTCACGATAAATCAAAGATTGCTGATGCCGATCCCATTAAAATCGGTTCAAATGTATGGCTGGGTGCCAATGTTGTGATTCTCCCGGGTGTAGAGATTGGAAGTAATGTTGTTGTAGGTGCCGGAGCAGTGGTTACCAAATCATTTCCCGATAATGTAATAATTGGAGGAAACCCGGCTAAAGTAATCAGGGAAAATACACCGGAACAAGAATCATAAGAAATTATGGCTGTTGAATTTAATCTTTCCGATTTTCTTATCCTTTTCGGTTTTCTGCTGATATTTATAATCATACCCGGATTTTCGCTGCAAATCATTCTGAGAACAGGCAGTACTTTTTTCAATAAAATCGGACTGTCATTTGCTTTCGGTTTTGCTTGTTTTTCACTATTGAGTCTGCTGGCTTATCTTATGTCCATGCCTTTCCACTGGATGTTAAATCTTGCTTTAGGTGTTTCTTTATTGTTGTTTCTGTTTGCTATTTTTAAGTTGGTAAAAGAAAAGAATCGGGGTATTCACGGATTGAATTTTGGGCTGCAAGAGGGTGTTGTTCTTATTATTGCAGTATTGTCATTTATGGTAAGCCTGTATTCAGGATGGATGCCACGAGGAGATGCTGCTATTCATCTGCAGGTGATAAGGAATATGATGGCCGAAACTCAGATTTCACACGCTTTTTATAGCTTACCGGGAAATCCGATTATTCCTGACCATGCCTATGATTCATACTATGTTTTTTTTGCACTCATTGGAAGAAACAGTACTATCGAACTTTCCTGGATTTGGCATTATTTGTCCCCATGGCTGGCATTTCTGATCCCTTTTACCATTTACAGTTTTGTGAAACAGCTCACTGATAAAAAGTCACTGCAGCTTATTTCTGTATTGGCATTTTTCTTTATTGTACTGATATATCCGAAAATAATGTATGGTTCGGTGCTGGATGCGGTAGTATATCCTAATCGGGTGTATTTATGGCTGATCCTACCGTCTGCCTTCACAGTGTTTTTTAAATTTCTTTACGAAAGGAAACCGCTTTTTCTTTGGATTAATGCTGCATTGGTCATAAGTCTAATCCTCATTCATCAGTCGGGTTTCCTCTTTTTTAATATTACATTGGGGATGCTGTGGCTGCTGTTTTTACTGTATAAAGGTGAGTTACCATTCAGAAAAGGGCGCCTAATAACAGGACTCCTACTTATTGATTTGCTAGCGCTGCCGGTTTTAATTCTGAAGCTCATCCCGAATATGAGTTATATTGCCGGATCCTCTTCTGTGGTCTGGCATCAGCATTATTCGTTTTTTTATCTGACAGACAGCTTGTTTGCATTTAGTTTTAAGACGTATTATGTTTCGGGAATGCTGGTGGCCGCACTCATTGTTTTATACGGTTTATACCGGCAAAAGAAATCTCCCGAAAAATCATTGTTTGTACTGTTTATGTCGGCAGGATTTCTTGCAGCAATGCTTATTGTTTTCAATCCTTTTATTGTTCCGTTTCTTGGTAAAGCCATTTCTTATGTGGCCATAATCAGAATGTTGCGTATTCCAATGTATTTTCTAATTCTTGCCTGGCTTATTCATGAATTTGGATTATCGCTTGGAAAAATAATGCAGAAAAAATCTGTGTTTTTGCTCAAACGCATCTTATTATTTGGAACTCTGACTTTATTTGTAATGGTGTCTGCCATAAAAATCAATAAAGGAACTGTAAAGCACGAATTGCTTCCGGTGGCAACGGTTCTGCCATATATCGAAGATGACCAGGGTGTTTTTACAGATCAGCTAACGGCCACCGATATTGCTGTATTTAAGCAAATTAATACACCGGTTATTCAGTTTAATGGTGCCGCTGATCTGGTTGATATAGATTATGAGAAGGAACTGGTAAATGATGTATTGAATGATAGTATTTCAATTATCAGGGTTTACGATATTTTATATAAGGCCGGAACTGATCTTGTAGTCATAAATAAGGAAATATCTTCACCGAAATTCGATTTTGACCAATCGGAGTTTTTCGAAAAATTGTATCTTGACTCGGTTTTTACCGTATATAAATTCAATCCGGTAAACATTGAAGAATAGCAAATCCATATTATTCCTTTCAGCAAACGATTTTAAAGAAAAATCGATTCAGGTGATTCGTAAAACACCCGAAGCCTTTGTAGCTGCCGGTTGGAAAGTTACATATATTGTGGTGCGCGATTATAGTAAGGCCGGGAATTACTATTATGAGCCGGAAATAAATCCCGCAGGGGTAAATGTAATCCGAATTCCAATGCCGCTTGCCAAAGCGCGTGGGAAAGCAAAATCGCATCTATGGAGAACCATTCTATCTCAGATTGCCGGTCTCAGAGCCATTAAACAACTAAGCCGGGAAGCCCGAAAGTTTCTGAGTGAAAATAAGGTGGATGTGTTTTATGGCTATGAAGTGCACGGAGTTTGTGCAGTGAAACGTTATCGTTTCTGGCATGGCATAGGAAAAATGAAAATTATTTCCCGTTTTCAGGGTACCTGGATGAGTAGCTATATACGGGAAAAACGATGGCTCAAAAAATGGCTCAATTTCGACGATGTTTTTGCACTTAAAGCCAAAGCCGATCTGGCCATTATGACCAACGACGGCACCGATGGCGATTTTGCCATGAAAAAACTTCGGAGTAAAGCCCTGCATAACCTCAAATTTTGGGTCAATGGCGTTGATAATCTGAAAATGGCCGCACCAGAGTATCAGGATTTAAATGAAAAATACAATCCCGATGGCATAAAACTGGTTTTATGCAGCATCTCGCGCCTCGAAAGCTGGAAAAGAGTGGACAGGATTCTCAATACAGTGAAATCTCTGGTACATGATAAAGGCTTTACCAACTTTGTTTACCTGATGATAGGCGAGGGTGGACTCAAAACGGAATATGAGAAATTTGTGAAGGATCACAATCTTGAAGAATATATAAAGATCATTGGTGCAGTGCCCAATACCGAAGTGAAGAAATACCTCAATTTTGCCGATGTGTTTTTGTCTACCTACGATCTTTCAAACGTCGGAAATCCATTGCTGGAAGCCATCCGTTGCAATAAAATCATCTTTACACTGAATAACGGTTCCACAGCTGAGTGGGTCAAACATGAAGAAAACGGTTTTATCTACGATATTGATGAAAAACTACACCAAAGAATTGCAGAAGATATTATTCGCATTGCTGATGATGAAGCATTAAGACAAAATATTATAAATGGTGTTCAAAAACTGGAACAGGATAAACTCTGGACATGGAAAGAACGCATGGATGCCGAAGTAAATGCCGTTGAGGAATTATTGGATAATGAAAACTAAACTGCAAATATCGGCTATACTTGTGCTGCTCACCGCAATGGTGGGAGTCGGTATTAGCTATGGTCCTCTATATGCTTTTCATGTGGCCGGTTTTGCTTTTCTAATTCTCTTTGTGCTGAAATTGAGACAAAACCTGACTGAACTTCCATTTCTGAAGAAAAAACTGCATTTTTTGCATGTTCCGCTCTTTATGATTGTTTGGTATGCTCTAAGTATTTTGTGGTCGACCGATCGTGCATTGGCCGTGAATCAGGTTTTCTATCTTTTAAATGCTTTTCTGATCTTTCTGGCTGCATATTTTGCCATTAGAGATCGTTCAGATATTCGAAGATTTCTTTTTCTGGCCGGAATTCTGGCTGCGATTGAAATACTGATTTCTTTTCTCGAAGCCGGAGGCATTGCCCGATGGCCCATTTCACCATACTCAGATTTGGTAGAATTATTCAGACGAAGTATTGGCTACAATCCAAATATGGATGCCGAAATAATTGCAGCCATTAATAAAACTCCAACAGGGTTTCATTGGAACCCGAATGATCTTGCAGCTTATATGCTTATGATTATCCCGTTTTTTCTCTTTTCGAAGAGAATCTGGATTAAAATTGTCTTCCCGATTGCAGCATTGTCGATAATACTACTCACCGGCAGTCGTGCAGTGCTGATTGGAGTGGCATTAATGGCATTCTTCTATGTGTTTTTATACCAAACCCGGAAGAATATCCTCATCATAAGCGGTGTATTTGCGTTTTTGGTCATCGCTTTTCTTATTGCGCGCCCATATTTGAAAGAAAAATATGAAGTAAAGTATCGCGAAATTTCTACAACAACCGATGCAGCACTCAAATTTTTCACTACTGATCATGAATTAGTGAACGACACCTCTTCCATTGCTATTAGGCAGAACCTGATTGAAAATGGCATGCATGCCTTCAAAGAATCCTACGGACTCGGTGTGGGCGGAGGAAATTCTCAGGTTGTGCAAAAGGAATCTGATAATACACATGGCATCTTCAGTATGCATAATTTCTGGATTGAGATTCTGGTGGAAGGCGGAGCACTTGTTTTTGGATTGTGGGTGGTGTGGTACTTCCTGTTACTTAGAAGATCATACCTGTGGTGGCGAAGAAAAATTCCGGAAGAGAACCGCCGTTTATCAGCTGCTGTTTCATTATCAATGATAGGTGCTGTAATAGCAATAATCAGCATCTCAAGTGCCATATATTTTCTGCCGTTTTGGTTGCTTCTGGCTTTGGCCGTGCGGATGAATGATTTAAATAGAAATCAAATATCAGGTCATTTCGGCTCCGCTCAATGACCATGTACTGTGGCTGAGCCTGTCCTGAGCGTAGTCAAAGGGCGGAGTCGAAGCCACATGACAATAATGTGGAGGCAGAGCTCCTGTCCTGAGTTTATCCTGAGTGTAGCCGAAGTGAGCCGGCGTTTTATATTCTCATCCTTAAATTTATTGAAGGGAATGAATTAGCTTTGTGACATTCCATCGTCCGTAGTGTGGTAAAACCTTGAAGGTTTTAACTGTGGTGATGCACCAATCAAACCTTCAAGGTTTGAGGGTGGCAGGACCTGGAACCGTTACAAATTTGTGCAGCGAAAAACATTGAAAATCAGAGTCTTTTAATGATTTATTTACTTACATTTTCGATGATTTTTCGTATGTTTGCACCCTTAAATTTCATCAGTTTCTAATCGCGGCAGCTGCTCCAAAAAGTTCCATAATTTTGAAGAAACTCATGTGCAGATGAAAATCTTCATCAGCGGTATTTGGCTTCAGGTTTAGTGTTATATGTATTTGCTTAATATACCTATAAAAGTACTGCTTAAATCACTTATCTACATATGGTGCTATAACAATAATTTTGATTATTTACTAAATCCTGTCTTTTTTACAACAACACAAAAACAATGAAATTCATGAAAAGGACTAAAAAGAACACTATAACTATTGGAATGAAATTAACTGTATTGTTATTGCTAATACAATTTTCAACTACAGTATTTGGTCAGAATACAATAATCTTATGCAATACTGATCAAAAAAGCAGTACTGAGCAGGCTCGTTCAGATCAGGGTATGATTAGTAAAACAATTCATATTAATCAGGAAATTGATATTGATTCGGATATTAATATAAATGATACAATTGTTTTTAATCTTTTCGCCGATAAACACTATTCTGCTGTTGTTAGCCAGGTCACTAAAAATGTATTGGAAACTACTACCATTTCATGCAGCTTAATTGGTTATGATTTAGCGTATTGTGTTATTACATTTTCTGATTCAAAATATGCAATTATAATTGATATTCCTTCAAAAAACGAATACTATAAAATAAATTTCAATAGAGAAAACAATACTTATTATGTATCATTGTTTAATAGGGCAAATATGAATAGTGTTGATGAAGCTCCTGGTATTTTGCCCCCAAGTCCAAAAATGGAGAATATAGAAGGAAATATGAATAAAGATGAGCCAAGTCATTCTAAGTCTGGCACATTTTCACCATATCAGCAAAATAATCTGAAAAGTGTTGGAGACCCTGAAATAATTACTTTAATGGTGGTGTATACACCAGCAGCAGCAGCATGGTCAGCGGCGAATGAAACAAGTATCAATAATACAATAAGTATGATGCTGGCTACTTCAAATCTAGTTTTATCAAATAGTAATACAAATGTTCAGCTTGAGCTTGTGCACTCTGAGCAAGTAGCTTATACAGAACTGAATAATAGTAATGACTTGTATAACCTCAGAGATGATGGGGATGGTATAATGGATAATGTGCATACTCTACGTGATACATACTGTGCAGATCTTGTAATGTTATTAGAAAATATTTCATTTACCGGAGGATTAGGTTATACACTCAATACCACATCACCATTTGGCCTTCCAACATATGCATTTTCTTTGGTTCGGGTTCAACAGGCAAACGGAGCAACATTCACCCCTATACATGAAATAGGTCATAATATGGGTTGTCATCACCATAAACTACAATCAGTTTCTCCCGGGCCAGGTTTATATTCTTATTCCGCTGGATGGAGGTGGAATGGAGTCTCTGGTGATTACTGCAGTGTAATGACATATACAAGCGGAACATATTTTGGAGATGGTATTACTCATCAAAGAGTTCCGTATTTCTCTAATCCAGATGTTTTGTATGAAGGAATTCCGGTTGGGAATAGTGTAGATGGAGATAATGCAAAAACAGTTAGAATTGAGAAGTCTGTTATTGCTTCATATAGAAATGGGTGCTGTATTCAACCTTCAGTTCAGGCATCTGTTAATCAAGTTGTTAATATCTCGGATACTTCGGCAACCATAAAATGGACCAGAGGCAATGGATCCAATATTATTGTATTACTTAGAGAAAGCAATGCGGTTAACATCCCTCCGGTTGATGGTAGTTCTTATTCCGCAGACTCTTGTTTTGGCTTAGGGTCTGTTACGCAATTAGACAATTATGTTGTTTATGATGGAATCGAAGACTCGGTCACTGTTACAAATCTCAGCCCGGGAAGTATGTATTATTATGCTGCATATGAATATAATAATACTGACAATTGTTATTCAGGAAGTCCGCTCACTGGATCTTTCTCAACATTTTTGACACCTCCTCCAATTGCAGGTCAGGCAAACGCTGATACTACTATCTGTGAGAATAATGTTGCAGAGCTTGAAGTAATAAATTATTACGGAAATATTCAGTGGCAAGACTCTCCCAATGGTACATCCGGTTGGGCAAATGTATCGGGTGGAACAGGACAAAATGCAGCTCTTTATACTTCGTCTACACTCTCAGATACAACATATTTTAGAGCTCAGATTTCACTTCCGGGTTATAGCAACGTGTATTCAAATATTGTTGTTGCAAATGTTATAAGTATTGATAATTCGCTTACTCAAGTTGGAGACACTATTTTTTCAAATCACAATAATGCTGTAAGTTATCAGTGGGTTGATTGTAACAACTCATTTGTAGATATTTTTGGTGAAACATTACAATATTATATTCCTCAAACTTCAGGGTCATATGCTGTTATTATTGAAGATGGACAGTGTGTTGACACGTCTACATGTATGACAATAAGTTTTACAGATATCTTTGAAGAAACTGAGAAAACATTCACAATTATTCCGAACCCGGTTATAGATGATTTAATCGTGCAATCTTCGTCTGATTATAAAAACACTTCTTATCTTATTTATAATTCTCTTGGTCAGGTAATAATGAAAGGTAATCTCAAACTCAGTAATATTGTTAATACAAGCTCATTAACACCAGGATATTATACTATTCGAATTATTGATGATGAAATTACGGAGACAATACTCTTCTTCAAGCAATAGTGTTTAAGATTGTAGCTGCGTTACAATATTACAAAGAGTTTCACAGTTTGTACATGCTATCTGTGTGGATGTAATATATATATGACTTTCCCTTTGGATAAGTGCCAATTTTGCTCATCGTATATTAATTTACACCCCGAAATTTGATCAGTTTCTAATCGCTGCATTCGGGTGATATCTCAGTGTTCCTGATGTGAGAAAAGTGGGTTCTGAGTTCGTCACCCGAAATACTATTTTCAAGCCAAGTCTCGTGCTTTTATCCCGGAGGGATAACCGCCCGGTAATCAGCATAACAAAGCATATATGCATGCCGTAGGTATGCTCCCAAATTAGATTTTGGTTTTCTTATTCGGGAATCAGGTTTATAATCACCTGAGCTAATAATCTACAGCTCCAAAAAAATCCATAATTTCGCAGAAACTCATGTGTAAATGAAAATCTTCATCATCGGTTATATGGCCTCAGGGAAGACCCGTTTCGGGAAACGGCTTGCCGCTGCAATCGATTATGATTTTGTGGACCTGGACCACCTTTTTGAAGAAATGCATGGTCTTTCACCTGCAGCTTTTATCAGAAAATTTGGCGAGAATCTATTCCGACATGAAGAAAGTTTGGTATTGCAGGAAAACTTACCTGATTCTGAAAGCATAGTTATAGCTTGCGGTGGAGGAACACCCTGCTTCCACAATAATATACAATGGATGAAGGAGGAGGGAAAAGTAGTTTGGCTCAATATTCCGGAAGAAATGCTTTTTCAGCGCCTCACCAAACAAAAAGGCGATCGTCCCATGATTCCGCAAACCGATGGCAAACCCGATCACGAAAAGTTCCTGAAACACTATAAGGAACGCGAAAAATTCTATGCACAAGCCGATTTCTCCTTCACCGAAGCCAAAGTAGAAGCAGTGCTGGCAGTGCTCGATGTATATCTTAAATCATAGTTGACCTCTCACCTGTCACGCAGCAGGCGTGAGCGTCCACTTCATAATTCATAAATCATAATTCATAAATCATAATTCATAAACCATCAATCGTAAATCATAACTCATAATTTCCTATTTTTACAAAAAATATTTCCATGAAAATCCTAATATCAGGATTACTGCTCGTCTTAACCTTATCTTCAATGGCCCAGCAGAAATACTGGGTCTATTTGAAAGATAAAGATACCACAGGCTATAATCCTTATACTTTTTTTGACCAGAAAGCCATAGACCGGCGAATTCGGAATAATATTCCGGTGTATCACATCAGCGATGTGCCGGTAAATCAGCATTATGTTTCTGTGCTTGATTCCAAATGCGATTCGGTGTCGTATGCATCACGCTGGTTTAATGCTGTTTGTTTATATGCTACTAATGAGCAGATAGCTGATATTTCGCAACTGGAATTTGTAACAAAGATTGAAGTTTCAGGTGCAATTCCAACATTGTGTTCATATGAGGGAGGGGAGGTAGCTCCTTATACAAATTCTGTGCTTGAAACACAGGTTACGTCAATGCAGGGGCAGATGTTTCATAATGCCGGTTATCGTGGTGATGGAGTTAGGGTAGCCATCTTCGACGGAGGCTTTCCAAAAGTGGATGAGCTCGATTGCTTTAAGCATATTCGAGATAATAACCGCATTATTAAAACCTACGATTTTGCGAAAAAGACAGAGAATGTCTATCATGGCAGCAGCCATGGTACAACAGTTCTATCGTGTATTGCAGGTATGGCAAACGATTCCACGCCTATTGGATTGGCCACCAATGCCGAATTTCTACTGGCAAGAACCGAAATCGGACTGGAACCGTTTTCTGAAGAAGAAAACTGGCTGGCCGCACTGGAATGGGCAGATCAAAACGGTGCAGACATAGTGAATAGTAGTCTTGGATATACTGTTCATCGGTATTTTCCATTTGATATGGATGGTCAAACTGCTTTTGTAAGCAGAGCAGCCAATACTGCAGCTTCAAAAGGTATTCTTGTGGTAAATGCAGCCGGAAATGAAGGTACAGATAAAGACTGGAAAATTATTGGTGCTCCAGCTGATGCCGATTCCATTTTGTCAATTGGTGGAGTTCAACCTTTTACACTTACTCATATCAATTTCAGTTCGTATGGTCCTACTGCCGACGGTCGCTTAAAACCCAATGTATGTGCTTTCGGCCAGGTAGAAGCGCATGGAAAAAAGAAAATGGGCACCCATTACGGAACTTCTTTTGCAAGTCCGCTGGTGGCCGGTTTTGCTGCTTGTGCTTTGCAAACTGATCCGGAGATGAGTACCTGGGATCTCTTTCAGGAAATACAGCACTCCGGGTCACTATATCCCTATTATGATTATGCACACGGATATGGTATTCCACAGGCATCTTACTTTCTTGGTGTAGACACTGATACATTAAATCCGGAAATTCATTTCAAAATAAACTCAGACAGTATTGAAATAGAAGTTTTTCCACTTTCGGGAGATGCTCCGGAAGTTCATTACGTTTTTGTTCATCTCACAGATCCCGATGGAAAAATACTCTGGTATAAAGTGATCACGTCTTATGAGAACCCTGTTATGAGAATCTCCAGAGATGAAATTGCAGAAGCGCAATATTTAAGGGTTCACTACGCAGGTTTGACCAAAGAATTTAAACTTAAAAATTAAGAACAATGAAAAATATATTCTTCATAGTATTTTTAATGCTCATTATTCAGTTGCAGGCACAATATGAAATGATGCACGTGGATGTGAAACCTGTTGATACCTTAAGGCCTGACTTTGGACCCAATGGTAAAAAGTTCTTTTATTCATCCTATGGATTACATGCAATAGTGCCAACAGAAATTAATGATCAGGCTCCGGTGATGCTGGGACCTTCGCTTGGCTATAAATTTGGTTTTACTCAGAAATATAGAATCAGCGGTGTTTTGTCTTTTGGATATATAC
>PKSX01000019.1 GCA_002869435.1 Marinilabiliales bacterium | reverse complement strand
TACTGGTATTTCCATCGCCAAAATCCCAAAGCCAACCGGTTATACCACCGGGTGAGTTTGTTGTGCTGAAATCATAATAGTCAACATCAAGACCATCAGGAAGCCAACCCCCTATAGCATTAATAGTATCAAGTGTTATAATAAATGAGGTAGTATCTATACAGGTATTGGTCCATCCAAAAAGGGTATCTGTGTGTGTTACGGTATAATTTCCGTATGAACCATATGTATGATAGGTAGTATCAGCCGAGACCGTTGGGCTTCCATCGCCAAAATCCCAGCCGTAATAAGTATCAGTCAATCCGTATAATGCAGCCAGACTATACATACGGTTCTCCACCAGCGGGTGTTTTTCAGAGAACATAATGTTGCTGCTTGTATTATAGCATGAAAATACTGTAGGATCATCAACTCCGGCAGTAAAATCATATGTGACATAAGGGTCTACAAGAAAGTCTGCATTATATGGGAAACCACCAACATTAACAGAATAACTTCTAAGATAAGTTCCTCCAATATCAATCCCTGAAAGCCATTCATTGCCCCCATCACTTACTTGCCAGTCTGAACACATAAAAGCAACATTATTGCCACTGTAATTGGTGATTTCAATGCAATATGGCGCATTCACGGTAACAGGACTTGGAAATATAGCTGTTCTTTTCAGGTTGCTTAGAATGCCTCCCCCAAAAACACTGTCAACATTTACGGTAACCGTTGCCAGTAAACTGCCTGTTGGCATACTGTCAGCCGGATTTGCATAATAAAGATTAACCGTAATTGGAGTAGAAGGAACACTTGTTCCATAAGCATAGAAATTTACACCGGAAATAGATAAATCCTGTGGACAATCAAAATACTGCGAGAAACCTCTTGCGCTAGTTACATTATTAATAGACAATGCGTTAATTCCGGTTGCTTTTGAAAGTAAATATCCATTGGTGTCAATACCACATGTGACGGTCTTTACCATCTTGGTAGAACCAAGGTCATTGATAAATACTGCAGATTCAGGTTGTAATTGCTGTGCAAATAAGCTTGTTGTGAAAACAAGCATTAGAAGACTGAGTAATAAGTTTTTATTCATAATCATATATTTATTTGATACAAAAATAGGCTTTTCTTAATTAGAAAACGTTAACAGATTTTGAAATCATAAACTTTAATACTTTAATAACTGATGTTTCATATGTAAAACTCAAATGTTTGTATATTTTGCCTATACGAAATATATGTTCAATCACTTTTTCCTGTAAATTTGAAATCAAATTTAAAATTATGAAGAGAAGTTTTATTTTTCCGGTTATGTCAATCCTGATTCTTTTTTCAATGACAGCATGTGGTCCTGATTCGACCAATGATAGCGAAAATCCGTTTTTCGTAGAATGGGACACTCCGTTTGGAGTACCTCCCTTCGATAAAATTGAGTTCGAGCATTACCAGCCGGCACTCGAAGAAGGAATGAAGCAGCAAAAAGCAGAAATTGATTCTATTGTGAATAATGCAGATGCTCCCACATTTGAAAATACAGTGGCTGCACTCGATGCATCAGGTGAATTACTCTCTAAAGTCTCGTCTGTGTTTTACAATCAGCTTTCAGCCAATACCAATGATTCAATGCAGCAACTTGCTCAGGATATGGCTCCGTCCATGACGCAGCACAGCGATGACATTATGCTCAATGAAAAACTTTTTGAGCGCATCAAAACTGTATATGACAATCGTGAAAGTCTCGAATATGAGGAGCAGCGCCTTACTGAAATCACATATACAGATTTTGTTCGCAGTGGTGCACTCTTGAATGAGGAAGATAAAAAACGTCTTCGTGAGATTAATGAAAAACTTTCTGTACTAAGCCTTCAGTTTGGCGATCATGTTATGGCTGATAATAACAGTTTTCAAATGATTCTGGAAAGCGAAGAAGATCTGGTCGGGCTTCCGCAATCAGTTATTGATGCAGCTGCAGAATTGGCAACAGAGAATGACCTGGAAGGTAAATGGTTGTTTACTGCTGATAAACCCAGTATGATACCTTTCCTACAATATTCAGATCGCCGTGATTTGAGAGAAAAAGTTTATAGTGGTTATTTCATGCGTGGCGACTATGGAAACGAGAACGACAATAAAGATGTAATTGTTCAGATTGTAAGTCTTAGACTTGAGAGAGCCAAATTGCTCGGGTATGAAAACCATGCATCATTTATTCTCGACCGCAATATGAGTAAAAAACCCGGAAATGTATATGATCTTCTCATGCAGATTTGGGATGCGGCTCTTCCTGTAGCCAAAGCCGAGAGAGATGAAATGCAGAAAATGATCGAATCCGAAGGCGGAGATTTTGAACTTGCTACCTGGGATTGGTGGTATTATGCCGAGAAAATCAGAAAGGAAAAATACGATCTGGATGAGGAAATGCTTCGCCCGTATTTTGCACTTGAAAATGTTCGCGAGGGAATCTTTCTGCTGACGAATAAGCTTTATGGCCTTACCTACAAAAAGATTGAAGATATTCCGGTTTATCATGAAGATGCATATGCATATGAAGTTTTTGATAATGACGGTTCGCATTTAGCAGTTCTGTATATGGATTTCCATCCCCGTGCTTCAAAAAGGGGCGGTGCATGGTGTACTTCATATCGTGAGCAACATGTAAAAGATGGTGAAAACATTACTCCTGTTGTAAGTATTGTTATGAATTTCACTTCACCAACCGGTGATGGACCTGCACTTTTGAATCTTGATGAGGTTCTGACCTTTTTCCATGAGTTTGGCCATGCCGTTCATTGCTTCTTCAGCGATGTTACATATAAGCGCCTCAGTGGATTTGTTCCCCGCGATTTTGTGGAGCTTCCTTCTCAGGTAATGGAACACTGGGCACTGCATCCTGAAATGCTGAAACTTTATGCCAAACATTACGAAACCGGTGAAGTGATTCCTGATGAACTGATTAAAAAGATTGAAGAAAGCTCTCATTTCAATCAGGGTTTTATGACAGTTGAATATCTCGCCGCCTCATTGCTGGATATGGATTATCATACGCTTGAAGATGCTTCAGATCTCGATGTTATTGCATTTGAAAATGCAGCCATGGACAAGATTGGTCTGATCAAGGAGATTCTGCCGAGATACCGTTCTACATATTTTAATCATATCTTCAGTGGCGGATACTCTGCAGGCTACTATAGCTATATCTGGAGCGAGGTTCTGGATAGTGATGTATTTGAGGCATTTGTAGAATCAGGAGATCTTTTCAATAAAGAGCTGGCTGAGAAATTCCGCAAAGAGATTCTTGCACCGGGTGGATTACAGGATGCTTTGGATATGTTTGTAAGCTTCAGAGGCCGTGAACCTCAGGTTGATGCGTTGCTTCGTAACAGAGGTCTTAAATAGTAATTCTATACTGAATTTTTCATAAGATTGGATTTTGAGACTTCCCTTCGGGGGAGTCTTTTTTTATTTGCCAGATACCCAAAGGGATGTCTGAAAGGTCATACAATATTTTTATTTTTCCGGATTTTCAGTACCTTTGATTAGAAATATTTGATTAAAATACAATCAACCAACCATGCGAAAACTACTGATTATAATAACCGTACTTTCCACCTTCCACCTTCCACTTTCCACTGTCGAAGCACAGGTTAACGGTATTATTGTTTCAGATACAGGAAATATAACCGTAGTGAAAGTATGGGGAAATCATTATGAGCGCGGTTTTGCCACCGGATATCTGCTTGCTGATCGGATACAGGACTTATATGAAAACTATATTGTTCCTGAATTCGGCTCCTATCTGCCAATAGCCAAATCCATAGTTAGTGTAAATGACCATTTATTCATTGATTCGATATACAGATCAGAAGCACTGGGAATGTTTGATGGCATTACAGCTGCCGGAATTTCTATGACAGGTGTTGATGATCTTGATATTTTAGTCGCCAATACTTTTCTGGATCTGGAGAATCTGAGTGCAAAATTTCCCGGAGTAGATATGCGAAACGGATGCTCTTCATTGATTAGCTGGGCTACTGCCACACAGAGTACGGGTTTAAACGGAAATTCCATCCTTACCCGCCATCTCGACTGGTCATATGAAATGAGTTTAATCAGAAATCAGGTAATGGTTGTACATTTCCCTACAGATCCCGGTGAACAGCCTTGGTTGCTGATAGGTTTCGCCGGACAAATGTCGGTTTTATCAGGATTGAATGATAATGGAGTAGGTGTGATGCAACATATGATGTCAGATGTGAATTACAGCGGAAGTCTGAATATGGGTTATGAGCCGGTTTGGTTAAGTATGCGTCGTATGCTTGAAAATGTAGATCCTAATCAGGATGGAAATAACGATGTTCAGGATGTGAAATTTGCAATGAAAGTCAATTCCTCCGGATATGCTGATGCATATATTATTACTTCTGTGGCTCCGGCTGCAGGTATGCCAGATTCGACCATTGCTCTCATTGCGGAGGTGGCGCCGATAAGTCCATATCTGAGTTTCAGAGATGCAACTTATCCCGATTCGGTTATTGGCAATAATATTTATGCAGCAAATTATGCCATTGTAAGAAATAACGCCATGCATTTTTGTGTACGCTATGATTCAGTAAGGTATAATATGGGAACAGGAACCAATATTGATGCTGCAGATCACTGGCGAATTATGAGTGACTATTCAAGTGCATGTGCTCTCAATGGCTTCGGCAATATTCAATTCATGCAGTATATCCCTGAACAGCGAATCTTGACCATTGCCGTGCATCAGCTGAATGGAGATCAGGCCTGTGAATCAGATTCAATGGTCTTTGACCTGGATGATCTTTTTCAGATGCCTTCTGTCGGTTTAGATGAGAAGATTCAACAGGAATTGCATGTGTATCCTAATCCTGCTTCAGATTATATATATTGCGAATTGCCTGAGTATGATGTAGAAGGCGTTTTTCTATATGATTTGAAATCAAATCAATACCCAATCAGATCGTTCTGGCTAACCGATAAAGGATTTCGGCTCGATATAAGTTATCTGGCTCCGGGTATATATTTTCTCGAAGTATGGGGCTCCCAGGTTTATCGTACCCGTTTCATTAAAGAATAAAAAAAAAGACCGGATCTCTCCGGCCTTATTAATAGTATCTTACTTACAGATTAATTGACTTCACCCTGAATGTGAAGTACAACAACCGGTTTGTCGGGGTCATTAGTAATTACAGTAACCGTTTTATGCTGTTTTCCTTTACGTCCTGAAGTATTGAAAACAATTTTAATTTCACCGCTTTTCTTTTTCTTCAGTTCTAAAGCAGTAGGCTCAGTAGCTGTACATCCGCAACTGGCTTTGGTTTTTAGAATCTTCAGAGTGGATTTCCCTGTATTGGTATAAACAAAACTGTATTCAACTTTATCACCACTCTTTACGGTACCAAAATCAAATGTTTCAGTCTCAAACTCAATATGAGCGGCTTTTTTAAGTTGTTTCTCAGTCATCCATGAGAAGTCCTGAACTATATTTGCGCTTACATAGAGTAGCTTTTCAGGTTGCTCGGTGTCATCCGTACTCAGGAAGAACTTATCAAATACATATCCGTAATCTTTTTTAGCCCCTGCATCGTAGGTAATGGCTATGAAGCTTTCCATATCGGGCTGCATCACAGGATCTTTAATGACCACTTTGATGTGTTCTGGTAGATTATTGAACTTAATATTGATGGCTGTCTTACTCTCATTATATAACCAGAAAGTATCCTGCTTTACTTCGGTATCTTTGATTTCCTGCAGTGCAAGATGATTGGTTTTAAATCTGAGATTTCCAAGTTTATTCGGATAAAAGTCAGCTTTGGTTTTTGGTTTTGGTGTTACTTTGCCCTTAATGCTGAGAACAACTGTTGCATTGTCTGGGTCATTTAATGTAACTGTAACGGCTTTGTTGAAATTTCCGGGTCGGTTTGCAGGATTGTAAATTGCTTCAATGGTTCCTTTTCCTCCTGGAGGAATACCTTCTTTTGTGTAATTCGATGCAGTACATCCGCAACTTGGTCTTACACCGGTAATTCTTAATGTATCATCTCCGATATTTGTGACAGTGAAAATGGATTTTGCGGGGCCGTCTTCTTCTTTGATAACTCCGTAGTCATGAACTTTCTTGTCAAACTGAGCTGTTGGCTTTTTCTGGGCGAAGCCTGAAAACGTCAACCATAGAAATGGTACTAAAATCAATAGTTTTTTCATGTCTCTTTATGGTTTTAGATTTTCGGTACTTACAAAAGTACAATCAATTTTCGAGTTTATCAAATAAACACTCAATTTTCATGCCGTCAAAATTTCCCGAACTCATGAGTAAAATGTTTGTGTTTGGTTTGATGATGCACGATAGATGGTTCTCTAAGTCTTTTATATTGTTAAAAACTAATGTGTTTTTATTTGTAAACGCTGTTCTTACAAATTCGGAACTGAACATTTCAAGCCGTTTAAGTTCGAATGCATGCGGGGAGAAAAAAACGATTGGGATATCTGCCATATCCATACTTCCCTTGTATTGAAACAGAAAGTCCTTATTCATACTACTGAAAGTATGAAGTTCAAAAACTGCAATCAAATCTCGCTCGGGATTTCTTTTTTTAACTGCCTTTACTGTTGCTTTAACTTTGCTTGGGGCATGTGCAAAATCACGAAATACAGTTCCGTTGTCAGATTCATATATGGTTTCAAGCCTTTTAGCAGCACCGTTAAAGGAGGCTATTGATGCAAAAAAGGAAGCATCAGCCACTCCGAGTTGTCTGCAAACTTCCAGTGCAGCCGACATGTTTTTCATATTATGCTCACCGAAAACATTCACTTCGATCGGAACATTATTGTACAATACCACGCTCTTTCCTGAATCTGTTTTGTTTGGCAGGGCACTGTAGGCAATTTTTTCAACGTTGTTTTTGCATGATTGTATCACATCATAAACATTCTGATCATCGGCAGTATAAATCAAAGCTCCATCCGGATTGACCATTTCTGCAAATAATTCAAATTGCTTGCGATAATTTTCGAAGGTTGGAAATACATTAATATGATCCCATTCAATTCCGCTGATTACCGCAATATCGGGTTTATATAAATGAAATTTCGGACGGGGATCGAGTGTGCTAGATAAATATTCGTCGCCTTCAATAATGATTAGATTAGCATCATTGGAGAGTGAAACCATGACATCAAATCCCCGTATTTTAGATCCAACCAGATAATCGAAATGTTTACCGGTTTCCTTCAATACGTGCATAATCATGGAAGTAATGGTGGTTTTACCATGAGAACCACCAATCACTACACGCTTTTTTGTTTGGCTGTGTTCGTAAATAAATTCAGGAAATGAAACGCATTTAATTCCTGTTTCCCGGGCCTTTTGCAATTCGGGATTATCGGCTTTTGCATGCATGCCCAAAATAATGATATCTATTTCAGATGTAATATTATCCGGGTTCCAAAAGAAATTATCCTGAATGAGATTGTACTTTTTCAGGTTGGATAAAGCCGGATCGAATATTTCATCATCACTTCCTGATACTTCATGTCCGCTTAAGTGCAGTGATATGGCAAGCTGATGCATTACAGCACCACCAATGGCAATAAGATGTATTCTCATATTAGTTTCCTTCTGCCAGTTTTTTGTCTACAACCAGAATGTACAAATCATCGTCAAGTTGAAGGTAGCCCTGATCGTAAGTGAAATAATAAGTGGTGCCTTTCTGGGTGGTATATGTATGGGTATGAAACCTGAAACTAAATCCTTTGGAGAGTAAAAGATCTTTTTTTACTTTGCTTTTACCATCGGGATTAAGCTCCGACATTATTCGTCTGTTTTTTCTTAACTGATTATTGATATTCCGAACAAGATTATTTGAATCACTGTTCAGTCTGTTATTAAATGCATTTCGGCATTGATCACCACAAAACTTTTTGTCAGATCTACCAAGTATAGGATCACCGCATTCCAGACATAATCGATCACTCATAATGAAGTATTTGTGTAAAAATACAGATTTTTTTTCAAAAAAAAACCGCCCTGGCGGGCGGTTGAATATTTACATTCCTCGGATAATCGTTACTGTACCGTGATATTCATTTTCAAGTTCGTTACCATAGAGGTAAATAACATAATATGTACCATCGGCAAAATCTCCGCCATCCCATGAATTATCATAATCAATGGCTTCAAATATTTTCTTACCCCAGCGGTTAAATACGGTAAGCTGGTTATGAAGTCTTTCGCCGTTCTCAACAGTGTAGGTGTCATTTCTTCCATCGCCGTTTGGTGTGATGATATTGTAGAAATAGGGTTCGGCAAGAATTTCTACATTTACATAGGCACTGTCGCGGCATCCGTTAGCTGATTCAACATATAACCAAACTGTGAACAAACCGTCTGTGGTATACTCATGAGTAACTACCGGTGGGTCTGATGAGTTGGTTCCATCTCCAAACTCCCAGTACCAAGTATTCACATTAGTTGATGTGCTGGAAAAGTCAATTTCCGGACTAACGATTGTGGTTTCTGTTGGATCTGCAGAGATATTTGCAACAGGAGACGGGTACACTTCAATATAATTACTCATTGTGAGCGTATCATCGCAACCTTCAGCTGTTTGAACAATCAGTGTTACATCGTATAAACCTGCATTGGAATATGTATGAAACGGATTCTGGTCTGCACTGGTATTTCCATCACCGAAACTCCAGTCCCAGATAGAACCGGCAGGGAATGAATTGTCAGTAAACTGAACATCAAGTGGTTCACATCCATCCTGAACATCAGCAAGAAAGTCAACATTTGGAGCAGTATAAACCAATACTGAATCATAGGTTACCGGGCTGGTACAGCCGCTGTCGGTAACTTCAAGGCTGATATACATAAGACCACCTACTGGCCACTGAAGTTCGTATGGTCCGGGTCCTGAACCACTTACTATGGTTCCACCACTAAATAACCAGTTGAAAGTTGATGCAGAAGATCCGGTTCCGGTATACTCAATAGTTGAAAGTTCGTCCGTACAGATAGGAGATTCAACAGTGAAGTCCGATGTTGGAATGGGTTTTACATCAATGAAAACAGAGTCAGTAGCCCATTGACCTGAAACAGTATCAAGAATAGTTACAACATATGTAGTATCACCTGTAGGATATACTGTTGGCGGGTCGAATACTGTTGGGCCATGATCCCAACTTATCTGTACGTTGGAAGGACATACGATTTCAATATTGTCAAGCCCCCAGTGGTCATTACTCTGTGAAGAGTAATCAAGCTGAATCCATCGGAAACGCGTACTTGGTGTTTGTGCAGCCAGAGGAACAGGAAATGTATAAGTATCCCACGATGTAAACGGTGTAATATACGGTGAGGATATACATGTTCCGGACGTACCGGGGTTTGTTGTCAGGATAACACCATCTGGTTGGAAATAGGCAATGTCAACCCATGTTCCTCCTGCATTAACAGAGTATTGAAGAGAAACACCTTCATTGTACTCATCAATTCCTTCGCAGGGTGAACTTTGTGACTGAATGGCATATTTCATGTCAAATGAGATCTCACAAGCACCGTCAACGTTAAAGTCAATAGTGGTAAGTGTTCTTGGAATTGGAACAGCGCTACCCATCCATAAATAAATAGTTCCGTCAGCAGTGGGGTTACAAGGGTTTGAAAAATCAACACCTGTTGTAGCTACCCATCCGGCGCCGGGTGTTCCATTGTTGAAGTCATTATACATCAAATAACCACACGCCCCGGCAGAGGTAAGAGTAACCGGATCACCAACACATACCGTTGTGGGATATGCATCAGCTGTTATAGTACATTGAGCATTAGTTTCAACAAAAAATATCGTAAATAATACTCCCAGTAGGGATATAATCAGATTTTTTTTCATCTGTTCTTATTTTTTTGTAATCTGCTTGTTGATTAATTTGAAATTGGTCAGTGTCGCTTTCGGATTATCATAATTCAGAAAACGCGAGAAGATTTTCAAAGTTTTGTCCTCTCCGATGGTGCATGTGCCCTCAATGGTTGAATTGCCCTCAATATAGGCAGTTCTGTGATGCTCAGAATTTAGTTTATCACCACAGTTGAAACACTCATTATGGAAATACATCTCAACATCATAATCAACTACAACTGAGTAATCGTTGGTGTTTTCGAGTTTCAATAATACGTATTCCCTGTGATATCCCTGCGACTCATCATGACATTCAGTGGCTTTATAATAAAAATTGACACCGTCAATCTCGTACATAAATTCCCACTGGTCGCTTTTTTTGAATTCAATATCTTGAGCAGATATGGTGCCGGCAAAAAATGCCATAACCAAAATAGTTGCAAATGCGGCAATAATTCCTTTCATATGCGGAGGTTTTGTTCTTAGATGTATGAAATTAATAAATGTTTAATTAACCCCAAAAATTTCTGTAAAAATACTATTTTATTTTGAAATTCTCAAATGATATGGCAATTCGTAACTCATATTTAGCAAATGCTTTGAAATTTTGTTTGAATTGCATGAATTGTGTGCTAATGTGTTATTGAATACGTACAAATCTGGTTTTTCCATTGATGTCTTTAAAAAATTGCAGGTTAAAACGGGATTCCTGTCCGAAATCTTCCCATTTTTGAATAGTAAGGGGGTTGATTTCAAAATAATAGCGACAGTTTTTACTGCCAAACTGATTTATGATGTTTTTGTAGAAAATCAGAGGATCATTATCCTCAACAAAAAGAGCAATGCCGGGTTCGTACTGCAGTACCCGTTCGGCCATTCTTTCTTTTTCGCTTTCCAGAACATAGGGAGGATTACTGATAATCACATTGAACAATTCGTTTTTGCCTGTTTTTTCCATTTTCAGTAAATCATGAAGGAAAAACTGTATAGTGGTGTTATTATCATCAGAATTACTTTTAGCTAATGCCAGAACATTTTTGTCTACATCAAAAGCAGAGACTTCAATATCGGGAAATTCGCTTTTTAATGAAATGGCAATACACCCACTTCCTGTACATGCATCAAGGATATGAGTGTTTTTATTCAGATCTTCCATTTTAATAAGCAAATCAATGAGTTCCTCTGTTTCAGGGCGGGGAATGAGCACCCCTTCGTAAATCTTTAATAGCAATGTTCTGAATGGAGCTTCCCCGGTGATGTATTGCAAAGGTACATGCTGATTCAGTTTCTTAAAATCAGCCTCTATTTCATTGTGTTGATTAATGTCTATTTCAATCTCTGATTTTAAATACAGTTCAGCTCTGCTTCTGTTTAAATGATACATGAGTAGCTGTTCACAAACAGCTTTGCTTTCAGCTTCATCTTGATAAACCTTGTTAATCTGGGCTGATTTTTCTCTGATATATGACCTGATATTTATATGCATTGCTCCTGCAAATTTAATTTTTTCTGTACTTTCGCTTTGTGTCTGATCATAAAAAATACATGTCGCGATGCCTTGAGCTGGCAAAAAACGGATATTCACATGTGGAGCCCAATCCTTATGTGGGATGTGTGATCGTTCATGATGATAAAATAATAGGTGAAGGATGGCACCGGAAGTTTGGTGAGGCGCATGCTGAAGTGAATGCGATTCATTCTGTTGAGGATAAGAGATTGCTTTCTGAAAGCACTCTTTATGTCAATCTCGAACCGTGTTCTCATTATGGCAAAACACCTCCATGTGCTGATTTGATTGTTCAGCATAAACTGGCCCGCGTTTTTATAGGAATGCAGGATCCAAGTCCGAAAGTGGCAGGAAAAGGTGAGGCTAAACTAAGAAATGCAGGTATTGAGGTTATTTCCGGTGTTTTGGAAGAAGAGTCCCGATTTTTAAATCGTCGTTTTGTGACTTTCCATACACATAATCGTCCGTATGTTATTTTGAAATGGGCCCAAACGGCTGATAAACTCATAGATATTGACCGAAGTGACCCGGATATGGTTAATGCCGATAATTGGATTTCGGGACAAGAACTGAAAGTATTGGTGCACAAATGGCGCGCTCAGGAAATGGGGATATTACTCGGAAGAAATACACTTGAAAATGATAATCCCGAACTTACGGTGCGCGAATGGGAAGGAAAGAATCCGGTACGGATTATATTAACCAACCGGGAACTGGACGAAAATATGTACAAAGTATTCAACAAGGAGGCTGAAACCTGGGTGATACAACCATTTAAGGAAGGTAAAACAGATAAAGCAACTTATATCAGATTACCGGAATTGCAAAATACCGCAAGAAATATTCTGGAATTGCTTTATCAGCGTTTTGTGTTCAGCCTTATAGTGGAGGGTGGCCGCGATACCCTTGAGTTGTTTATTAAAGAGGGTTTGTGGGATGAAGCCAGAGTGATTCACGGCTCAAAAACATTCGGCAAAGGTCTTTCCGCGCCAGAGTTGCCAGACTCAAGGCTGATAAGAACAGAAAAACACGGCAATGACTTCTTGCACATATATATGAATGAGAACTTATGATTTATCTATTGCTTGCTCTGCTGTTCTCAACTTTGATTATGGTGAATTTTAAGCTCTATCCCAGGCTTAAAATTGATATTCTGCAAAGTATAGTAACCAACTATATTGTGGCCTTTCTGGCGGGTTGGGTGAGTTTGAAGTTTTTAAGTCCCGAATTACTGGTTACCAAAGACTGGTTTCCTTTAAGTATAGCATCGGGAACCATGCTTATTCTTGTTTTCTTTGTGTTTGCCTCTTCTGCAGCAAAAGTGGGTATAGCCATTACTTCTGTAAGTAGTAAAATGTCGGTGCTGATTCCGGTCATTCTTGGTTTTCTCGTGTTTAATGAAGAACCCGGATTAATTAAAATATTAGGTATTATTATGTCGATTCCGGCGTTTTATTTCATTTTTAAACGCAATGAGAATTTTAATCTGAAAGGAATACTGCTTCTCTTACCCATTTTACTCTTCCTCGGTAACGGAAGCAATGATTCGCTGATGAAAACAGCTGAGCATTTTTTTCTGGGGAATGATAACGACATGATTCAGTATCTTACCTCCGCTTTTGGTATTTCATTTATTATTGGACTATGTATTCTGATTGTAGTGAGTATTCGAAAGAAAAAGAAAATTCAGATTAAAAATATTGGAGCTGGTATTGTTCTGGGGATGCTCAACTGGTTTTCCACTTTATTCTTTTTGAATGGATTGGGAAGGGTAGATGTATCGGTTTTTGTACCTGTTTTTAATGTTGGAATTGTGAGTTTAGGTGCTTTGGTGGGGTTAATTTTCTTCAGGGAGAAACTTGGAAAATGGAATATTTTCGGACTGGGACTTGCTGTAGTTTCTATATTATTGATAGCTTTGGGATATGATTGAGTCGTTCAACACCATCAAAAAAGAAGCCCGTGCACATTTTAAGGATCGAAACAGCAGGTTTATAGGGTTGGTGTTTCCGGTGAGTTCTGAAGAAGAAATAAAAGAGATTCAGCAAAATCTGCGCAAAGAGTTTTACGATGCCCGACATCATTGCTATGCTTATATTTTGGGCGCAGATAAAGAAAATTTTCGGGCTAATGATGACGGTGAGCCATCGGGTAGTGCAGGAAAACCAATTTATAATCAATTGCTATCGGCAGAGTTAACCAATGTGCTGGCTGTAGTGGTTCGGTATTTTGGCGGAACAAAACTGGGTGTTCCCGGCTTGATAAATGCTTATAAAACGGCCACCAAAATGGCTATTGACGAAGCCGGAATAAAGAAGGAATTCATTGCTGCAAAAGTGAAGCTTACATTTCCATACGAAAACATTAATACAGCCATGCAGGCAACATCAAAAGACTTTGTTCGAATCCTGAAGCAGGAATTTGAAATGACTTGCGAAATGGAGGTGCATGTAAAAGTGGCTGAGCTTTCGGTTTGGATGAAAAATCTGGAACGAACAGGAGTTGAATTGGATATTATTGAAGAAGCTGTGATTTACTAGCATAAAAAAACTCCGCCTCGGCGGAGTTTTTCATTTGTATATTTTGAAATAGGATTATACAAGACCTTGAGCGAGCATAGCGTCGGCAACTTTAACAAAGCCACCAATGTTAGCACCCTTAACATAGTCGATAGATCCGTCTGCGTTTTTACCATACTTAACACAGGTTTTGTGGATTTCGATCATAATGTTATGAAGTTTTGTATCAACTTCTTCGCGGGTCCAGCTTAAACGCAAGCTGTTCTGACTCATTTCGAGACCTGAAGTTGCAACACCACCGGCGTTAGCAGCTTTTCCGGGACCGAAGAGAATCTTCTTCTCGAGGAAATACTCAACTGCTTCAGGAGTTGAAGGCATGTTTGCACCTTCGCTCACTACGAAACAACCATTGTCGATGAGAGTTTTTGCATCTTCACCGTTAAGTTCGTTCTGAGTAGCTGAAGGAAGCGCAACATCACACTTGATACCCCATGGAGTTTTACCTTCGTAATATTCGCAACCATATTTGTCAGCGTATTCTTTAATACGTCCACGCTTAACATTTTTAAGGTGCATTACAAATTCGAGTTTCTCAGCATCGATACCTGCAGGATCGTAAATGAAACCTGAAGAATCAGACAGAGTAACTACTTTGCCACCGAGTTCGGTAGCTTTCTGAGTTGCAAACTGAGCAACGTTACCAGAACCTGAAACAACTACGGTTTTACCCTGGAAGCTGTCGCCACGGGTTGATAACATTTCTTTTGCGAAATAAACCTGACCGTAACCGGTAGCTTCCGGACGAATCAGTGATCCACCCCACTCAATTCCTTTACCGGTAAGAACACCTGTAAATTCGTTGCGGAGACGTTTGTACTGACCAAACATGAAACCAATTTCACGTCCACCAACACCAATGTCACCGGCAGGTACGTCAGTGTCAGGACCAATATGACGCTGAAGCTCTGTCATAAAGCTTTGGGTAAACTTCATTACTTCATTGTCTGATTTTCCTTTAGGATCGAAATCAGAGCCACCTTTACCACCACCCATTGGGAGTGTAGTTAGTGAGTTTTTAAATACCTGCTCGAAAGCAAGGAATTTAAGGATTCCAAGGTTCACAGTAGGGTGAAAACGCAGACCACCTTTGTAAGGGCCAATGGCGCTATTCATTTCAATACGGAAACCTCTGTTAATTTGCTGATTGCCAGCGTCATCCAACCATGGGACGCGAAACATGATAACTCTTTCCGGCTCAACAATGCGATCCAGAATACCAGCATATTTTGGGTTTTCCTCTACGTAAGGTAGCAAAGATTCAACAACTTCGCGTACAGCCTGGTGGAATTCCACCTCACTTGGGTTCTTGGCAATTACTTTTGCCATGAAAGCATTCACTTTCTCATTTAAAGACATAACAACACAATTTAAAGTTATACTTGAGTTAATTAATTGCGGAGCAATATTATAAATAATATTTTGATTGGAGTACTTTTAATCAATATTTTTTTTGATAAAAGTCAAGTTTAGAATCAATATAATTTAGATGGCGCTCAGTATTAGTATTTAAGCGGCATTAGAAAGAGGCAAAATGCTCTATAAAATGGAAAAATCATGCAGCATTTTTATTATGCTGATCGCAAAGAAAATTACAAAAATAATGCTACCCGGAACTAGCCGAATTGAAAATGGAAAATGATTATCGCGAACCGAAAATTTTGGCTTTTTCTTCAGTACGGTAATAAGCCAGAATACAATGAGACTTATTAACCATAAAGGTAGTAATCCATACAATAATATAAAATACTGAACGGCCCCAAATTCCGGTAGCTCAACTTCAAGTATTTTGCGTTTTTCAGGATACATTCTTGTGATTGAAGAATGCAGGGTACTTAAGAAATTTCTCCTTTTAAGCGATATACCATTTTCGTCAAGAATGGCATAACTTAACTCAGAACTGATAAGGAGGAACTTGTTTTCAGATATTCTAATGAGACCTGCGGGATATTCAGAATCGCTGAAAAAGATTTGTTTTGAATTACTTTCGGGAAGCAGGAAATGATAGGCGCTGTCTTCAAAAACCCATGGGATATTACATTCCGGTGGTTTCATATATGCACATGTACTTAAAAATCCGGAACTTACACCGGTGGTATCAAATGAAACAATGTTCCATAAAGTGCTGTCAGACAATACATTTGCCTGTGCCAAGTATCGTTCCTTATGGGCTACGGGTTTTATTAATTTTTGCTTTCTGTTTTCAAAAATAAGAATGGAATCCGGTTGCGGAAAAACCGGTACGATTTTACTCAGTGAGTAGTCCATAATGGATCTTGCAGTATTTCTATGCAGATTAATTATTCCCGGGTATTCAGGGTATACACCTCTTTCATCCCATATCAGGTAATTACTTTTCCGGCTGGTATCGAGAATAATCCATACATCATTTAGCCTGTAGAAATTAGTTTGGGTAAGAAATTTCCATGTATCATCCTCAACAAAAACCTGATAGATTTCGCAAATTCTGTTGTAAAAATTCGGAAGGTCGTATGTGCGCATTGTAACCGTATCTGAAACAGTGAAGATATGACCCAGAATTTTTCCATCCCGGCCAAAAACGAGTTCCGTTCTTCCTTTAGGAAAGCCCATTCCCAGAAACGGGGCAGGAGCATCAATCTGCATTTGGCTTTGAAATGTCGAATCAAAAGTGATAACCGAAAATATGCTGTCTGTGCTACCTACAATAACCAATTGAGAATCGGGATTCATATTGAGTGCTTCCAGTTTTTCAAAACCCCGGTCCGGGAAAGAAAAATAATGCACCTGATTGGAATCCGGATCCAGTTGCCAGATGCCTGTGATTACGGTATCTATTCCTGACTTGATTTCATTCTTAAACCCAAATATTTTTCCTCTGTATGTGAAAGAATATGGGTTTTTGTTTGAAAAGTGAACTACAGTGCTGTCTTTATGGTTAGGATAATCGAGCCCGGTTCCCATATAGGATTCCTGTGTGAAATACAAAAGTATCCACAGAAAAACTATGGCCAGAAGCGCAACAATATTGGTAATACGTACTATCCGCATGAATTCGAATGCAAAGGTAGTGGATATTTGCTAGAATACATAATTAGACAGTTAAGTCAAATTGAAAAAGTAGAAAAGGAGAAAAGTATTAAGTAATGGTAGCTTTCATTCAGACTTCGGAAGTAATGAGAATAAAGTTAAATTGAAAAAATAATCCCGATTATTTTCAGAATCAAAAAGTAAAAAGTGAGGACAGTGCAAATACTTTTAACTTTTTACTTTTAACTTTTACAATTTCACTTAATTCATCAATTGCCAGAGCATCTTCTTCAGTTCCGGCAGTCCTTCGCCATTAACAGATGAGAAAAACAGTACCTGGAGTTTTTCTTTATCGAATTTTGCCTGAATCTTCTTACGCTCTTTTTCGTCAATAATATCGCTTTTTGAAATGGAAATCAATCGTTCCTTAAGCATTAATTCAGGGTTATATAATTCCAATTCCCTTAGCAGCGTTTTATATTCCTTTACGTGATCTTCAGCATCAGCCGGAACGAGGAACAGCAAAATTGAATTTCTTTCTATATGGCGCAAAAATCTTGTTCCCAGGCCTTTCCCTTCATGGGCGCCTTCAATTATACCCGGAATATCGGCTATTACAAACGACTGGTCATCGAAATAGGGTACCACACCCAGATTTGGAACCAGGGTTGTAAAAGGGTAATCGGCAATTTCAGGCTTTGCGGCCGAAACCACAGAAAGCAAAGTAGATTTTCCAGCGTTGGGAAATCCAACGAGGCCTACGTCAGCAAGGACTTTAAGTTCGAGTATAATCCACGATTCCTGGTAGTCTTCTCCGGGTTGTGCATATCGTGGTGTTTGGTTTGTGGCCGATTTGAAATGGTCGTTACCCAATCCGCCACGTCCGCCCTGCAATAAAACAAGCTCTTCGCCTTCTTCTTTTATTTCTCCAAGCAAATTTCCGGTTTCAGCGTCTTTGGCCACGGTACCCAATGGTACATCTATGTACAGGTTCTTGCCATCTGCACCTGTTTTACGGTTTTCTGACCCTCCACCTCCATGTTCGGCAAAAAGATGCTTAGTGTATTTCAAATGCAGTAAAGTCCATTTTCGGGGATCACCCCTCATAATCACGTGGCCGCCTTTTCCACCATCTCCACCATCGGGGCCGCCCCTGGGGTCTTTTTTTGATCGGTGAAAATGCGTTGAACCCGCACCTCCTTTGCCGCTGCGACAGAATATCTTTACATAATCGATGAAGTTGCTCTGTGCCATATCAATGGTTTTTATCCACAATTAGTTGCCGTATTTCAGCGTAAACTTCTTCAATTGGGTTTTGTCCGTCGACTGCAAATAATCGTTTATTCTTTTTATAATATTCAATTACAGGGCGGGTTTGACTCTGGTAAACCAATAATCTGTTGTGCATTACTTCAGCATTGTCATCGGCACGCCCTGAGTCTTTTCCACGTTCAATTACCCGGCGAATAAGCTCATCCTCAGGAACTTCTATTGATATGACCAGCTCAATATCATATCCTTTTTTATTGAATACTCTATCCATCATCTGAGCCTGATACAGGTTTCTTGGGAACCCGTCGAAGACCATACCTTTGGTATCAAGGTTTCTGAGCCAGTACCGGAATATCTCCTTCATAATAATACCATCGGGAACCAATAAACCGCGGCTGATGAATTTTTCGAGAAATTGCCCCATGGCTGTACCTTTACGGATTTCTTTACGAATCAAATCACCTGAGGACATATGACGATAACCAAATTCCTCAATGATTTTTTTCGATTGTGTTCCTTTTCCACAGCCCGGAGGGCCAAATACAACCATATTAAACATTAGCGCAGTATTTTGAAGGCTTTTTCAATTCTATCGCTTAGCTCATTGAAAATTTCATCTTCATTTCCAACGCCGTTAATGGTCTGCAAAATGTTTTTCTTTCGGTAATATTCGCGTAAAAGAGAAGTTCTTTGCTCAAAAACATCGAGGCGGTGAATGATTACATCGATATCGTGATCGTAGGAACGGGCTTTGTCGGTATTGGCTCTGGCCGAGAGTCGCTTAATGGATTGCAGTGTGGGGGTAATGAAATCATATACACAACTCACTTTGGAACCCATTTTCCAAAGCATCCCGTCGAAAATATATGCCTGTGCAATGGTGAGTGGAAATCCCTTAAATATAAAGCCTTTAGCACCCTGGTGCTGGTTAATCTTATTTTCGATAAGCTTAATTGCAATTTCGTCCGGAACTACATCACCACTATCAACAAATGGCTGGGCAATTTTACCCATTTCAGTCTGATTGGCAATTTCCTCGCGCAGCAGTGATCCGGTAGAAATATAAACCAGATTGAATTTCTCGGCCAGTTTCTTGGCCTGTGTTCCTTTTCCGGCTCCCGGAGGGCCATAAAGGATGAAATTGAGCCACATGTTTTCCAGTGATTTTTGAACAATATTATCAATACGTCCGAAAACAGAGTCGAGGTCACCGGTACCGTCAACAGTATGAAATTTATCCAGTTCTTTATAGAAGTTCGCTACGGGAATGGTTTTATTTTCATATTCTTCCAAACGGTGCTGAATAACTTCCATTTTATCATCAGCACGATTCTCTCGTTTCGAGCGCTCCATCATTCGTTTGATGAGATCTTCTTTCGGAACATCAAGGGCTATCATACAGCTAAGGCTGGTATTCATTCTCAGCATAAGTCCTTCCAGAATATAGGCCTGTGGAACGGTTCTCGGAAAACCATCAAACAGAAAACCATTGCTGTCGGGATTCATCTTGATCTTATTTTCAATGATCTGTACAATGATATCATCAGAAGCAAGACCCCCTTTATTAATGATGTCCTTCGCCTGACGACCCAGGTCGGTGTCATTGGCTATCTCCTCACGAAGCATATCACCTGTAGAAATATAGGTGAGCTTGTATTTTTCGAGCAGCATTCTCGACTGGGTACCTTTTCCGGCTCCCGGAGGGCCAAAAAGTGCAATATTAATCATAGCTTATTCTTCGATTTTGTAAATGTCACGCAAATTTCTGGCCTGTCCGTCGAAATCGAGGCCAAATCCAATGATGAAATCATTCGGAATCTCAATACCGATATAATCGATATAATAGTTGTGTTTGAACGCTTTGGGTTTATACAGTAAGGTGGCAAGTTTCACATCCTTTGCCCCGGCGGCTTTAATTTTATCCTTAGCCATTAGCATAGTGAGACCCGTATCAATAATGTCTTCCACAAAAACTACCGTTCTGTCGGTTACATCTTCACTTAAACCCATAACCTCACGCACGTTTTCTGTGCTTTGAGTACCCTCATAACTGGCAAGCTTTACAAAAGTAACTTCACAAGGTCCGTTAAAACGGGTGATTAATTCCGATGCAAATACAAAAGCACTGTTCAGAACCACTATAAAAAGCGGATTCTTGTCTTTGAGCTCCTCATTGAGTTTAACCGCCATTTTTTCAATGGCTTCGATGACCTGTTCGTGCTTTAGATACAGATTGAATTTCTTCCCGTGAACGACTACTGATTCCATGAATTTCAAATTAAAGAGCAAAAGTACGAATTATAGTGGAAAGTATTGATTTGCTGATTTGCAGATTTGCTGATATGCTGATTAGGCTTGTTAGTTCTTATGGATTTTGCTTATGTATAAAGTATAAAGTGAAAGTAGAACGTAAAACGTACAATATAGAATGTAGAATGTAGACGCAGATTAACGCTGAAATACATATTTTACAGATTAACACGGATTATGATTAGCAAATTGAACAATTACCGCTAATCTGCTCATTAGCTAATCAGCTAATCAGATACGAGCCTGATCCGCGTTAATCGTTACTTTATAAATACTGCGTAAACCGAGACAAGAAGTGGCGAGCTCACGAACACCATTAAAAATAATGTAGGCTTGTGAGTAATCCGCGTCTAATATCTCAAATGTCATCGAATCTGCACGCCACAGCTGGGACAATGTTTCACCGTGTCTCGCCCGAGGTGTTTTTTGCACGCCGGACATCGGTTGTATTTATTCCAGGCAGGCATAATGGCCACCAATACAGCTAAAGTGATTATAGAATAAATCAGCAGAAAACTTTGATCAAATTCAATGGTGAAAAACAAGATCGGTAACACAATGATAATAGCCACCAGATCAATCAGAAATATCCAGGCATAGGGTTTGAATTTCTTTCGCTGTTGATCAAATTCTTTGCGGTAGTCGCTTTTCGATTCCATGAGTAGATTTTTATCAAAGATAAATATTAAGTTGACACAAATTCTTGTATATATTCTCTCAAATCATAAATCATAGTTCATAACTCATCAATCATAAATCAAATATTTTCATTATGTTTGTTACCATTAAGAAATTTGAAGATTATGAAAGCAGTTGTGAGCATTATTATGGGCAGTACATCGGATTATCCGGTCATGGAAAAGGCTGCCAATTTCTTTAATGATATGGAAATTCCATTTGAGGTTCATGCATTATCAGCACATCGTACCCCTGATGAGGTGGAGAGGTTTGCCAAAAATGCAGATGCCAATGGTATAAAAGTAATTATTGCTGCGGCAGGTATGGCTGCTCATTTACCGGGAGTAATAGCTTCAATGACATCACTGCCCGTAATAGGAGTTCCGATAAAATCTTCATTTGATGGCCTTGATGCATTGCTTGCAATCGTGCAGATGCCTCCCGGAATTCCTGTGGCTACTGTAGGAGTAAACGGATCGCTGAATGCTGCAATTCTGGCTTCACAAATTTTGGCATCAACTGATCCATC
>PKSX01000054.1 GCA_002869435.1 Marinilabiliales bacterium | reverse complement strand
TTTCCTTTAATCTCCACTTTTTTCTCGCCGTTTTCGCTTAGGGTAAAGCGGCTAACCACTTTTTCATCTGAAGGAATTTCTTCTTTCAGAATCACTCCGCGTCGCTCATACGCAGGTTTTTGTTCCATTTCTTCCATGTCTTCCGGACTTTGAATTTTGAAATTATAGTCCTTCAAACTCTGAATGCGTTCCTGCTGTTTACTTTGAAGATTTTCCTGTTCTTCGGGCTGAGGCATTTCTTCTTCCCGTGGCATTACCTGTTCCTCGGCCATATCTTCAAACTCTTCGTTCAAATGCTCAGAATAAAAACTCTCGGTTTCCATATTCTGCTCATTCACATTGTCTTCTGTTTCCTCGGTAAGCTTAATGGTAATTTTCTCCCGAACAGGCTCTTTTGGCAACTCCGGTGGTTGCACAACAGTATTCTGGCTGCGGTCAATAACCGTCATTTCCTGTTCTTCCATCTGCTCTTCATGAGTTTCTTCCTTCAGTTCAACAATGCGTGTTGACTGCGCCTCTTCAATGGGTTGGGCATTGAAATTGGTTGCTACAACTGTAACAGAAATTGCATCGCCCAGCGCTTCGTCGGTTCCGTTACCCCATATTATTTCTGCAGATTCACCTGCAGCATCCTGAATATAATCTGAAATTTCGGTCACCTCATCCATGGTAATTTCATCATTGCCACTGGCAATATAAAGCAGAATATTCTTCGCACCGGTAATTTCATTATCATTGAGCAGCGGGCTGTTCAACGCATCTTCAACTGCTGTAAGGGCACGATTCTCGCCTTCAGCCATACCAATACCCATAATAGCAACGCCACTGTCTTTCATCACAGTTTTTACGTCTTCAAAATCAACGTTAATATAACCGGTAACTGTAATCAACTCAGAAATACCCTTGGCTGCGATCGACAGAATATCATCAGCTTTGGCAAATGCTTCGGTCAGCTTTAGGTTTCCGTAAAACTCACGTACTTTATCGTTATTGATAATCAGCAATGAATCTACATTTTCGCGAATAGCTTCTATGCCAATTTCTGCCTGCTGACGGCGCTTACGTCCCTCGAAGGAGAAAGGCATGGTGACAATACCCACAGTAAGTACATCCATTTCCTTTGCTATTTCCGCAATAACGGGCGCAGCTCCGGTTCCGGTTCCTCCACCCATACCGGCAGTAATAAATACCATTCTGGTATCCTTGCTCAGCACTTCCTCAATCTCTTTGCGACTTTCTTCGGCAGCTTCTTTTCCCACGTCGGGCATGTTGCCGGCTCCCCTTCCCTCAGTAAGATTGTATCCGATCTGAAGTTTATTGGGCACCGGAGAATTTTCCAAAGCCTGAGCATCGGTATTACAAATTAGAAAATCCACACCGCGGATTCCCTGACGGTACATGTGATTAACTGCATTGCTACCACCTCCGCCAATACCAAAAACCTTGATGATAGAAGCCTGATTACCAGCAGGTTTAAATTCAATATTGAAGTTTATATCCTGATTTGTATTCTGCATAGGAACTCCATTTTAATTTAATGTGTAAAAATACTTAGGTTCATCTTAATTATATCGTACTTCACGAAAACTTTTCAACAAGAAATCGTTTACTTATCAACGATTTGCTATGATATGTCCTCGTCGAAGAAGTTCATACCCTTATTAAAGAGTCGTTTTATGAATCCGCCACCGGGTGCTTTGCCCTGATTTGGAATCTTGTTGCTATTCTTTCCTGCATTAAGCGCATTAAACCCATTCAGCACCAAACCAATTCCTGTTGAATACATTGGCGAGTGCAGTTCTTTGGGCACATTGGCAGAAAGATGTTCTGCCGGATACCCGATTCTTGCTTCGCGTCCGGTTCTGAACTGGAACAATTGCGATATGTTTTTCAGTTGCGATCCACCGCCGGTGAGCACAATGCCAGCAATAAGTTTGCGCTCATAGCCTGAGTTTTTGATTTCATATTCCACAAACTCGATAATCTCGTCCATTCTGGCCTGAATAATTTTAGCCAGATTCTTCATCGAGATTTCTTTATGCGGACGACCTTTTAAGCCGGGAATAGAAATGTATATTTCCTCTTTCACCTGCGCATCCAGGGCGGAGCCATGTTTTACTTTCAGCAATTCGGCCTGATTCTTCAGAATAGAACAGCCTTCTTTCACATCTTCAGTTATAATATCTCCTCCAAATGGAATTACAGCAGAGTGGCGAATGATTCCATCCTGAAAAATGGCAATATCTGTTGTCCCACCACCGATATCGACCAAAGCAACACCGGCTTCTTTCTCCTCTTCACTTAGTACAGAAAGCGAAGAAGCAATGGGCTCAAGAATCATATCGGTCATAGAAAGTTCTGAACGGCTTACACATTTTTCAATGTTTCTGGCCGCAGTGATTTTCCCTGTGATAATATGAAAATTAGCCTCGAGAGAAACACCTGCCATACCCACAGGGTCTTTTATTCCGCCTTCTCCATCCACAATATATTCCTGAGGGATTACATGTATTATTTCTTCGCCCGGAGCCATCACCAGCTTATACATGTTCTCAATCAGATGATCTATATCTGATTGCTGAATCTCTGTTTCAGTATTCTCGCGAATGATACTACCGCGATGCTGCAAGCTTTTAATATGTTGTCCGGCAATACCCACATTCACCACCTGAATATTCACCGAACTCATTTCTTCAGCCTCTTCCTTCACCTTGATTATTGATTCAATGGTCTTCTCAATATTGGCGACCACACCTTTTTTCACACCCAGAGAAGGTGTTTTGGAGTGCCCCATGATTTCGAGTTTGCCGTGCTCATTGAGGTAGCCCACCAGCATAGCTATTTTTGTGGTTCCAATGTCGAGTCCGACTACAATCTGAGGTCCATCTTTTTCTTTCATGGTATTTATTTTTTAACGCAAACAACCTGATTCCTGTAGCGCAGATCAAATGCCTTGTATATACCAAGGTCATATTGTCTGTACGCTTCGGAATAAAAATATCTTAGTTTTGTGAGTTTTTCTTTACTGTCAAAGGCATCACCGAAAATGATCTGATGGTCGCCAATACGAGGCACCAACTCAAAGTGCGATGCATCAGCCACATATATCTGAGCCACAAGCTCGCTCAACAAACTATCTTCTTTGATGAATTCAGCAATATGGAATAGTTTTTCCTCAACCAACACAAGCCGGCACTGATCTTCAGTAATCGTATCAAAACGACGATATGTTAAAGACGGCAAAAATTCACCATCAATTTTGCCGCTGGCTATAGGTACATAAACAGATGTTGTTGGATGTAAAGGGAGAAGCGCTCCTTCGTAATCAACATAATAAGAGTCACCGGCGGAGTTAAATATTCTCAATAGTGGCTGGCGCTGTTTTACTGAGATTTCCAGACTGGCATCCATGTTTATAAAAGCATTAACCGACAAAACATATGGGTTAGTCATTATGAGATTTTCGATCATTTGCAGATCGATCTGGCCCACTTCCTGATCCTGAATAGAATCATGTCCCTGCTGAATCAGCTCGCGAATCTCATCCTCATCAATTAATGGTTCAGACCCATTGATATCTATATCAATGATGATCTCATTCAATTCCTGTTTCTTGAAACGGTAGTCAGCATACTTCAATGCTGCGATAATTCCAATAATCACAACAATCCAGACTGCTATTTTTATTTTACGCTTCATCGACAGTTTTTAAGTACTTCTTTAATTTCAGGTACCAACCGATCAATATCACCGGCTCCTATGGTTAATATTATATCTTCCTTTATACGGGAGACTTCCTCAGTAAGACTTTCATATGGCATAAATTCCTTCTCACATCCCGAGATTTTGTTTAACAGAAACTGCGCATCAATTCCCTCAATTGGTTTTTCTCTTGCCGGATAGATATCAGTTATTATTACACGATCAAGCATGGCCAGGCTTTCGGCAAAGCCTTGGGCAAAATCACGAGTTCTGGTAAAAAGATGAGGCTGGAAAATACCGCAAACTTTCTTCCCGGGGTGCAGTTCTCTGATTGCATCAATTAAAACGCTAATTTCTTTTGGATGGTGGGCATAATCATCATAGAAAGCTTTACCGTTGCATTCACATATTTTTTCCAGTCGTCTTTTCACACCTCTGAATGAAGCCAATGCATTTTTTACAGATGCCGGATCCAGTCCCAGCTTATCTGCCACTGCTATTGAAGCCAGTGCATTTTCCACATTATGTCGACCGGGCAGTGACATGTGTGCACCAGCAATGAATAATGAACCGCTTTTGAATACATCAAATACAAATTCACTGTTATCAACATGAATATTCTCTGCAGTAAACACTGCTTTTTTACTAGCAGAGAAAGTAATGGCTTCATTTGGTAAAGTAATAATATCGGTTTTAATTCCGGCATTCAGAATTAGACTGAAAGGATTCATGCATTGCTGCATAAATTCTTCAAAAGCTAACTCCAGCTCAGTCTTAGATCCGTAGATATCAAGATGATCGGCATCAATAGCATTAACCACTGCTATATCGGGATGAAGTCTTAAGAATGAGCGGTCGTACTCATCAGCCTCAACAAGCACCCAATCTGCATTTTCATTGATCAGCACATTGGTATAGTATTCTGACATAATGCCTCCTACAAAGGCATTGACCGGGAAACCACTGGTTGCAAGAATATGAGCGGTCATTGCAGAAACGGTTGTTTTTCCATGTGTTCCCGCAACAGCAATACTGTTTTTACCATTGCAGATCATTGCCAATGCTTCTGATCTTTTTATGAACGGGATATTTCTTTTTTCTATTTCTGCCCACTCTTCAAAATCAGACGGAACTGCAGGAGTAAAAATGACCAGGTCACAAACAGTTGGAATCTGACTGGAATCGGCATTATAGTGTATGTTAATTCCTTCATTTTCCATTGAATGAGTAAGATCAGACGGAGTTTTGTCATATCCGCTTACTGCTACACCCATAGCGTGGAAATAGCGGGCCAGGGCGCTCATGCCTATGCCGCCTATTCCAAGAAAATATATGTTTTTCAGACTATGAATGTTCATTTCTGTTTCTTTCTCTTCTTTCTTTTGCCATATTCATTATGGCCTCTGCAATTGTATCCGCCGCATCCGGATAAGCCATTTTCTTAATATTCGCTGCCAGTGATTTTCTTTTTTGCTCATCCTCGGCCAGCTCAAAAATGAAGTCTTTAAGCCTTTCTCGTGCTTCAGAATCAGGCAAGAGCATTGCTGCTTCTTTCTCTACCAGTGCCCTGGCATTTTTAGTTTGGTGATCTTCAGACACATTAGGCGAAGGAATGAAAATTACGGGCTTCCCAACATTTTGCAATTCAGAAATTGCAATGGCTCCTGCACGACTTATTACTATATCGGCTGCTGCATAGGCCATATCCATCTCTTTAATAAACTCTCGCACTACAAATCCTTCATTAATTACACTCCCCAATGCTTCGCATCGTTGAGCGGCATAATGTCTTCCGCTTTGCCATATTAGCTGAAAATCTTTTTCTTCAAGGTCAGGGATGATTTTACATAAAGACTCATTTATTGTTCGTGCGCCCAGGCTTCCACCCACTGCAAGTATTGTAAATTTTTCAGGATCCAGATCAAAGAATTCTGCGCCCTGCTTTTTACTTACATCCATATTCAGAAACATGCTGCGTACAGGGTTTCCTGTTAAAACAATTTTTGATGCCTCGAAAAAACGTTCCATTTTTTCGTAGGCAACAAAAATCTTCGTTGCTTTTTTTGCCAGAATTCTATTGGTAAGACCCGGATATGAATTTTGTTCCTGCAGAATCGTCGGGATCCTATAGGTTGATGCTTTTCTAAGCACCGGGCCACTTGCATACCCGCCAAAGCCGGCTACCACATGTGGTTTAAAGTCATTAAGTACTTTTCCTGCTTTTCGAAGACTTGAGAGAACCTTAAATGGTAAACCCAGATTTTTCAGGCTAAACTTTCGCCGCAAGCCGGATATCTTTAACCCAACTATGGGAAATCCGGCCTGAGGAATTTTTTCCATTTCCATCTTCCCCTCTGCACCAACAAATAATATCTCAGTTTTATGATCAATCTTTTTTATTGCACGTGCCACAGCCAGAGCGGGGAATATATGGCCCCCGGTTCCACCTGCCGACATAATAACTCTGTAATTATGTTCTTTCATTATTACCCCCTTGTTTTTGTTCATCATTACCCCTGCTGACACTAAGTATTATCCCCAGAGAAATACTGGTAAACCAAATAGATGTTCCACCCATGCTTACCAAAGGCAACGGCTGTCCCGTTACCGGAAATATATTAACTGCAACAGCCATATTGCTGAGTGCCTGAAAAACCAGAATAAAACTTAACCCTATTGATAAGAATGCCCCAAAAGTTCCCGGGCTTCGCATGGCAATATTTACTCCGCGATAAAGTAAAATCAAATAAAGCAATAGAATAAAGATGCCTCCAAACAAACCATACTCTTCAATGCTAACAGCATAAATAAAATCTGAATATGGGTGCGGGAGGAAATTCCGCTGAGTTGAATTACCAGGGGCTTTTCCAAATACTCCTCCGTTTGCTATGGCAATTTTGGCTTGTTCAGCCTGGTAGTTATCTTCATCACTGCCGCCAGAGAAGTTCTCTATTCTTGCTTTCCAGGTTTCCACACGTCCCCCGCCTGGCATCTGCATCAATATTAAAATCAGCAAACCCATAAGAACTACAACTATAATAAATGTGTACCCTATATATTTGAATGAAACTCTGCCAACATACATCAGTATCATACTGGTTCCAAAAATCAGCAATGCAGTAGACAGGTTGGCCGGCAAAATAAGCAGAGTTATTAATGCTACGGGAATAATCATCGGAAGAAAAGACTGCTTGAAATCCTTGATCTCACCTTGTTTCAGAGCAAGCAATCTCGCCAGATAAAGAATAATAGCCAGTTTTGCAAGATCTGAGCTCTGAAAGTTTATATTTATAACAGGGATGGTAATCCAACGGCTGGCTTCATTTATAGATGTTCCTTTAAACAATGTGAAAAGCAGCAACGGAACAGAAATATACAACAGTAATTGTGACAAGCGGGAAAAGTATGAGTATTTAATATTGTGAACCACATACATAAAGAACAGGCCCAACAATAAAGTAAATACATGCTTCACAATATAATATTCGGTGTTTCCGTCCTGATAACGAAAAGCCAGTGTGCCTGTTGAACTGTAGACTGCCAGAATAGAAAAAATGCTGAGCAGCACGACGATCATCCAGACCACCTTATCACCTTTAATATATTGCGAAAATTTAGCCATTTTTACAATTCCCTGATTGCGTATTTAAACTGATTTCCCCGATCTTCGAAGTTTTCAAAAAGATCAAAGCTGGCACAAGCGGGAGACAATAAAACCACATCACCAGGAGAGCCCATGTAATAAGCTCTTTCCACAGCAGTTTTCATGCTCTGGGTTTCCTGAATCTCAGGAACCACACCCGAAAAAGTTTCCAGCAACCGCTTATTGTCTACACCTAAACAAATCATGGCTTTCACTTTATCTTTCACAAGTGGAATCAGATCATCGTACTCATTTCCTTTATCTGTACCACCTGCAACCCATATTACGGGATGATTCATACTTTCCAAAGCATACCAAGTGGCATTTACGTTGGTGGCTTTAGAGTCGTTGATAAAGGAAATTCCATGAACCTTTGTAACCATTTCGAGCCTATGCTCAATATTCTGAAAATCAGCAAGACTTTCCTTTATGGAATCTTTTTTAATTTCCAGAATTCTGGCCGCTACTGCTGCAGCCATACTGTTGTACAAATTGTGTTTACCCTGTAAAGCCAGGGTTTCAATCATCATTGTCATTATGCTGTTGTTTAATTGTATTTCAAATTGAAGCTCCTTTACCGACGCATGATCCCCTGATAACTCATCATTGATGGAAACAGGAATAGCGGCAGGTTTCAAAGAATGAGTTGCCAAATACTTAAGTATTTGATTGTCATCGGCATTGTATATGAGAAAATCGGAATCTGTCTGATTCTGACAAATCCGGAATTTTGAAGTGGCATACTCACTCATTGACTGATTGTACCGGTCTAAATGATCAGGAGTAATATTGGTAATAACACTAATGTCTGATTTAAAATCAAACATATAATCGAGTTGATAACTACTCAACTCAAGTACAAAGTACTTATAGTCGCGTTCGGCAAGGCAACGTGCAAAGGATGTCCCGATATTGCCGGCCAGGCATACATCGAATCCCGCATTGTTTAGGATATGGTAAATAAGTGTTGCGGTTGTAGTTTTTCCGTTACTGCCGGTTACACAGATTTTAATTGAATCGGTGAATTTTGCTGCAAATTCTGTTTCAGAAATAACTTTCACATTTCTCTTCTCTGCTTCACGAATAATGGGGACAGAAGGTGGAATTCCCGGGCTCTTAATAAGATAGTCAACCCCTATTAGCCTATCAGTAGTGTGCGATCCTTCTTCAAACTCAATGCCTGCCGAAACCAGCTCCTGCCTGTAATGAGGTTTGATAACCGAGGCATCACTTACAAATACATCATACCCGGCCTTTCCTGCCAGAAGGGCTGCTCCGATACCGCTTTCACCGGCGCCAAGTATGAATATTCTTTTCATTTTACCTCAGTTTCAGAGTTACAATGGTTAAAATGGCCAGCATAATACTGGCAATGATAAATCGGTTCACAACCTTCACTTCATGCAAAGGCTTTTTCTGATAATGATGATGCAACGGACTCATGCGAAACACCCTGTTTTGTTGCGCATATTCAAGGCCTTTACGTCTTTTTCTGATCTTAAAAATTGAGGTTTGAACCATAACCGAAACTGCCTCAATGAGAAATACTCCTGCAAGAAGAGGCAACAACAATTCTTTGCGTATCATTATGGCAAACACAGCAATTATACCTCCAATGGTGAGGCTTCCCGTATCACCCATGAATACCTGAGCCGGATATGAATTATACCATAGAAAACCAACCATTGCTCCCACAAACGCACTGATATAAATAGTCAGCTCACCCGTATTCGGGATGTACATGATATTGAGGTAATCGGCAAAAATGAAGTTGCCGGATACCCAGGCGAGCAAACCAAGTACAAGACCAACAACCGCGGATGTTCCGGCTGCCAGACCGTCGAGCCCATCTGTGAGATTAGCCCCGTTTGACACCGCTGTAATGATGAACATTACAATAGGAATAAAAATCAGCCACGCCCACCACTGGTTTTGTGCACCCATCCAGCGAGTGAGCGAGCTGTAATCAAATTCATTGTCTTTCAAAAACGGAATGGTTGTTTTTAGAGATTTCACCTCATCTACCTCGAAATAATCTGAGGCTTCCTTTTTGCAGTCATCATTCATATATTCAGCCTCAGTAAGATGCTGAGACGTATCTATCTTTTCGCGAATCACAACATTATCGCTGAAATACATCATTGCTCCCACAATAATCCCGAGGCCCAGTTGTCCGACTATCTTAAATTTTCCATGAAGTCCCTTTTTGTTTTTTCTGAACACTTTGATATAATCATCGATAAAACCAATAACACCAAGCCAAACCGTAGATATGAGAATAGTGATTACATAGATGTTGTGAAGCTTTGCAAGAAGAAGAGTTGGAATTAGTATTGCAGCAATGATGATAATTCCACCCATAGTAGGAGTGCCTTTTTTACTCATCTGCCCTTCGAGCCCAAGATCGCGTATATCTTCACCTATTTGCTTTTTCTTTAAAAAGCCGATAAGTTTCTTTCCAAAAAGCATGGTTACAAGCAATGAAATAATGGCTGCCATCGCTGCGCGGAATGACAGATACTGAAAAACTCCTGCACCCGGAAAATCAAAACTCGTTTCTAACCAATCGAACAAATAATACAACATATCTTATTCGTTTAAATATTTATACAGCATCTCTCTGTCATCAAAGTGATTCCTGACGCCGTTTATTTCCTGATAAGTTTCATGCCCTTTACCTGCCAATAAAATGATATCATTATCCTGAGCCATCATGCATGCTGTTCTAATGGCCTCTTCCCTGCTTTCAATACTGAGCACTTTCTTTTGTCTGGTAATATCAATTCCCTCCTTCACTTCATCTATAATCGTCTGAGGATTTTCACTTCGAGGGTTGTCTGATGTAATTATGACCAAATCCGCAAAATGTGCCATAATTTTACCCATTTGTGGTCTTTTTGAAGGATCACGGTCACCACCTGCCCCAGCAACACAAATAATTCTACCATTCCCATTATTAAGATCCACAACCGTTTCCAGAACATTCTTTAATGCATCGGGAGTATGTGCATAATCTACAATCCCGGTAACATTTCGGTTTGAAGAAATGAGATTAAACCGTCCATCAATATGATCGAGTTTACTGAGCTCCCTAAGCACTTTATCTTTCTCCATTCCAAGCAATACAGCACATGCATATACTGCTGTCAGGTTATAAGCATTGAAGCGCCCCGGAAGTCGGAACCAGGTTTCTATACCATCTACATTCAATGCCAGGCCGCCAACATGATTTTCAATGATTCTGCTTTTAAAATCGGCCGGCTTTTTTAATGCATAGGTGAATTTTTTGGCATGGGTATTCTGTACTATGATATGACCATTTTTATCATCTGCATTGTAAAGTGCAAAAGCTGACCTGCTAAGATTATTAAACAGTATTTGCTTTGCATTGATATAATCTTGAAATGTTCCGTGATAGTCGAGATGATCCTGAGTAATATTTGAAAATACAGCACCCGCAAAGTCTATTCCGGCAACCCTTTCCTGAATTAGTGCATGAGAACTTACTTCCATGAAGCAATATTCACATTCCTTTTCCACCATGAGAGCCAGAAGCTCATTTAAATGTAAAGCATCCGGCGTAGTATGACTTGCAGGAAACTCTTCTCCTGCAATCTGATACCTTACTGTTGACAAAAGGCCTGATTTTATTCCGCAAGCATTAAAAAGATTTGCAAGTAAAGTAACTGTGGTTGTCTTTCCGTTTGTTCCGGTTATTCCAATTACTTTCAGATTATTTGCAGGGCGGCCATAAAAATTTGAGGAAGCCAGAGCATACGCCTGATGCGCATTTTCCGTATAAAATACTGTAACATGCTCCGGTACTTTGATGTCTTTTCTACTGCATACAATGGCGACAGCACCTGCATCAACCGCCTTGTCGATAAACTGATGTCCGTCAACTTGTGTACCACTCAAAGCAAGAAACAAAAAGCCCTCCGAAATCTGCCTTGAATCAGCGCTCATGCCAGCTATCTCAAGATCAACCGGACCATTCAAATGTTCCGTTTTAATATCTTTCAATATGGTACTCAACAGCATCATCTCAATATCAATTTTACTCTCATTCCGTTTCGAACAGGTGTTCCTTGTGAAGGGATCATTCTGCTTACACGACCTTTACCTGAGATTTCAACTTCAAGACCTGCAGATTCCAGCACAACAATGGCATCGGGGGCTGTCATACCTCTTACATCAGGTATCCGACCACCATCGAAGGAGGGAGTACCGCTTGCGACACTATCGCCATATTGTAAAATTCGGACATAATCATTCTCTGATTCTGTATTTACGCTTAAATCTGTGATACCCAGTGCTCTGTACAGAAATGTTACTACCTTAGCTTTTGAGAAAATACTGGCCGGCTTCACATCAATACGGCTTAAGGTATCCCTTTGCCTCATTTCCAGATTTGTGGCATATACTTTTTCAGCTATTTCTAGGAATACAGGTGCAGCAACAGATCCACCATAGTACTTTCCTTTTGTTGGCTTATTTACAACTACAATGCATGAATATTGGGGATCATTTGCCGGGAAATACCCCACAAAAGAAGCATTATAGTCGGCTCCATCAATTTTATATCCTCCACTTTTTGCTATAAGTGCAGTAGCCGTTTTACCTGCAATGGGAAAAATGGCTTTATTCAGGTTTTTCGCCGTACCACGCTGCACAACACCTTCAAGCAATGACTGAGCCTGCTCGATAGTAGATTTACTGGCAATTGCCGGATTAAGAACCACTGGTTCGAAAGTCTTAACTGTTTGACCTGCATACTGAACTTCTTTAACAAACATAGGTTTCATTAACCTTCCATCGTTTGCCACTGCATTGTAGAATGCAAGAATCTGCATAGGAGTGAGCCGAAGCTCATATCCGATGGACATCCATGGAAGAGTAACCTGAGACCAGGTATTGTTATCCGGTGATTTAATAAACGGCATGCCTTCCCCTTTGATTTCAATTCCCAAGGGTTTATGGATGCCCATTTTATAAAGGCCCTTAATGAACGCAGCGGGATTATTACCATATGCTTTCAAAATGATCTTTGAGATACCCACATTTGATGAATATTCAAAAGCCTGACGAACAGTAATGGTTCCAAACCCGCCTTCATGAGAGTCAGACATGGTTTGGTTTGCATATTTTATTTTCCCATTACCGGTGGCAACCATATCATCGAGGCTGAATTTTTTATCCTCAAGCCCGACAATCATGGACATGAGCTTGAATGAGGATCCGGGCTCAAAGCTCTCTCCAATTGCGTAATTATATGTTTCATAATACGATCCGTCCTCAAGTCTTTGCAAATTGGCAATGGCCTTTATTTCACCAGTATTCACTTCCATCAATACTACACATCCATGATCAGCCTCATGGGTTTGCAAATGTTCATATAATGCAGTTTCAGCCACATCCTGAAGATGAATATCGATTGTTGTAACAATATCCCGCCCGTCTTCTGGTCTGATATCAGCCTGATCATCCACAGGCAGCCAAACATTGCCGCTTACTCTTTTCATCAGCCGCTTGCCATCAGTACCTCTCAGTAAACTATCATAAGCACCCTCGATACCCACATAATAATCCTCCCTAACAAAGCCAATAGTCCTTCTTGCAAGCATGTTGAAAGGTGTTTCCCTACGGTCTTTTTGTTCAACAATAAATCCACCTTTATACTGCCCTTTGTTGAAGATGGGAAACTCCCTTACTTCCATCAAATCAAAATAATCCATGTTTCGCCCGATCAGCAAGTATAGGTTCTCCTCTTCCCTCTCACGCTTCAATCGTGTTAGATATTCCTCATATGAATGATCGTCAAAGAATTCACTTAGACATCGGGCCAGTGAATCCACATTTTCAGCAAACAGATGCTCAGAAATTGTACTTCTACTAAGATCCATGTGCACATCAAAGCGAGGCACTGAAGTGGCCAGCAAACTTCCGTCGCAGGCATAAATATTCCCTCGCCGGGCCTTTATATCGATATATTTCACGGAAAGGTTCAATGCCTCACTACGCAATTCATCACCTTCCACAAACTGAATTCGAATGATTTTAGCCACAATAAATACCGCAAATATTCCACTGAGCAGATAAATCAGAAATGCTCTGCGAAATACGCTTTTGGTACTATCTGGGGCTTGTTTATTCATCGATTCTCTTTACAAATATTTTTTGTGGTGGAACATGAGAGGGCTTGATACCTATTGGTCTGAGCTTTTTAGTCACTTGAGAAAGATTTGTACTAATCATCAACCGACTTTTGGCTGTGATGTATTCGCTTCTGAGCTCAATGAGCTCTTTTTTAGTGTTTTCGATTTCGAAAACTGTTTTCTCACCGAAATACGAATTGGCGATATAAATGATAAATAGAAGCGATATGTATAGTATGAAAGGCAATTGTTTCAGTAGTCCCTCGCGGGTAAGAAAGCTTCCGTCGATTATACTTTTTACACGAAATTTCCTTCTGTTTGATTTCTGATCAGTCACGACGACCTCCTTTCTCCTGAGGAATTGCTTTTTCAGCTGCCCTAAGCTTGGCACTTCTCGATCTTGGGTTTTTTTCCTGCTCTGCTTCATCCGGTACAAGAGGTTTCCTGGTAATCACATTCCACTTTGTGGTTCTGTGCCCCATAAGTTGGTGCTCAACACTATTTGTCTGGATCTCTTCTCTGAAAAAATCCTTAACCATGCGGTCTTCAAGCGAGTGATATGAGATTAATACGAGCCGGCCATTCTCTTTCAGGGATTCAAAACTGCGATTTAAAAACTCGCGCAACGCACCCATTTCATCATTCACTTCAATTCGCAGAGCCTGAAAAACTTTTGCTAGGAATTTATTTTCCTTTCCGGGTCTTGCAAATTTTGCTGCAATCTTTTGCAGATCAGATGTAGTGCAGATCCTTGCATTTCCACGAGCTTTTATAATTGCCTGCGAAAGTTGATATGCATTATTTACTTCACCAAAATCCCTAAAAATCTTAACCAATTCATCAATCTCAGCATCGTTTAGAATATCAATTGCACTGCGACTGGCATTGCGGTTCATTCTCATATCAAGATCAGCATCTTTACTAAAGGAGAATCCCCGCTCAGCTTCATCAATTTGATGAGATGACAAGCCAAAGTCAGCTAAAATTCCATCAACCGGAAGTGCATTTGTAAAACGCAGATAGTTTTTAATAAAACGGAAATTACCCCTGTGCAATTCAAAACGATCATCGTCGATGACATTTTTATGCGCATCCGCATCCTGATCAATTGCAATTAACCGACCATTTTTCATGCGCTTCAATATCTCACGCGAGTGACCACCACCACCAAAGGTTGCATCAACATAAACCGCATTGTTGCGGATATTAAGCAAGTCTACACTTTGCTCCAGTAATACACTGGTGTGGTAATTCATAATCAGGCCTCCGGTTCATTACCGAGCTGACCCATTACATCTTCTGCAAGATATTCAAAACTTTCGGCTCCTGTCTTTACAACCTCATCATACAAATCCTTCGACCAGATTTCGAGTCTGTCAATCGATGACGCAATTACAAGACTTTTCTGTATTTCAGAAAAATCGAGAAGATCTTTAGGAATAAGCAATCGACCAGCCTCATCAAGCATAACCTGACGAGATCCAGACATAAAAAGCCGAATAAAATCATTGTTTTTCTTCACAAAGCGATTCAAGCGGTTCACCTTCGCAGTTTCTTCCATCCACTCAGCAATGGGGTACAACTCAATGCACTGTTGAAATATACTTTTCTTCATAACAAATCCTCCCGAAAGAACCTCTTCCATCTGCTTTTTTAATGCAGACGGAAAAATAAATCGTCCTTTTACGTCGATCTTTAGTTCAAAAACTCCGATCAGATTTGCCATGATAATTTCAAATCAATGCGTAAAATTAATTGAATTTTCCCACTATTTACCACTTATTCCCACTTTGTTAATAACTTTGTACTAATTTTTAATAAAAAAGGTTACAGTAATTTTTCAATTTGTTAATATTGAGGGGTTTATGCTTAATATTACTTAGTGGGATGCGAGACTGTTTTCAACAGGTTTGAAGTAAAATCTAGACTGTTTAACAGGAATGCGTTATTTTTGCAAAAAGACATCTATGTCGGAAAACAGCAATCAGATAAAAGACGGCTCTCTGGTTATCACAGAGAGAACTATTGACGTTAAAGAGATTATCAGGTCAAGAAATAAGAGGCTGGCAAAACTTCTTCCGGGATTTATCATCAATTATCTCAGAAAAATCCTTCATGAGAAGGAGGTCAATAAAACTATATACGACAACCGTGAAAAGCATGGCCTTGAAATGGTGGATGCCATAATCGATATGTTTGATGCCAACATTACAGTTGAAGGAATTGAAAACATTGAAAATGAAAGCAGATTTTTACTGGCTGCCAACCATCCGCTCGGAGGCTTAGATGGAATTGCCTTAATGCAGGCTGTTGGGCGGGTGCACCCAAATATACGCTTTCCCGTAAATGATTTTCTTTTGTACTTACCCAATTTGAAAGAACTTTTCATTCCAATAAGCAAAAGTGGCAAACAGTCTATTCAGGGGGTAAAAGAATTTGAAAAGACGCTTGCCTCAGATGTCAATGTTCTATATTTTCCCTCCGGTTTGGCTTCCAGAAAAATTAAAGGAGAAATAATGGATCTGGAGTGGAAAAAAACATTCATTCAGAAAGCAAAATCACATCATCGAAATGTAATTCCGACATACGTAAGCGGAAGAAATTCCAATCGTTTTTACCGTATTGCCAAAATACGGAAGTTTTTCGGCATTAAAGCAAATATAGAAATGCTGTATCTTTCAGATGAAATGTTTCGTCAGAAAGATAAGGAATTAAAGATAATTTTTGGTAAGCCAATCCCTTATACACAATTTGATAAATCAAAAAAAGATATTGAATGGGCCAAATATGTGAAACAAATTGTCTATAGTTTGCAACAAAATATGTAATTTTACAGCTTGATTTGAAAAAATCAGAGCTAAGTCATTGATTATTATGCAACCAATTCACGAACGGATAAGCAGAACAAAACTGAAAAGCGAGCTCACATATGAGAGTTTTGTTCGCAGAACCAATTTCGGGAAAAATGAGATTTATGACTTTCTGGGAGACGAAGCTCCGGCCTTAATGAAAGAGGTTGGACGATTACGTGAGGTTGCATTTCGTGAAGCCGGTGGCGGCACAGGGCTTCCACTTGACATTGATGATTTTGACAATGGGACAAACGCATACCGTCAACTTATTGTCTGGAATCCCGAAGAAGAAGAAATTGTTGGAGGCTACCGATATAAGAAACTTTCAGAAATTAAACCCGACGAAAACGGACATTATCATCTTGCTACAAGTCATATGTTTGACTTTTCGGATCGTTTTCTCAACGAGTATTTCCCAAAAACAATAGAGCTTGGCCGTAGTTTTGTGCAACCACAATATCAGCCCACAAAAGACAGCCGTAAAGGAATTTTCTCTCTGGATAACCTCTGGGATGGTTTGGGTGCTCTTATCATTCTTAATCCTGATGTCCGCTATTTCTTTGGGAAAATGACAATGTATCTGAAGTTTGACCAATTAGCCAGGGATATGATAATGCGGTTTTTGATGAAGTATTATCCAGACCCTGACAAACTGGTTTACCCATTTCATGAAAAAGCCCTAACTACTCCAGTAGAAGAATTAGATAAAGAGCTTTGCGGAAAAGATATTGAAGAAAACAAGAAAATTCTAAATAAATTTGTTCGATCCAGAGGCGAAGTATTTCCACCGCTTATTAATGCATATATGAACCTCAGCCCAACTATGCGCACCTTTGGCTCATCGTACAATGAATCTTTTGGTGATGTGGAAGAGATTGCCATTCTGGTTAACATCAACGACATTTACGAATCGAAAAAGCATCGTCATCTGACCTCATATCACAATGATGCTAAGAAATAATCAATATGATTATTCAGGCTGAATTTCAATGTTCAAATACCGACTGGAAAAAATGTCCAAAGGCAGATTTGCCCGAGTTTGCATTCATTGGACGATCAAATGTTGGCAAATCCAGCCTTATAAATGCTTTGGCCAATAATAAGAAACTGGCCAAAACAAGCTCAACACCAGGTAAAACAAGGCTCATCAATCATTTCCTGGTAGATAAGAGATGGTTTTTGGTGGATTTACCGGGATACGGATATGCCAAAGCATCCAAAAAATCACGCCACATCTGGGGTGAAATGAGTAGTAAATACTTGCAAAACAGAGAAAACCTGATGTGCACATTTGTACTCATTGATGTTCGCCTTGAACCTCAAAAAAACGATTTGGAATTCATCAACTGGTGTGGAGAAAAGCAATTGCCCATTGCAATAATTTTTACAAAATCCGACAAGTTAAAAGCCGGAGAAATACAAAGCAATATTGCCGGATTTGAGAAATCTCTCTTGGAGTATTGGGAAGAGCTACCACCAAGATTTCTAACCTCTTCTGTAAAGAAAAATGGATTAGCAGAGATATTGGAATATATCAACGGTATTATTTCATAAAAAAGCGGTCCTTGGACCGCTTCAAATTCTATCTTTCATCAAATACTATCTTACATTCCCGTGTACCATCTTCATATATAAATATTAATGGAATATTTGGTCTGAAATGAGTTTCACGCCCGGTAATGTCAAGTATTTTTACAACCTGCTTTTCAGAGTTGATCCATTCATCAATTCCGGTTTGATCAAGATAATAACATGCTGATGTATCCACACATCCACTCAGGTCAATTTCAACAGCATAAGATCCTGTCATACTGGCTGGAGTAAAAGACTGTCCTGTTTCCCCTGTGATTTGAGCAAAGGAATTATCACAATCCAACCACTGATAAGATGCACCGGTTTGACTGGCTGTTAGCATGGCTCCTGCCTGAACTACTGATGTATCGGGCATTGGATTTACAGTAAGATTTATTGCTATTATGCTATCGCATCCCGCAGCGTTTGGTATAGTATCATAATACAGACCACTCATTGTAAATACCGTACCGGAAGGAGCGGTATACGATTCACAAGCAACAGGTGCAATGCTATCTGTAGTATTTGAACACCAAATAGCACCTGTAAGCACTAAATCATCAATCAACCATGAATCAGAGCTGGTTGAAGATCTGGGAGTAATTATGATTGACAAAGATGATATATTTCCCGGAAATGAGATTTGTACATAACTAATTCCTTCAGTCATTTGTAACCCACTGTTAGTAGGCTGAAACACGGATTCTGTTGCCGGTAAATATGATACAACAGCCTGCCCTGCAGCATCATAAGGCCAGAAACAATTATTATTTATAGCACCACGAATCCTGACTCTACTAACATAAGCAGCAGAATCCACACTATACTGAACCAGAACATAATCAAGATTATCCGGGCCACCTGTTGAAGACAGAAGATTCAATGCTGCAAGATGAAAACTTACATAAAGTGAGTCATATCCTGAAGGAATCACTATAGTATCAAAAGTAATGGCATTACCACCACCAACTGCCGCCACATGCCATGCTGTAGAACCATTAATCCCCAGCGGTGTACCCGGAATACATGATGTGGCTGAAGCATATCCCGACAAAGTATCGGCTAGTGTATCTGAATAATTCCAAACAGGTGTTGCCGGAACGGGTTCAAAATCCTGCATTGCAAGTGTATCAATTACATTCTGCGCTTTTAAACTAAAACTCAATGACAAAACAAACAACAAGAGTAATACAAATCTTTTCATGCTAATATTATTAAACATTAGACGAATATACAATATATTTCATTAAGACAGAGAACATATGACATAAATAAAAAAAGCGGTCCTTTGACCGCTTCTATATAGATATTATCTTTAATGACTATCCCTGATAGCCATTATCCATATCTTGATTTTCTTCAGGTGGCTGCTGCATATTAGCAGGATTAAAGCGGGAAGCTTTGCTCAGTTTGCTGATTCTGCGGAGACCAAGAATCCATAAGAAAAGGAGGAAACCGATAAACAACCAAACAGCCCAGTCGCGACCTATAAAGATAAGATAGTCATAAATTCCGTGTAGAATTATCGGCACTAACAAGGCAAGAATGAGATGCATTCCCTTCGAACCCTTGCCAAATTTTGCTAAACCAAGGCTATAACCCATTGAGACTCCAAATAATGCATGAGCAGGAACAGCTGTTATGGCACGCATATACCCTATTTGCATTGAAGAATTACCCCATACATATAATATGTTTTCAACCAATGCAAATCCAAGCGACACGAAAACTGCATACACGATTCCGTCAAATTTCTCATTAAACTGTTTTGAGAAGAAAAAGATCAGGACCGTAGCCATATATTTAAAAAGCTCCTCTGTACCAGCGGCAACTACAAATGCATTCCATGCACTATCACCATAATGACCTAAATGCATGCGATAACCAACCAGTGACAACCATTGTTCAACCGGCAAAATGGGAACAACAGTAAATGCACCGGCAATAATAGCAAGAAGAAGCATATACCATGGCTCTTTCTCGTACTTATCTCGGTAATTAATGTAGAGTGCCAAAAGAATAATTGGCAAAACGGCAATAATAATGAATTTCATCTTTTTTTGTGTAAAAATAAAAAAAGCTGCGATAATGCAGCTTTTTTTTCATGTAAAATGAGTTTTTTTATATTTCCCAGGTATCTCCGCTATTGAGCAGATCATCCATGCATTTAATTTTCGAATTCTTCTGCACATCCTGAATTTGTTCTTCCATTAAATCATCGTAGGTAGACGATTTCACAGACCTAATTACACCAATCGCAGTAGGATACACCATTTTAGCGAGCATAGTGTGAAGCATGAAATTATTTGTATATCTGTCATGAACAAGAATATCATCCTCGGTAACACCATTCTCTCCAATGGTTACAACCTGCAGATCAAAGTTTTTCAAGATCAATCCCTTATTTTTCTCTTTTCCGAAAATCATAGGTTTGCCATGCTCCAGATACAAAAGTTTATCTTCACGAACATCCTTCCCTACCAGATCTTCAAAAGTTTTATCATTAAAGATCACACAGTTTTGAAGTATTTCAACTAAAGAAGTACCATCATGGCGGGCGCCTTCAAACATAACTTCTGCCATGAGTTTGGGTTGATTATCAACCACCCTGGCAAAGAAAGTTCCCTGCGCACCCATAACCAGTTCTCCGACATTAAAAGGATGCTCAATGGTTCCGTGAGGTGAAGTTTTTGTTACTGCGCCAAGATCGGAAGTTGGTGAATATTGTCCTTTAGTAAGACCATAAATCTGGTTATTGAAAAGCAGAATATTAATGTCAATATTTCTTCTCAAAACATGAATAAAGTGATTTCCACCAATCGCGAGTGAGTCACCATCTCCGGTAGCAACCCATACACTGAGCCCGGGGTTTGACACTTTTACTCCTGAAGCAATAGGGTTGGCACGTCCGTGAATTCCATGAAAACCATAAGTGTTTACATAATAAGGAAAGCGTGAGGAACAACCAATTCCTGAAACAATCACAAAATTCTCTTTCTTATACCCGATTTCCGGGAATACTCTTTCAACAGCATTCAAAATAGAATGAGCACCACAACCGGGACACCATTTTACCATTTGATCACTGACAAAATCTTCTTTAACCAAAGGCTCAATAGATTTTTCTATCGTATTGTTTATAATAAAATCTGACATGGCTTACGAATTTAAAATTTCCGTGAATTTTGCTGTCAATTCTTTTACGGTAAAGGGTTGCCCCTGAACCTTATTATACTGCTGAGTCTTAATATCTGGAAACTTAATTTTGAGATATGAAGCAAATTGCCCACTGTTTAATTCAGGCACAATAACCTTCTTGTAAGACTTCAGTAATTCTTCGGTATTTGATGGTAAAGGATTCATGTATCTGAAATGAGCCTGGGCAATTTTTTTGCCTTCTTTTCTCATATGATCAACAGCTCCCTGCACCTGACCTTTGGTTCCACCCCAGCTTACAACAAGCATTTCGGCGTCTTTATCACCATACACCTCCTGTTTTGGAAGGCGCGCTGCCAAGCGCTGAACTTTTTCTTCTCTGATCCAAACCATTTTTTCATGATTCAAAGGATCGGTTGAAACCTCACCTTTTCCATCAGTTTTTTCAAGACCTCCAATGCGGTGACGCATGCCCTCAGTACCGGGAACAGCCCATTTTCTTACCAAAGTTTCCGGATCACGATCGTATGGCAGGTATTTTTCTCCTTCTTTTGCGTACGGGATTGTAATTTCAGGCATATCGGCCATTTTCGGAATCTTCATAACTTCAGATCCAAAACCAATATAACCGTCAGTAAGCAGAATTACCGGAGTCATATTCTCCAAAGAAAGCTTTGCAGCTTCGTATGCAGAATAGAAACAATCAACCGGAGAAGAGGCAGAAATAACAATAAGCGGAGCTTCCCCGTTTCTTCCATAAAGTGCCTGTAAAAGATCTGCCTGTTCAGATTTGGTTGGCAACCCTGTTGA
>PKSX01000118.1 GCA_002869435.1 Marinilabiliales bacterium | reverse complement strand
ATTTTCTTTATACGCTTTTCAATCGTCCAATTAGAGTTTGTGGTATGGTGAAGAATGAAGGTGAGCCGGGTGGTGGTCCGTTTTATGTTCAGGATGAATCAGGATATGTGAGCAAACAAATTGTGGAAGGATCTCAAATGGATCTTACTAATCCTGAGCAAGCAGAAATTCAGGCAAAAGCCACACATTTTAATCCGGTTGATCTTGTGCTGTATATTAAAGATTTCAATTGGGATAGTTTTGAACTTAACGATTTCGTAGACCAAAATGCCGGTTTTATTTCTCATAAAAGTTATGCCGGACGTGATCTGAAAGCACTTGAGTTGCCCGGTCTGTGGAATGGTGCTATGTCCGACTGGATAACAGTATTTGTTGAAGTGCCACTTAGTACTTTCAATCCTGTAAAAGAAATTAATGATTTACTGAGGGAAAATCATTTGCCGGCTTAGGTATGGATTGATTTCAACCACTTAAACAATTTCTCATACACCTCATCTCTAACATCTTTTCAGCTCATGATCATATCGTGCAGTGCATGTTTAATCTCAAGAATTCTTATATCTCCTTTAATCTTTTCGGCATTTTCGCGGGTATGTTTCACATTAAGTACGGCATCACCATCCATAAACTTGCTTGACCAGAACTTGCCGTACACCGATTTGTCAGAATGCATGACTAGCACAGGAACATTTATCTCAATACCTTTTTGTACCCGCTTATGTCCGTTTCTGATGGCACGAACAAAACTAAAGGTAACCGGCGGCGGATTATGCCTTTTCAGTTCGGGATTATAATCCCATTCACCATGATCATCTTTATACAAACTTTCGCCGTATAAAGTATTGATGTCGGTTTTCATACGCACATTGGGCATGAATCCTCCAAGGAATTTTACTATCGGAACACCAATTTCCCGTAAAAAGAAACCAAGATTATAATCATAAAACGGACTGTTGGCAAAAAATGCATGGAATTTATTGCTGTTTCGATTATCTGCAGTATAAAGGCTTCCGACGAGACCTCCTGTGCTGTGACCATTCAGCAAAACAAAATCGTGACCTTCCTCTGCTATTATATTTAATGCAGAATCTATGTCGGCGTAATATTCTTTAAGGTCTCTTACATTAGTGAATTTTTGATGGGGCAGGAGAGATCGGCCGTATTTTCTGAGATCTAGTGCATAAAAGTTAAATCCTTCGTTGTTATAGCGCAATGCCATTTCTTCCTGAAAAAAATAATCGTTGAAACCGTGAATATAAAGTACTGCTTTTTTACAAAGTTCTGCACATTTTTTGCGGATAACCGTACAGATCACTTTGCCCTCATAATCATCAGGCTGCTCGATTTGAATCATTTCAAATCCTTTAAGCTCTGTATCGGGTGTATATTTCATTGCTTGAATTTCTCGGGTAAAATAAAACAGGATCTGTCAATACCAAAAACATAGTTTGATATAACTTTTGTTGCAAACACTGCTTCATCACCATCAAACCCTTTGATGTCAATAGACTGAATTTGTCGTTTATATGCATTTTGCAAAGGTACAGCCAAAGGAAGGTAACTCCAGTGCCATTCTTCAGGTTGGTATCCTGTTTGACGGTTTTCTCCATATTCGGTATATGGGCGATAATACCCGAAATAATTGGCGTTGGTTTCGAGCCATGCAAGTTCTTTTTTCCCCTGTGCTGTTTGAAAGTAGGAAGGTACTACACTATTAATATCGATATCTGTTCCCCAGTGATGACGGCTTGTGCCGGGCATGCTTGAGTATCTTAATATAGCAAGTGCTCTCTCGGTAGGATCGGGATAAGCCACATTGAGGTATTTTCCTTCTACGCGTCGCTTTCCGTTCCATTTGCCCTCCCAGATCCATTTTTGCATTTCAAAAGTGCGGGTGGCTGATACTATAGTGAGTGTTATTCCGTCATTTTTAGCAGAGTCGCGCATGGCCAAAAAGGCTTCGTATGCTTCAGTGCGCATATAAATATTAGACTTTGTGGTGTATTGATCAGCTATGCGAGTGAAACCTTCTTCTTTTGCCGGATCATATTGTCCCAACAACAAATAATTTGGAATGGTGTCGGGTATTTCAATTGAATCTGATCTGATTATGGTAATACCCGCCGATCCACTACCAGTATTTTGCGCACAGGCGGTAATAATAAGTGTACTTAGTATTATAAAAAAGTTTAGTCTCTTCATTTCTTCTTCTTTATTAGTTCTTTCGCTTTCATGACAATATTGTCTTTATTAAGCCCGTATTTGTTCATGAGTTCTTCTGCCTGCCCTGATTCACCAAAGCTATCGTTCATCCCTATGAAATCCATTGGAACAGGTGTGTTTTTTACAACAAATTCAGCTACAGCAGAACCCATGCCTCCGGCAATTTGATGCTCTTCGGCAGTGAGAATTACACCGCACTCTTGCGCAGCATTAATAATTGCTTGTTCGTCAATGGGTTTAATGGTATGGAGATTGATAATTCGCGCAGAAATGCCATCTTTTTTAAGTTCATTTGCAGCCTCAAGTGCATGCCAAACCAGATGACCGGTGGCTATAATGGCAATATCATTACCCTTGTGCAAGATTTGTGCTTTTCCTAGCTCAAAATCCTGATCTTCAGAAGTGAAATCCGGAACCGGTTCACGACCAAAACGGATATACACAGGCCCGTCGCATTGTTCGATTGCCGCTTTTGTAGTCAGATATGCCTGCGTGGCATCACAGGGTGATAAAACGGTTATATTGGGTAAAACCCTCATCACGGCAATATCCTCAAGCGCCTGATGCGTAGCTCCGTCAGGTCCGACACTGATTCCGGCATGCGCTCCCCCGATAATCATATGAACATTATTATAACAAGCCGAAATGCGGATTTGATCCGCAGCCCTCATTGAAGCAAAAACACCGTAAGTGCTGAAAACCGGGATATATCCACTTAGTGCTATACCTGTAGCCACACTTATTGCATTTTGCTCGGCAATTCCTAACGAATAAAAACGATCAGGAAACTCATCTGCAAAGAAATTCATGCTAACCGATTTGGTAATATCGGCTCCAATACCAATAATTTTGTCATTGGTTCGGGCAGTATCTCTAATCGCTTCTCCAAAGCCAAAACGTCCCGGTCGCATGGATTTTACTCTGAAATTGTGCATAGAAAGATAGGTCTATGGCAAAGATAAGAATTAGTGGAAAGTGAAAAGTGAAAAGTGGAAAGAAAATTATTGTGCTAATTCAGTTGTATATTTTCAAATCTGCACACCTGTAACACAGTAGGCGTGATCAGCATATCAAAATATCCGAATTTCAGCCCCCGAATAAAACGTACTTCTCATATTCACTTGTATTCCATCGAAAGTAATGGCTGCAGTAAAGCTTCCTCCGGCTCGAACCTTACCGTTGCTGTAATGAATACATTTTAAATCATCAGATTTTGATCCACCACCGCGTTTTATCCATTGT
>PKSX01000102.1 GCA_002869435.1 Marinilabiliales bacterium | reverse complement strand
TAGTCACTATTGCATTTATTACTCCACGGTTATTTTCTATTTACAATTAAAATATCGTCATCGGAGAAACCCATCCAAGCGTAATCGTAGCAAAAAAAATAGGTTTTACCATTTTTATTTGTATTATAATGAGTGTGATATTTAAAGTTAAACTTCTTTTTCTCAAGTTCAATACGTTTAATTTTTTTCTGAACTGCATTATCGCCCATTATTTCGTATAGAATGGAGCGGTTTCTGGCGAGGATTTTATTTACATCAAGTGCAGCTTTAGCGGTCTTATTTCGTAATAAAATATGATATTTCGATTTACATTTCACAGAACAAAAGATCTTATCACTTCGGCCTGTAAATGGTTTTTCACAGACTTTACATTTGCGGGAATTCATGTATTTTTTATTCAAAGATAGAAATTTATTCGCAACTAACCGTTATTATCCGTTATTAACGGTTAATGACATTTATATAGTACATAATCTTGATTATATGATACTTAATTAATACCTTCGCAACTCCAATTGCAGAACAATGCCAACAGAATATCAAAAACGCACTTTCCTGAAAGAGCAAATGCTTAAAGAACTGGCCCGCAAAGGTTATAGCCAAAATACCATCAGAACTTACAATGCAATGATCGGGAAGTTCTTTAACTATTACTCCGGTTGCATTAATACATTAAAGCGTGAAGAAGTAATGGCTTATCTACAAGCACTTTCTGATCAGGGATATTCGGACTCTTTTCAAAACCAGGCCATTAATGCAATTAAGTTTTTGCTTGAAAAAATCATGAAACGTGACCGGCAGGTATATTATATTGACCGGCCTAAAAAAGCCCATCATTTGCCTGTAGTCTTGAGTAAAGAAGAAATAGCAAAGCTATTGGGTACTTTAAGCAATAATAAACATTATGCCATGATTGCACTGATTTACTCTTGTGGCCTCAGAATCAGTGAACTACTAAACCTTAAGATCGGTGATATTGATAGTGACAGGATGATAATTCGTATTGATGAAAGCAAGGGCAGAAAGGATAGAAATGTAACACTTTCTGAAAAAATGTTAAAGGTTTTGCGGGAGTATTATAAAATGTACAAACCAAAGTTCTATTTATTTGAAGGACAATGCTCTGCTACTGATGAAACACCGCCGAAATACTCCAGCCAAAGTGTACAAAAGATTCTGAAGCGTGCATTGAAGTCTGCCGGAATCTTAAAAAATGCCACACCTCATACTTTAAGACACAGTTATGCTACTCATTTGTACGAAGCCGGTGTTGATCTAAGGAGTATTCAGGTACTGCTTGGACACAGCTCCTCTAAAACCACAGAAATATACACGCACGTCTCTACCCTCCACCTGAAAAATATAAAATCTCCGCTCGATGATATTATCTAAGAATTTTTCATATTTTTACATAGTGGAAATAAACAACATAATGTTGTTTATACAGACGTTAGCAGCAATGTTAAAAAAAAATCGTAGCACATAAATATAATGGAGAAAGATTTAATCATTCGAAAAAATTCAGAATTTCTGTCAGTAAACTATGACAGCAAATCTGACTCGTGGAATTTTGAATTTGCTGACAGAATTTCATTCAATGTTTCAGCTATGTGGAGATTGTTAATTGAAAAACACATTCGGTTCGTTTCACTCGACAATGGACATCAATTTGGACTTCCGAGACCGCTTGACTTAGTTTCTGACCTGAATGAAATACTTAGAGGAAAATCCTTGCTAGAAATAAAAGTTAAACAATTCACTGCTGACTTATTACTCAACCTGTCAGACAATATTCAAATTGAAATATTTATTTCATCATCAGGCTACGAGACATATACATTTGCAATAGAAGACAAGAATTACATCGGAATGGGCGCTGGTGACTTATTAATACATGACAATCACTGACGACCAATGAAAAAAACACAGCTGCTAACAACACCTATATGTAATGCGAAAAGCGGCTGTAACCGTTCGTATGCCACGCTTCCGTTCACCGCCAAATTTTTTGATTTGGCTTTTACGATAAAATTTAAAATCAAAATTCAAAAAATCTGGCTCAGTGGGAACTCTTTTGAGGGAATCGTTATTCCTTTTTCGCACTCCACATAGCCGCAACCGTTGATCCCCCTCCCTCCTTTTGTGGCCTATTTCATAAATGCAAATACCTATGATCAAGTTATTTACGTATCTTTACCAATCTTGTAAAGAATCAGCTTATCTCACTATATTATTATCCGGAGTGGTACAAGCACTTTTTTAATTGCGATAATGCCTGGGTAAAAACCAAATCGAGAATCCGATTATTGCTCCCGCACAAAAAACACAAAAGGAATGGCTCCAAGCGCAATAAGGGATGAAATAAGATAGGTTCTTTCCAGCCCCAACCAGTCGCCCATTAATCCGGAAAAGAAAACCGACAATGCCGCAGTGACAAAACTAATGGTCATATAAATACTATTCATAAAAACAGGCCGCTCTTTCGATCGCACCTGCACCAAAGCAATGAGTATCGGACCCGGGGCAAAAACGAAGAACCCCATCAATACCAGAAATACCAACGATGCCCAGCCAACAGAATTGATAAAAAAGAACATCATTATGGGCGAAATTATGCTTATTATCAGCAAAGTACGCTTACGCCCCAGTTTATCTGAAATACTTCCGGCCAACAAGGTTCCTGCCGCTCCTGCCAGCTGAAATACCGCCAGCGCTGAATTGGCAAACCACAAAGTCTCTCCTCTTTCAGTATAATAAAATGTAGGCAAGAATGCAGTTAAGCCCGATTTCATTATAGCCCTGAAAAACATGAAACCAACCAGAACTAATATAAATGGTAAATACTTTTTTAAAGTTTTTAATGCATTGCCTTCAGCAGATTTTTTGCTGTTAATTTCTTCAGAAATTCTAATATTCTTAAGCTTATAAAACAAAATTATTGAGGCAAGCAAACCAAACGGAATAAGCTTCCAGGTGCCTTCAAGCCCCCAATATGACACTGCTGCTGTAATGATTAACGGACCGGTTGTTCGGGCCAGTTCACCCCCAAACATGTAAAAACTCATCCCTCGCCCTATACGATCTCCGGACAATCGTTTAACCATTGTGGGTGAAGGAACATGAAAGAAAGCACTGCTAATTCCCATTGTAAAAAGCAGTATGCAGACAATGATAAAAGATGGAGCCAGACCCAGCAAACTCATTGATATCGCCGTAATAGCCGGTGTAACAATAATAAAATACCTGGCAGCAGTTTTTTCTGCAATGATGCCAATAAAAGGGTTTAAAAACCACGGAATTCGCATAATCAGATCCCATAGGGATGCCATTGCAAGCGTAATTCCGAATTTTTCTATCAATAATGGACGAATAGCTGCCAAAAACGAGGAATAAATGTCGTGCAGCATGTGTGAACCTGAAACCAGCAACACATTGCCCGTTTGAAATTTACCGGAATCCCGTTTCTCCTCCATCAGTTTGCATTAATAGCTTATTACCTGCGAAGATAGAAGTTCTTTGGCAATCAGAGAAGCAAT
>PKSX01000044.1 GCA_002869435.1 Marinilabiliales bacterium | reverse complement strand
GAGACCGATCAACTCACTTAAAGATGTGCCAATAATTCAGAACGCACTAATTTCTCAGGGTTTTGAAGAATCAGGGATTAATGTTGTTACAAATGCTGATAAAGCAGGTATTATAGCAGCATTTGAAAAATTATTAAGTGAAACCCGTGAAGGTGACATGGTTTTTATTCATTTTTCCGGTCATGGCCAGCAGATACAGGATGATAATGGAGATGAAGTGGATGGTTTAGACGAGGCAATGATTCCAATAGATGCTAAAGAACGTTATGAGGAAGGCGTTTATGAAGGAGAGAACCATTTCAGAGATGATGAATTTGCAGAGATTTTAACCAATATCAGACGAAAAGCAGGGCCCAACGGTAGTGTTCTTGTGGTAATTGATGCTTGTCATTCGGGTACAGGAACACGTGGCGATGCAGTTGCAAGGGGTACAGATGTGGCTTTTACAGAACCGGGCTATACATCAACGGTTAATAATGCTCAAAATGAACAATTTGGGCTATTGCTTGAGGATGAGAACCTTGCACCCATGATGTCGTTTTATGGCGCTTCTGCTCATCAGCTAAATTATGAATATAAGATAAACGATTCAACAAGAATTGGGTCTCTTTCTTTTGCATTTGCTAAAGCTTTTTCTGAAGCGGATGAAAACACCAGCTATCAGGGGCTTTTCGATAGGATTAAGGCTCATATGGCAACCATTGCTCCTCGCCAGTCGCCACAAGCTGAGGGTAACCTCGATCAATTGGTATTGGGTGGTAAACTTGATGGAATACCCGATTATGCATTGGTTTCAGAAGTTTACGACGGTCAAAATGTCATGCTTAATAAAGGTCAAATACACGGAGTGTATGAAGGAACAGTTTTTACTCTGTATCCCATTGATACATATGACACTACAAAAACAGATCCCATTGCCAAAGGTACAGTTGTATATTCAGATGTAAATACATGTGATGTTGAACTCGACAGGGAATTGGCAAAAGATGATCTTCGTCTTGCCTGGTTTATGATTTCTGCATACAGCTATGGCAACTTAAGTGTAAATGTGAAAATTGATGTATCCGACAAGAAACTAAAGGATGCTATTGAATTGGAAATTGCCGAATATCCTCTTATTAAACTTGTGGATGATGGTTTTGATCTATTACTGGAAGAGGGAAATGATTTTGCTGTTAAGCGTGGCAATACAGTGGTATTGAGTATGGTAGAAGATCTCCCTATTTGGGAGGAAGAAATTCCAGCTTCAGTAAGTGAAAATGCAACACTGGCAAAAAGTGTAGTAGATGCAATATTAGCTTATGTACAAGCCGAGTATCTGCGAAACCTGGAAGCAGAGCCCGAAAATTTGAAAGTTGATGTTGAATTCATCCCTGTAAAAGGATATATTAAACAAAGAAATGTTTTTGTGGAGGAAAAGGAAATACCACTTGAAGAACATATTGATGAAGCGGGTTCAATGTTTTATCATAAAGGGGATTATTTCAAAATGAAATTTACCAATAATGGTAGAAAAACGCTGTATATAACAGTTTTGGATATTATGCCTGATAATGCATTGGGCGTGATTTTGCCGAAAAACAGACCTCCGGAAGAGTATAGGGTGAAACCGGGTGAATCGTATGTGTGTCCTGCAATAAAAATCAACCCTCCCTATGGCACCGAAATGTTTAAAGTTATTGCTTCTGAAGAGCCCATGGATTTGAAAGCTGTAATTAAAGATGAGGGATCTGTGCAGCACAGAGGTGGTAAGAATAATCCATTCCAAACACTATTCTCAGAAACATTTGCCAGCGATGAAGAAACCCGTGGAGGCGAATCAACAGATATTCCTGCCGGTTCAGTATTTGTGAAGTCTTTTGTTTTTGAGATAAGGGAGTAAGATGAACTGTTTGTCGAAACCTTTTAACCCTCAGAAATGCTAAGTTCATTCTGGAGGGTTTTCTAGAATAGAATTATGAAAAGACTGGTAATACTTTTCTGTCTGTTTATATCAGCAATTACTGTGAAGGCACAAACTGAGCCGGAGTTGGTTTTGCCTATTGGGCATACAAAAGGTGTTCATGCAATATCATTTAGTCCTGATGGTCAGAGAATTGTAACTACATCCAATGATGGAACAGCTAAGATTTGGGATGTAAAGAACGGAAAACTAATTAAGACTCTTACTGGTCATTCGAGTGATGTACATTCAGCAGTATTTAGTCCGGATGGCAGTAAGATTGCTACTGCTTCTGCGGACGGAACAGTAAAAGTATGGGGTTCTGTTAATGGTGAATTAATTCACACACTTGATGGGAAAAAATGGAAAGTTTATTCAGCAATATTTAGTCCCGATGGTAAAAGAATTGTATCTGCACATAAAGACTTAGCAGCCATAATATGGGATGTTGAAACGGGAGAAATAATACATTCGATTAGAGTACCCGGGGGAGATGTTAAAATAGCCAAATTCAGCCCGGATGGGAAAAAAGTTGTGACTGTGTCGCAGGATGGAATAGTCAGAATATGGGATGCCGAAACAGGAAAACTAATTCATAGCTTGGAAGATGATGTACTTAAAGTACAAACTGTAGATTATAGTTCAGATGGAAAGTTGATTCTAGCAGCCAGTGATGGTAAGGCCAATATCTGGGATGCTGAAAGTGGTGAAATAGTTCAATCATATAAAGATACTAAATGGGAAGTATATTCCGCTATATTTAGTCCGGATGGGGAAAGTATAGCAACAATTTCTTCTGATGGCATAATCAGTATAAGGGATTCCAGAAATGGAGAACTATTTCTTACACTAAGAGATACTACTGCTGTTTCACATTTATATGATGACGAGATTCTTCAGAATATTTTAGAGTTTAGCCCGGATGGTAAGGCTATTGTAGGAACATTATTTGATGGCGTAATCAGGGTCTGGAATGCTGAGAATGGGGAATTAATTCATTCACTCGAAGGACAGGTAGATGAGGCCAAAACAGTTCGAATGAGTCCGGATGGTAAAAGCATTGTATCTACAACAGATGATGGAAGAGTGAAGATTTGGGACTTTGAAAGTGGAAAATTAATACATGTTCTTGATGGACATACAGTTGGTGTTAAATTAGCCAGATTCAGCCCAGATGGAAAAAAAATACTAACGGCCTATGATGATGGGAAAGGAATAATTTGGAATTCTCAAAGCGGAAAACCTATTCATATACTTGATGGTAATTTAGGAAATGTGCGAGGTGCCTGCTTTAGTCCGGATGGGAAAAATATAGTAATAGATTCCTATGGACATCAAACTAGAGTATGGAGTCCTGAAAACGGAGAATTGATTCCAATGTCTGAAGCTGAAAACTGGATAGATTATTCACCAATTGATAGTTCTGATAATAAAAGAACAGTAACAGAACACAGTGGAGGACTAATAAAAATATGGGATGCAGAAAATGGAGAATTAATTGATTCACTTGAAACGAACCATAAAAGAGGAATAAGTTCATCGTTTTTCTTGGAGCAAGGAGAGAAACTTCTAACGATCGGAAGAGATTACACAGCCAAAATATGGGATTTAAATACCTGTGATTTAATACATGACATGG
>PKSX01000162.1 GCA_002869435.1 Marinilabiliales bacterium | reverse complement strand
TAATCGGCCCAGATCCACCAGCTTTCGTATTCGCCGCAGAGTGTAAAACGGCTTTCTTCGGAGTTTATAATAATATCATCCGGCCCGTTTTGCTCTGGTATATAATACCTAAAGGCAAATCCATCATCATAGCAGCGAATGTTAATATTGAGCGTGCGGCTTTTTTTGTCTTTTACACTGAGCGTACATTCAGAATAATGGTTTCGAACTTCTTTTTGCGGACCCCACACCATTTCCCAGGTTTCGCTTACTTCTTTGTTTTCTTTATCATAGATGCTGAAATCCGTCAGGCTGTCGTTTTTGTTGATTACAAAGCCAAAGTTCCCTTGGGTTAGGATGCTATCGCCTTTGAAGAACACGGTGTAAGTTATGGTTTCTTCATCGATGTGGCAGATTACATGCTTGTTTGGCGATGCAATAGAAATCTGGGCAAATGATTGACCTGAAAGGCAAAAGACAAAACATACTAAGATGAGCTTTTTCATTTTGTAAAAATATTCAGAATAGCATCAAAGTTGAAAAGTATATGACCATTTACACCCGGATTATTCGATTGGGTTGTTTCTTTTATATTCCTGAACCAATGCAATGGTATGTTTCAGCAATTCCATTCCTCCAAAGGGGCCATGTCCGGGAATGACAATTTCTGCATCGGGGAAAGTGTTCTGCACATTCTCAACCGATTTATCCCATTCGCTCACCACTGCATCAGCAAGATTGCCCATTGATTGCGAATTCATGGATTTGATCAGGCATCCTCCAAACAGCACCTTTTCTTTTGGAAAGTAGACCACAATATTATCGAAAGTATGACCGGGGCCGAGATATCTGAGCTGAATGAGATTGCCGTTAAAATATAAATCAAGAGATTGCTTAAATGTGGCTTTTGGCCCGGAAATGTCAAGTTCAGCGCATTTTTTTGCTGTGAGTTCATTTCCAAATGACCAGGCACCTTGATCATGCAGATAGCCAATACCTCCCAGACAATCGTCATGATAATGTCCGGGAATTACAGCTTTGATCTTTACTTTCATTGAATTTTGGAGATAATCGCAGAGAACTTTGGTTTCTTTTTCATCAATGGGTGTATCTATCATTACTGCCTCTCCGTTTTTAATATAGATCACACCATTAGAAGGCAAGCGACCATATCCCTCAAATTCATGCCATGTAATATGTATAAACATGGAATCGATCAAGCGAATCAATTGTATGTCATCTGAAACAAAAAGGGTATCGTTCTGTGCTTTAGCCTGAGGAAAAGACAGAAGGAAAGCGGCTAGTATAACAGCAATGCGTAGCATGTTTCAAAGATACGATTTTCCCATACAACGCTCCGGTGTCATTTCCCTTCACTGCGTTTCGGTAAAAGACGCCCGGATGTTGTAGGAATTTGCTATATCTTTGCCTTATGCCATCCTTGCCCGAAATTTTCACACAATACTATTCTGCGCCTGTTTTACAATTTCTAAGCGATAAAGCGGCTCAGTACAAGGTGAATTATTTCATGCAGCGTAGCTCCAGAAGCCGATTAGGAACATTCCGATCTAAGCCGCTCTGGCAGAAAAACGAAATACACGTGGCGCGAAATCTGGAGCCGGATATTATGCTCATTGTTTTGTGTCACGAATTGGCTCATGCCGAACATTATTTAAAAGCAAAGCGCAGAGCAAAACCTCATGGCCCGGGTTGGAAGAAACTTTATGTTCAAAATCTTCAGGAGATAATGAATCTACATGAGTTTTCAGAGGAGTCTTTGAAAATGGTGGTAGAACTTATTGCAAACCCGAGAGCAAGCATAGAGTCACCTGCACAAGAGCTGAAAGAAAATGAAGTAATACTATCGGAACTTCCCATGGGAGCGTGTTTTCAATTTGGCAGAACCGTTTATCAGAAAAAAGAACTTCGCCGTACGCGATACCTGTGCATAAGGCAAAATGATCAGCGACAATTTACTTTTCGTGGGGATGCGGTGGTGAGAAGACTTTAAAATAATGTACCTACTTCTCCGATTCTTTTTATATTTACGCTGAAAATCATAATTATGAGATATCTGTTCATCCTTCTGATGCTGATGGCCGGTACTGCACATGCGCAGTTTGTTGAGGATTTTACCGACGGCGATTATACCAATAACCCTACCTGGTCTGGTGATTTGAGTGAGTTTAAAATATCCACATCTACTGCAATTCCATCTAATTTGCGACCCGGGCTGCAACTCGATAATACCTTGGCCGATACTTCATACATGGTGGCCGATTATGTGGCAACTCTCACTGATTCTATGGAGTGGATCTTTTGGGCAAAAATGAGTTTTAATCCTTCAGGATCTAACTTTAGCAGAGTATACCTGGTTTCTGATCAGGCTGATCTTACAGGTCCTTTAAATGGTTACTATGTTGCCTTGTGTTATGAAGGAGCAGACCTTATTCATCTGGTCCGTCAGGATGGAACTACGCATACACCCATTATTACCGGAACTGTTGCAGATATTAGTAATACTACCAATGAGGTTCGAGTCCGTGTAAAGCGAGATAATGCCGGAAACTGGAGTTTATACTCCGATACACTTGGCACCGAAAACTTTACGCTGGAAGGAACAGCAAATGATGTAACATATACCAGTACTTCGTATTTAGGTGTATATTGTCAGTATACCGTTTCCAATGCAACCAAAATGTATTTCGATGCGTTTTATGCCGGACCCATTCAGGTGGATACAGTCCCTCCGGTCGTAAATTCTGTTGAAGCCAGCAGCGTTTTTTTGGTAGATATATATTTTGATGAGTTTGTAGATGAAACCACAGCTGAAACAGTCACCAATTATAGCATTGATGGTGGAATTGGCTCACCGTCGATGGCGGAGCTTGATCCGGTTGATTTTACCCTGGTACATCTTACTTTATCAACACCGGTTACAGATGCTACTTTATATAATTTAATGGTTTCGGGAGTAGAAGATCTGGCTGGAAATGCATCTGTTTTAGATACAATACCATTTGCTTATTATGTTCCAACGGCATTCGATATAGTGATCAATGAAATTATGGCCGATCCATCACCTGCGGTATTGCTACCTGAAAGAGAATATGTTGAAATTTATAATACCACCAGCCTTCCGATTAATCTGGAAAATTATACCTTGCGTATTGGTTCATCAGACAAAACCATTGGAAATATTGTTATTGGAGCGGGGGAATATCTTATTTTCTGCGATGATGGTTCTGAAGCGGAACTGACACCATATGGTGATGTATATGCCTTTTCTTCTTTTTCAATAACCAATGGCGGTGTTGATATTTCATTGTTGAGCCCGGCTGGTGCAGTTTTGAGCTTTGCTAAATTTCAGGATGACTGGTATCAGGATAATTTTAAGGATGAAGGTGGTTGGTCTGTTGAACAGATAGATCCCTATAATCCATGTGCAGGAAAAGAAAACTGGCGGGCATCGGTAGACGCAAAAGGAGGAACGCCGGGACAGCAAAACTCTGTACTATCTGCCAATGGAGATAATACACCTCCTCAACTTCTTAGGGCTAATCTGGTAAATGATAGCACAATCAGACTGTGGTTTTCCGAGCCTATGGATTCAGCAAAAGTGCTTAACCCATTTTATTATTCAATTGATAATGGAATCAGTATTTTTGGTCTTCCTTATGGATATGCCCCGGAATATACTTCCGTTCAAATAAGTCTTGATCAGCCCATCACAGCCGGAACCATTTATACGATTACTGTTATTGATACAATGACGGATTGTGTTGGCAATATTCTGGAGTTAAATAGTTCTGCCCGGTTTGCAATTTCAGACAGTATAGAGGAAGGAGATCTGGTGATCAATGAAATCTTATCCAACCCCACTACAGGTGTTAGCGATTTTGTTGAAATTGTAAACACAAGCTCTAAAATACTTGACCTTCGCTTCTTAACAATTGCCACGCTTGATGATTCATTGCAACTTGATGGACAAAATTATATTGCACCATATGGCTACCTTATGTTTCCGGGCGAGTATCTGGCCATAACTGAGGATCGCGCGGCTTTACTCAATTACTATTATTCTGAAGCACCTAACAATGTATATGAAGTGGAAGATATTCCTGCTTATAATAATGACGATGGAATTGTTGTGCTTGCCATGGCAGCTGGGAACATTATTGATCAGGTAGAGTATAATGTGGACATGCATGATCCATTGCTGAATACAACGGATGGGGTATCGCTTGAAAGGATAAATTATAACCGTCCTTCCAATGATGAAACCAACTGGCACAGTGCAGCCTCAACTGTTGGATATGCAACACCGGCATACCTAAACAGCCAGTATTCGGAAGCAGAAAGTGGAGATGAAATAACACTAAGCCCAGAGATATTCTCTCCCGATAATGACGGGTATAACGATGTGCTGAATATTGCATATTCATTTAGCCATACCGGACTTATCTGCACCATGCAAATATTTGATGAGCGTGGTCGTTTCGTAACCAAACTTCTCGATTCTGAGTCAGTAGGCACCGAGGGGGTTGTAACCTGGGATGGTACTACTGAAGATGGAGCAAAAGCGGCCATTGGTATGTACATCATTTTCACAGAAGTTTATAGTGCCGACGGATACTCGAACAAAATAAAAAGCGTTACCGTTTTAGGTGGAAAAATGTAGCTGAATGATTCTCGACGAAGTTTTAATTCCTGATAATCTCAGGGACGTAAAGTTTCTTTGCAATTTACAGCAATGCAAAGGTGCATGTTGTGTGGATGGTGATGCCGGAGCACCACTCGAAGAAGAAGAAATAGGGCAGATGGAAGACGTGATTGATGAGGTACTTCCTTTGATGGATGATGCCGGACAAGAAGTGGTGAGGACATTCGGGGTTTATGACTACGATGCTTCAGCAAATCTGGTGACACCATTAAAATCTAATGATGAATGTGTGTACATGGTTTGGGAAAACGGTCATACCATTTGCCTGTTCGAAAAGCTGCATAATGAAGGTAAAATCAAGTTTGTAAAACCTGTTTCATGTCAGTTGTATCCAATTCGTATCATAGAAGAAGGCACGTTCGAGAAATGGTTTTTACATTATTGGAATATTTGTCACCCGGCATATTTACATGGTGAGCAAATGGGTGTACATTTGTTTGTGGCTTTAAAAGCCGGCATTGTTCGCCGATACGGTTTAAGTTTCTATAATCGTCTGCTGATAAAATGCGGACTCGATCCACAAAACACCTGATTATGAAACCTTATTATCTTAAAAGGGGAGACTTAATTGCACTTATGGCTCCTTCAAGAAAAGTTAAAGGAGAAGACTATAAACTGTTTGCAACGTATCTAAAAAAGCAGGGCTTCAGGTTGTGTTTCCCTGATGATATTGAGACAGCAGATCATCAATTTGCAGGAAGTGATGAACACAGATCATCTAAATTGAACAATATGTTTAATAATCCGCTGATTAAAGCGGTAATTATGATTCGTGGCGGATATGGTGCAGCAAGAATTGTAGACATGCTGGATTGGGATGCTTTTACCAGAAAGCCTAAATGGCTTTGCGGTTTCAGCGATGCAACTGTGTTTTTGAATCATGCTTTTGAGTCGAGCGATGTTGCTTCTTTACATTGTGATATGCCTATGCATTTTGAAAACCCGAATTATGATCGCGAAAACTTTGAAGCAATGATTAGGGTGATTCAGGGTGAAAGCATTGAGTATTCATTTGATATTCACCCATTGAACCGTGGAGAGAAAGCAGAAGGAGTTCTGGTTGGAGGAAATCTCAGTGTTTTATACTCATTAATGGGCTCAGCTTCATTTCCTGATATGGACGGGAAAATACTTCTGCTTGAAGACATTGATGAGTATCTGTATCATATAGACCGAATGATGCTGGCATTGGATCGCGCCGGAAAGTTGAAAAATCTGAAAGGACTTATTGTGGGTGGTTTTACAGACATGAACGACAATGAAGTTCCCTTTGGAAAGACAGCAGAAGAAATTATTGCCGATAGGGTGTCGAAATATGATTACCCGTTGTTTTTTAATATTCCGGTTGGGCACACAAAAACAAATAAACCCCTCATTATTGGTTCGAAGATTTCAATCGAAAAATCGAGTGAGAAATTACTGTTGAAACAGAATTAATCATTCAGTTGATCAATGATTTTATAGAGGTGAGTCGTTTTAAGCGGTTTATTTAGATAGAAAGAAAAACCTGAATTCAGGATGATTTCAATATCTTCATGGGTTAGATAAGCAGATAATGCGACCATTGGTGGCAAACTCTCTTTAATTTTCAACTGTTTAGCAGTATTTACCCAGTCTTGTATATTTTCTGAAGGAATATCCAAAAATATCATGTCATAAACTTTTGCCTTACTCAGATTATCTGTTTGAGAATAATCTATACCGGATAATATTTCACAAGTTCCTTTTTTCTCCAGTTTTTTTTGTAGAAGCAGAGTAGATATTTTGTCGCTGCTTTCAATAATGGCAAAGTTAAGGTCTTTCTCAGGTTTTATTTCCTCCTGTTCTTTGTCAATTGGCTTAAGAGGGATGTAATATGAAATGTTAATAGTGCCATTTTCAATACTGAAATTTATTTCAAAATCAAATGCCTTTATTAGAGATTGAATGTAAAACAGAGATGAATATAAATATGCGTCTTCTTTTGACAGGTTCTTGAGTTCAATTCCGCCTTCAATGCTGAGCATTTTGTTTATGGTATTGAGGTGAGAAGGAGCTGCATTGCAGTAGAACTGGAGTAGCATAACATTATTCTGAATCCTTACATCTATATCAACACAGTGTTTTTCAGATATATTATGCAGAAATTTAATTCCGTCGTTTACAAGTCTTAGCAGTAGTTCACGATCTGTAACAACCAGTGTGTTTAAATCTGATTCAATGTTTTCGTTAAGCTTTAGATTTGGAATGAGTTTTTTTAGATAGTGTATGCTTTGCTCCCTGAATTCGGCAAGATTAAACTCTGTTTTGTTAAGCCTGACACTGTTTTTTTCTATCATTTCAAAGGCCTTCATACTTTGTAAAGCCATGTATAGGTGCTCGGCATTAGTGTTTACATATGTGGCAAACTTTTTAGTTTCCGGGTCCGGTGCTTCCATTAGAAGTTTGCTAAAGCCAATTATGATATCAAGCGACGAGCGGATTTCCCCATTCAGGTTAACTATATATTGCTCTTTTAGTTCCTGAAGGTACTTAAGTTCTGTATGGATTTTTTGTAAGTTCTTTTCTGCAATATATCGTTTTTCTCTTTCCGCGTCAAGCTGAATTGTTCTGTGGGTCATATTCTGAGACAATTGCTCATGCAGCTCATTGAGTTTGATATTAAGCCCTTCTATTTCTGCATTTTTTTCTTCAAGTGCTTTTTTCTGTCGCTTCAAATTAACAACTCTTGTATTAATCAGGATAAGCAGGGAAAGAATTATGATTAGTGCTATGACGGAAATAATTCCACTGGTTTTCCATGTTCGCAGCTTTAATTCGTTTAGTTCATTTTCTTTTTCAAGTTTTGCATTCTCCAGATTGTTTTCTGCCAATAATATTCTGATATTCGCATTGGCGATATGGGTGCTCATTTCTTCCTGATACAGACTGTCCTTAAGTTCTGTAAGTTTAAAAAGATATTCATTGGCTTCTGAATGACGGTTATTTCTGGAAAGAAATCCGGCATAATCAGAATAAATATCTTCGAGCTGAGGTTTTAGGTTTTTCTCCAGGGCATAATCAAGGGCTTTTCTGAAATATTCTTCAGCGAGAACTGGCTTATTGGTCTTGTCATATATCTGTGCCAGGTTCAGATAATTGTTTGCTGTTCTGGGAGAATTGAATTCAGCTGAATTGTTTAATTCTACGAGATTCAGGTAATTGAGTGCCGCATCATAATCACCTTTTTCCATATATACATCAGCAATATTAGAATATGCAGTAGCAATGCCGGCAGCGTCTTGTATAGCTTTACTTAATTCAAGGGCTATTGTAAAAAGCTCCAGTGCATGATCATGTTCCTCTGATCTCATTGAAAGCAAACCAAGGTTATTATATGTGCTGGACAATGAAAGTGTGTCCTGAAGAATTTTGGCATATTTAAGACTTTTGGCAAATGCGTCCGTTGCTTTCTCGTTTGCTCCGGTTTTAAAATATAAAATGCCCAGATTATTATATGAGTAGGTTACACCTTCCAGATCCTTAATTTCCATATATAAATCCAGCGACAAATGAAAGTACTTTGAAGCCAGATCGTAATCGCCGGTAAATTTGTATATGGTGCCGATATAAGAAGCAAGAGAAGCCATGCCGCTTTTATCATCCAGGAATTGATATATGTTGAATGATTTATTATAGGATTCAAGAGCATGAAGCAAATCTTCAGAAAGCTCATAATAAAATCCAAGGTTGAACCAGGCCATAGCCTCTTCCTTACTTTGACTGTATTTTTGTGCAAGCCTCAGGGCCTCATTGGCATAATTATAAGCTGAATCCAGATCATAAGTCAGCCATTCATATGCCAGTTGGTTTAATACCTGACTCTTGTTTCTTTCTTTGCTTTTATTCAGGTCTTCGTTCAGTTTTTCTATATAGTCCGATTGACTATGGGATTGTGTTGAAATAACTAAAGCATTTAAAAAGAAAAAGATCTTAAGTAGTGGTATTCCAGAGATGTTCAATTTCATGGTACAAAAGTATGAAATTTAAAATATCAAATTCCGGAATCAATAATTAAGTCTGGTTGTAAAGGTCTGCCAGCCAGAGGATTCAATTTTATTCAAACAAGAGTTTGATTACAGCAAAACGATTTTGGTCTTTGATTTCGAGAAAATAGATGCCGGGTTCAAGCTCAGTATGAATATTTAAAACTTGTTTAGTAATGCTTTTTTGCTCAAACAAGACCTTTCCATCTGTTCCAATAATTCGAACAGCCGGATTACTGATTTCACCAAAATTAATATTGAAATCTCCTTTCGAAGGGTTTGGATAGACTTCAATTTCATTTAAAAGACCTGAATCTATTTGTCCAACAATTATCTGGTAACAAGAAGAAGTGTCAACACATGATCCGTTTGTGATTTCTACGGCAAATGATCCACTGACAAATGGAGTGAAATCGTATGATGTTGCTCCTGAAACTTCAGCATATGCCATATTGCAGTCAAGCCACTGGTAGGTGTTTCCAGCAGAAGTATCAGCAGCATAAAGAGTAGGCGGCATACTAATAACCGTGGTGTCAATTGATATTACGTCCAATACGATCAGAAAAACACTGTCGCAACCATGAATGGTTGGTATTGTATCGGAATAAACACCGTCTGAATACCATGTATAGTTACCGCTTGGAGAAACATAAAAGTCACAAGCTGTTGTATATATGGTGTCTGTACTGCTATTATAGATTACAAGGTCGATTTGAATGATACTGTCGCACAAGGCTGAATTGAGAATAGTGTCGTTATACGTGCCCGAGCTTGTCCAGTTATAGAATCCACTTGGCGAGTTGTAAATATCGCAAGCAGTATCGGCAATTGTTGCGTATGTTGTGTTGCAGGAAGGACAGGGGCTCATGGAGTGAAAGCCAAGCGAATCAATCATATCAATGGTATAGACATCCCATTCTGTAGCAGCAATAGTCCAGATGGTGTTGCCTTCGTGAACATCAATATTTCTGATTAATGTGAAGTTGCCTGTTGCTCCTGTTCCAACAACCCAGCTTGCACCGGGGTCAACACCTATTTCACCAATAATATCAAGCGTGTCACCGGTACTTATTTTTTTTATCCACAGGGCATCATCACCATTGTAAAAAGTAATGGTATGAGTAGTATCACCCTGTGCAAGAATGCCGGCATTGGCACTGGGGTTTGCAATTACAAACACCGTGTTTGCACCTAGTGTTCCCTGGGGAAAAAGGCTGTCGGTGGGAACCATGGATCCGTTATTGTTTCTGTAAACTACATAATCGGTTAAATCAATGGTGTTTGGTGTGGGATTGTAGAGTTCCAGCGCCTTATTGCTTGAAGACCCTTCAATGTATTCAGAAAAAAACATATCGGTATAACATGGTCCGCTTGTGGTTCCACATAATGTACCTGTATGCATTCCCAAAGAATCTACCATGTCAATTGGGTATACAACCCATTCCAACACAGCACTTGACCACACAGTATTGCCATCCTGTATAGCAGCGTCTCTGATAAGTGTAAAATTGCTTGTAGCACCTGTTCCAACAACCCAGCCGGAACCGGGGTCAACCCCTATTTCACCAATAATATCAAGTGTGTCACCAGACACTCTGTTTTGAATCCATAGTGCATCATCACCATTATAGAAAGTCAATGTGTGTGTTGTATCAGCTTCGGCAAGAATAGAAGCAATGGCGGAAGGATTTGCTATTACAAAAACCTCCTGGGGAGCAAGAGTGCCCTGAGGAAACAGACTGTCAGTAGGTGTTGTAGACCCATTATTCGCACGATAAATTACATAATCTGCTAAATCTACAGAAGTGCTTGTTGGATTATAAACCTCAATAGCCTTATTGCTTGAAGAACCTTCAATATATTCAGAGAAAAACAGGTCTGAACACTGAGCATTTACCAAAATCGCAATGCTCATGGTTAGAATGGTGATAATTACTTTTTTCATAGTTATGGTTTTTGAACTGTAAAAATAATAAAAACAAGATGTATATCAGGTAATTAACATGTCAATATAAATCATATTATGACTATTTTAGCACCAAAAAATCAATATGAATGCGGGAGAATTGGGGAAATATGGGGAAGAACTTGCTGTTAATTATTTGAGTAGAAAAGGCTATGAGATTCTTGATCGCAACTGGAGACATAAGCAAGATGAAATAGACATTGTGACCAGAATCGGAATGTGGCTGGTATTTGTTGAAGTGAAAACCAGATCTGGGAACGCGTATGGTAAACCATACGAGTCGGTTGATAATAGAAAAGAGAAGGCAATGATAAGGGCGGCTGAAGCATATATTGAAGAAAAAGAACTCGATGAAAACATACGGTTTGATATTATCTCTGTTTTGGTTTCCGGTGAAGATGATGTGTTGATTGAACACATTGAGTTTGCAATCAGTCTGTGATCAAAACCTATTGCGCTGATTTTTGTATTTTTATCCAATAAATATGGACAATGAAAAAACTTCTCATTTTAATTATTATAATGATGCCTTTGCTTGCAGGCGCACAGGGCTTCTATGGCGGATTCAGGCTGGGGGTAACAGGATCTCAGGTTCAGGGTGATAATTTATCAGGCTTCGATAAGGCCGGGTTAACAGGTGGATTCTTGGTTGGAATCCCGGTAGGTAATTATTCAGTGATTCAAACTGAATTATTATTTGTTCAAAAAGGAAGCAGAAAGAACCCAACGAAAAATGATCCCTCAAAATATATTATGCGCCTTAATTATGTAGAAATGCCTTTTTTATACAGACGTCAATTGAAAGAGAGTTATGGTTTTGAATCCGGCTTGTCTTTTGGTGTTTTGCTTCAGACAGAAGATGTTGAATTTGATGAAAACGGCACACTGAATTCAAGAGAGTCCTTTGAGAAATTTGAAGTGGCTGCACATGTGGGTATTTGGTATAATATAAATGATAATGTAAGGGTGAATCTCAGATATTCTCATTCTGTACTTCCGATTCGACCGCATCAGGGAGGGGCAACATATTATTTTAATAAAGGCCAGTATAATTTGGTTCTTGGACTAACTTTGGAGTATAGATTCTGATGAAAAGAAAAGTAATACTGGGAATTACCGGTGCCAGCGGACATGTTTATGCCCGAAATATGGTTGATTTGTTACTAAAAACAGAACAGGTCGAAGAGCTGGCAATCATTTTTTCTGAAAACGGTAAAAGAGTATGGGACTATGAAAAAACTGACAAGTTGCCTGAAAACAAGAAAATAAAGCTTTTCAAGCATGATGATTTGTTTGCACCACCAAGTTCGGGCTCTGCAATGTACACGGACATGTTGGTTTTGCCATGTTCTGCTGGATCAATGGCCCGAATCGCATCCGGTATTGCAGACAACCTGATTGCGAGAGCTGCAGATGTTATGCTTAAAGAACGAAGAAACCTGATTCTGGCAGTTCGTGAAGCGCCGTATAGCCTTATTCACCTTAAAAATATGACGAAGTGCACTTCTGCCGGAGCTATTGTTTTTCCGCTTTCCCCGTTTTTCTATCACCATCCGAAAGAAATAAAGGACCTCGTTGAATCGTTGAATACAAGAATACTTAGTCTTTTAGACTTAGGAGATCCTCAAATTAAGTGGTCGTAATATGGCAAAATTACTTTATGAATATGATGTGAAAATACTTTTGGCTTTGGAAAAAGCAGTTGAAGGACAGTCGAAGTTTTTCAAATTCTTGCTTGAACATGGATATCCGGAACTTGCTGCTTTTGCCAATGCAATACGAGCTGATAAAAAAGCATTGAAATGGCTTTTCGATAATGGCTCGCCCGAATTGGGCGTTTTAAGCGATGCAATAGATTCAGAAGAAGAAGCCATTAATTGGCTTAAGAAAAATAATTTGACATTTTATGTAATATTTACTGATGCATGTCGGGGAGTTACACCTGCACGCGAATGGCTGCGTGATAATAAACAGGATATGTTTTTACGACTTTCGCTTACAATACACGATGTTCTTATTAATCAGCAAAATGACGCATGGGATTATCATAAATTCAATCGCAGATAATCTTAAAACTGAATATTTCTTATGTAAAACTTGCTTTTTGTTAGCTGAATTGCATATATTTGTATTCTGCTAATGGAACAAAAGGGATTAAAAAATCTTCGTTTAGGTCTACCACTAATTATCTTTTTGGTGGGTTTAGGCATTTTTACATACATAAAACTCTCTGTGCACCGATATAGTTTCGATGAGTATATCGATCAGCGATTACGCTCTGCTGCTAATGCCACAGATATGGTTGTTCCTGATTTTTTGATTGATTCTGCGTTTATTAAGGATGATGTTGATATTCTTATGTATGACAGCATTCAAAGACTTACCAATAAAATTGCTGAAGATAATAGAGTCATCTATGTTTATGTACTTGTAATGCGTGGTGACAGCTGCTATTTTGTAATATCAAGCTTCATTGAAGAGGACATTAGTAACGATATTGTAACGAGATACATGGATGTGTATGATGAAGCCACTGAAAAAATGAAAGAATCGTTCGGGTCTCCCGAGGAAGAAATCTTTGATGTGACCATAGATGTATGGGGTCATTTCAGAAGTATTTATTTACCAAGAAAAACACAAAAAGGAACAGAATATCTTATAGGTGCTGATATCAGAAGCAGTGAAATTGTAAGACAGCAATGGCGATACCTTCTTGAAATGCTTCTTTCAGGCGTGTTCATTTTCATAATAGTATTACCACTTATTCTTCGGATAAGGCGGATTGTAATTATTTGCCGGTCCGATAAGCTAATCGAATAGTTCTATTTAAACGATGTTTCACTTAATCCCGGTCCGCTAAGGGCTAGTTTTGCAAAGTATTCAGGTACTTCTTTTCCGGCAAGCTTGTCAACATATAGTTTTGCAAGATATTGACTAAGCATGAAGCCGTGGCCACGCAACCCAATAAATAATCCTAGTTCAGGATCAATAATATAACGGGGTTCAACATAATATCCACCCCATACAGCCTGAAAACCTACAGAATTCAAGTCAGGAATCCAGTCACAGAAGATTTCACTTACAATTTCCATGAATTCTTTGCTGTTAATCTTAAGGTTTTTGTCGCTCTCCTGAGGGTCAAAAGCAGGAGATGCACAGCCGATGATTTGACCGGTTTCTTTGAGCTGTTGTCCGTAAACGGCACTGAATCCTTTATATTTTCTACGGTCAATCATCATGTCAAGAGCATCACCGTTTTTACCAAGTAATGGAAGACGACGAGTGATAAATGCCTGATGGCGTACCGGATATATCCCACTTTCAATGTTTAGTTTTTTGGCAAATTTATCTGCTGTTGGGCCAAGTGCATTAATAAATATCTCAGTTTCAATTTCAAGGTAGCGCTGATCATGAGTTTGAACCAGGGCAGTGTATGCCGTGCCGCTTTTATGAAGATCTATTAATTTACAGTCTTCCAGTATAGTTCCGCCGTTTTCTTCCCCTATAGAGCGAATAAGGTCTATTACCCGGCCGGGAGTAGCCTGCCAGCAATCTTGGGTAATAAGTGCTGCCTGATAAGTGCTTAAATTAGGATTGAAATACGGACTGATTTCTTTTTGAAAATCTTTAGGATTTATCATTTCGGCATTCGACCAGGCGCGACTTGCATCAAGAGCTTCATAAGTTGCATCATCATGAGCAAAACTTATATACCGAATATCTTTATAATCAATGTTTTTAAGGTTCTGAAGCTCAATAAAGAGCTCCTTGTTACGAATAGCAATGTCAGAAAGTTCCGGGACACTGAAAGCAGGACGGCCACCGGCAATGTTGCGCCAAGAAGCTCCACGATCGAAATTGATCATGTATGGCTCAAAATCATTTTCAGCAAGATATCTGAATAATGCAGACCCTCCTATACCGCCACCGGCAACCAAAGATTTAACCTTGATTTTTTCAACTTTACCTTTGGCTAATACCGGAACAATCTTTTCTTTTTTTGTTTTGGGATACAGCTCGCCCATTGCAAGCTGGTTAGACAAGGGGCCACGAGGCGTTGCTTCACCTACGATGGAAATACCGGTTGTAGAGATCGTTGTTTTTAATCTTTTGATACAGCGTTTTCCCCTACAGGCACCCATTCCCAGGCGTGTAGTATGTTTGATTTCATCTACGGAAATGAATTTTCTGTCACCGATGCGGTCCAGAATTTCAGAATACGTAACATCATCGCAATGGCAAACATATGTCGGACTTTCAACACTATAGTCGGTTTCTTTGAGCTCAGGTTTTTCAGGATAGTTACTTTTAATAATGAATCCCCTGACCTCCATAAGCTTGTCACCATGCACTGTGAGTGATTTTACACGGGCGACATTTGTCTTGTTTGGTTTTTGCAGAATTTTTTCAATAATGCCTTCTCCAAGTTTTTTACCATTATTATCTACCAGAAAAACTTCCTGCTCTTCTTCTGCCTCATACTCAATTGGTAGAAACAGCTTGTCTTTTGGAATATTATATCCAAAAATGGCCAAACCAGGACACTGATAGACACATTGCATACATCCGATGCATTTATTGAAATCGATTTGTGGAACAGTACTGGTAGAAGATTTGGTAATTGCGTCGTGTGGACAGGCAAAAGCACATGGATTGCATGCAAAACCGTACAGGCAATCAATCAACACAAAAGGTTTTTCTCTTCTTTCGGGAACAGGGTAAAAGGGATCTTCCTGTACTTTAAGTGGATGCTGCTGTGAATCAAAATACTCTTTTGAGACAGACAGGTAGGTGTCATAATTATATCGAATTCCCAGAATGTCGAGAACTTCAAATGCTGCCTGTTTTCCACGAAGCACAGCAGATGTCCCTTCTCCAATACGAATGGCATCACCAACACCATGGCAATTGCGACCGAAAATCTCATTTCCTTTTATAAGCAGCTGATCATCTGGAACAAGGCCGGTACAAATATTTATGGCGTCGATGCCTTCAATAAGTCTTTCTGTTCCCGGAACAGCTTTAAAGTTTTGGCACTCGGCAACGATGGCACCTGTTATACCTGTATAGTCTTTGTTGGGAATAGCTTTAACAAGAATGTGGTTAAGCATAATTGGAATTCCTAGTCGGCGCACTCGATTGGCCTGAACAGGGAATCCACCTTCATGACCCTGAGCTTCAAGAATGCCAACTACTTGTGCTCCGGCCTGCATAAGCTGATAGGAAGTAAGGTAGCCGATATTTCCGGCACCCACAGTCAGTATCTTCTTTCCAAGCAAGGTTAGCTCGGTATTCATCATTTTCTGAATAACAGCAGCTGTGTATACACCCGGTACATCATCATTTTCAAAAGTTGGCATAAAAGGAACGGCACCTGTTGCTACAACAAGATGATTGGTTACAACATAATAGATTTCTTCTGTTTTTATGTTTTTTACGGCAAGTTTTTTCCCTTCCAGAATATCCCAAACCGTTGAATCGAGCATAATTCCTTTGTGATCTTCACCAGCGAGTGTTTCTGCTATTTCAAAACCGCGCATACCACCATATTTCTTCTCCTTTTCAAAAAAGAAAAATTGGTGGGTTTGCATATTGAACTGACCGCCAATCATTTCATTATTGTCTATTACAAGATTGGAAACACCATGGTCGTTCAGAATCTCCCGGGCGGCAAGTCCAGCCGGGCCTGCTCCAATTATAGCTACATCTGTATAATAAACTTTTGTTTCTGTTTCATTGTCGAAATTTCTTTCTGTGGGTCGATAGTCTTTGGGAATCTCCTGAACTTCTTCTACACCGTCAATTTTCGTGATACAAATTCTTTTGATCACTCCATCAACCAGCATTTCACACGCACCACATTTTCCAATTCCACATTCCAGCGACCTGTTTCTGTCTCTCAGGCTGTGACTGTGTACCGGAAAACCTGCATTATGCAGTGCGGCAGCAATAGTAAAGCCTTTATCTCCTTCAATTTTCTGTCCTTTATAAGTGAAACTGTGTTTTTCACCAACGGGTACTTCCAGAATCGGGTGTTTCTCTATTTTCGACATGTCTCTCTCATTTATCGGACACAAAATTAGAAGTTAATTTGAAATATTATCTTTCTTTGTAAGTTTTTCTTTTGTGTTCTGTACTATTTGGATCTTGTAAAAATTGATGAGAGCCTGAATATGAATCTTGCCCATATAATCAATCTGTTTACAGATTCCAAAAAACTTCTTGGTCTCGGTTTTTTTTATGACCTTTGTATAGGATTTAATAATAATTGTCCAAATCAAATGTTTAACTGAAAAATTCTCTGATATGAAAGGACTCTTTGTCTCAGTAATTATGCTTATGTCTTTTTCTGTAATTATGTTTAGTAGTTGCGGATCAGATAAAGGTAATGGCGGGCCTGACCAGAACAATGATGCAGACGGTGAAAACAACACAATACGTGGGAAAATAACCATTGCAGCATTGCAAGAGAATTTTGGATTGGCAAATCAACTGGCCTCAGCATATGTTTCTCAAAACAATAATGTTATTATTGATGTGGAAGCCATTGATATGAATAGCGTGGAAGAATCAATGCAAGAAGGACTGTACAATATATATTTTCTGAATGGCTTGGAGAATCCGTATCCGAATCTTGAAAGTCAAGTAGTGGCTTCTGATGTTTTTGTTCTCTGCGTAAACTTTAATAATCCGGTATTACAGAAACTTGTAATACGAGGATTAATGCCTTCAAAAATCCGGGAAATATATTCCTCTGCCTCACTTATAAAATGGTCAGATGTAGTAAAGACTGATGATATGACTCCTGTGAAGCCATATTTTGGTCCGGAAAGCGGAACTGCGTATTCAATCATAAGGTCTTTTATTGGAATAAATCAATCTCCAACAGCCTCTACTGCACTAAACGAGCAGGATCTATATAGCAGTATTGTTAATAATACCGGAGCAATAGGATTTTTAAGCTCAGTGTTGGCATTTGACAGAAGTACGCTATTTCGTGCAAAAGGGCTTTATATTTTGCCGGTTGATTTTGATGAGAACAAAATTGCAGACGATAAGGAATTGATTTACGATGATTTGAATATCCTAAAGAAAGCAGTTTATAATGGTGGATACCCTAAAGGTCTGATCAGAAGTCATTATTTCGTGTGGAACAATGATGTTCAGCAAAAAGAAATAGTTAATGATTTTATGAATTGGGTTCGTGAAAACTCATCGGCTTATCTTGAAAGAAACGGGTATTTTTCTCCTGTTCACGATAATGGCCCTCAGGAATAACAGAAAACAACAAAAAACCAAATACGAATGAAAAAACTCTTTTTACTTATTGTACCAGCATTGATTGTAATGTCTTGTAAATCAAAACAGGAATCATGCTGCACAAAAGAACAACCCGAATTCAGTACTTTTCGCGATAGCATTAGTTATGTTATTGGAGCCGATATTGGCAATAACTTTTTGAATGGTGGCGTAGATGTGAACCTGGATATTTTGATGATGGGCCTAGAGGCCGGACTTTCAGGTAGCGATAGTATGTTTACTCCTGAAGAGACTCAGGCTATTATTCAGAGATTTCAGAAAGAAATGCAGGAGGCACAAACTAAAAAAGCAACTGAAGAAGCTGCGAAAAATAAAGAACTGGGAGAGCAGTTTCTTGCAGAAAATGGGAAAAAGGAAGGCGTAATGACTACAGCCAGTGGCCTTCAGTATAAGGTGATTCGTGAAGGAACAGGCCCAAAGCCAGGTCCTACGAGCACTGTTGAAGTAAATTATGAGGGTCGTTTAATTGACGGCACTGTTTTCGATAGCAGCTACGATCGTGGTGAGTCTATTTCTTTTCCTCTGAATGGAGTGATTAAGGGATGGACAGAAGGATTACAATTAATGAGCGTTGGCTCAATGTACGAACTTTATATCCCGTCAGAACTGGGTTATGGAGATCGCTCAACTCCTGCAATACCAGCCGGATCTACTTTGATTTTTAAAGTGGAACTTCTTAATATTAAAGCAGGCGAGTAACTAGTACTTATAATATTGGAAAGAGGAGGGAAACTTCCTCTTTTTTTTATGTAAAATTGAAAAAGGAGAAAAGTAATAAGTTAAAAGTACGTTCTCCCTTCTACGTTTTTCTTTCCACTTTATCCTTGCACTTTACGCTGATTAGTGAGCTTGAAGCCAGTTTACACCTTCTTTCATGTCAATCTCAACCGGAACCTTCAGTTCCATTGCGGCCTTCATTTCACGTTCTATTATGGGTTTAATAAGATCCAATTCTTCTTTTGGGACTTCAAATACCAATTCATCGTGCACTTGCAGAACCATTTTTGATTTCAAACCTTCTTTTTCTATTGCTTCATGAATTTTAATCATGGCAATTTTAATCATATCAGCTGATGAGCCCTGAATGGGAGCGTTAATGGCGTTTCGCTCGGCAAATCCGCGCACAAAGCTATTCGTAGAATGGATGTCTTTCAAATAACGTCGTCGCTTCATCAGGGTTTCCACATATCCTGTTTCGCGCGCCTGCGCTATGGTATCGTCCATGTATTTTTTAATACCGGGAAACTGTTTGAAATATTCTTCAATGATATCAGCCGCTTCTTTGCGGGCTATGCCCAGCCGCTCCGATAAACCAAATGCTGAAATGCCGTAAATAATTCCGAAATTCACCGTTTTTGCATGACGCCTTTGTTCTGAACTGACTTCATCAACGCCTGATCCATAAACCCTTGAAGCTGTTGCAGTATGAATATCAAGTCCGTCGTTGAAAGCCTGCATCATACCGGGGTCTTCACTTATTGAAGCAATAATCCGAAGCTCAATCTGGCTGTAATCTGCAGCAAGCAATACATGGTTCTCATCCTTTGGAACAAAAGTCTTTCTTATTTCACGCCCTCGCTCGGTACGTATCGGAATATTTTGCAAATTCGGGTTGCTGGAACTGAGCCTGCCTGTAGCAGTTACGGCCTGGTTATAACTGGTATGTACTCTTCCTGTCTCAGGATGAATCAGCTTTGGAAATGCCGCTACATAAGTGTTCAACAGCTTGCTCAATTCGCGAAAATCGAGCACTTTTCCAACGATTTCATGTTTATGCAGATATTTCTGCAGCACTTCTTCACTTGTAGAGTATTGTTTGGTCTTCGTTTTAGTGGGCTTTTCAGCAATATTCAATTCTTCAAAAAGCACCACACCCAATTGTTTCGGACTGGCTACATTAAAAGAATGACCGGCCATGGTATGAATTTCCCGCTCCAGTTCTTTTATTTCCTCCTGTAGCTGTGTGCTGAATTCTTCCAATGTTTCAGTGTCAATACTCACTCCTGATCTTTCCATGTCTTCCAGCACGGGAATCAGGGGTGTTTCCAGATTGAAAAACAGATCTTCCATGTCCTGGTCTTTCAATTCTTTGCCAAACATTTCCCATAACTGCAGTGTGATATCCACATCCTCACAGGCATAATCGCAAAGCTTCGAAGGCTCAACAGTCCAAATTGCGGAGGCATCTTTCTTTCCAACCAGCTGATCAAAATGAATGGTTTGATAATCGAGATAGGTTTCACTAAGATAATCAAGGCTGTGTTTCATTTCGGGATGCAACAGGTAATGCGCCAGCATGGTATCAATAAGCTGACCTTTTATTTCTATTTCGTGTGATCTCAGCAAACCGATATCATATTTCAGATTATGACCGCATTTACTAATCTTATCATTAGCAAAAACAGGTGTCAACTTTTCTTTGGCTAATACAGCAAAGTCTTTATCTTTCAGGTAGACAAAATCGGCAGCCCCCACCTTTGTGGAAAACGCTATGCCAACTAGTTCCGCGGTAAGAGTATCCAGTGAAGTGCTTTCTGTATCGAAGCAACACATTTCTGCTTTTTCAAGTTTTTCGACAAGGCTATTTAGCTGATCTTCTTTGGTAATCAGATTATATTTATGGGTGCTTTTCTGAATTGAATTCATGTAAGAAGAAGACTCTTCATCGCCGCCTTCAATGAAATCCTGATCAAACAAAGAGTTTTGGCCTTTTACCGCCCCTGGATTTTCCTCTTTCTTTTTATAGAATGCATCCTGTACACGACGTGTCAGTGTGCGGAATTCCATCTCATCAAAAAGCTCCTTTATAGGAGGAAATGAGGGCACTTTCCATTCCAGTTCGGAGGGCATAAAAGTGATGGGAACATCGGTAATGATGGTGGCCAGTTGCTTTGAAAGCAGGGCAGACTCTGTGTTTTCCTGCACTTTTTTCTTCATGGCCGGTTTGTCAATTTCTTCGGCTCGTTCAATGGCTTCTTCCAGACTTCCAAACTGAGCAATGAGTTTTTTCGCTCCTACTTCTCCGATGCCCGGAATACCCGGAATATTATCGCTGGCATCACCCCAGATGGCGAGAATATCTATAACCTGATCGGGACGTTCAATCCCGAACTTTTCACAGACCTCAGGAATACCCCAAACTTCGGCTTTATTTCCTCCTTTGGCCGGCTTATACATGAAAATATTTTCCGAAACCAGCTGTCCGAAATCTTTATCAGGGGTCATCATATATACTGTGAAATCTTTCTTTTCGGCTTCCTTGGCCAGCGTTCCTATGATATCATCGGCTTCGTAGCCCGGCATTTCTATTACCGGAATACCCATGACTTCAATGAGCTTTTTGATATAAGGAATGGAAATGCTCAGATCATCAGGCATGGATTCGCGGTTGGCTTTATAAAATGCAAATTCATCGTGGCGGGTGGTGGGGGCCTTGGTATCAAAAGCCACTCCAATGTGTGAAGGCTTTTCGTTGAGTAGAATGTCCATAAGGGTATTGGCAAAACCCATCACAGCACTGGTATTCATGCCTTTTGAGTTGGTGATAGGATTTTTAATAAAGGCGTAATATGCTCTGTAGGCCAGGGCCATGGCATCGAGTAGAAATAGTGTGGGTTTATTTTCGCTCATATCGGAGAATTATTGCTTAAAATTAGCAAAATCCTGCAACATTCGAGCGTCGCAACAACAAGGCCTCAGATATGAAAATCTGCGACATCGAAGCTTTGTACAGGCAAACTGCCATTTACAACGCTCTGATGTTGCGCTCTGTTTTAAACATGTTTTGCGCAACGCTCAGATGTTGTAAGGATTATTTTTTTAAAAAGCTCCCATACAATATAACTACGCTTTGAATAGGCGGAGTTCAATTCTCTAAAATACAGGCACCGATGTTTTTGGATTGATTTTGAAATTATACCCAAGCATCAGTTCATGCGTTCCACTATTGTGAGATTGCAATGAGCTCACCGTATAATCATAGGCATAGCCAAGCAAAAAGTTCTGGTATTTTATTCCGGCCATAACCATTGCGGCATCATTGGTTCGGAATGATAAACCGGCCCAGTACATTTTATTGATGTGCAGCCTAAGGTTAATGTCTGCCTGAACCGGGGTTGGATTCATTTTCTTGATCAAAACCGAAGGCTCAAGATCCAGGTTCTCATTTAGCTCAAAGGTATGTCCGGCCAAAATGTAGAAATGCGGAATTTGTTTATCCACTGCCTCTATATCTAAGGACAAAGGAAACTGAAATAAACGCATGGCTGAAAAGCCAAAATAACTTTGCTTGCTGTAGAACCATGCTCCAAATCCGGCATCCGGAATTAAATAAGACTCGCTGGCGCCGGTAATGGCAGCATCGTTTTGGTCAATTATCACCAGGTCGCTTTCGTCCAGAACCAATTGACTGGCAGAAACGGATAAGCCCAGCGATAACATGTACGTATCGCTCACTTTCAGTTTATAGGAAAACGTTCCCTCAATTCCGGTTTTTGTCATTGGCCCATAGCTATCGTTGTAAATTATGGCACCGGTTCCAATTTTGCCTTCACGTCCAATTGGAGTATTAAAGCTTAGGCATTGTGTAGATGGCGCACCGTCTATTCCAATCCATTGCTGGCGGGCATTAATGCGCAGAGGCATATACTTTTCTGTGCCCCCGTATGCGGGATTAATCAGGTATGGATTCAATTGATACTGACTGAACATCGGGTCTTGCTGGGCACGAACGCCGCTAAATGCAAGAATAAAAACGAATAATATGCTGATTCTTTTCATGGCTTTACTCTTTAATGATGCTTACAATTCCTTTATATGTGGCG
>PKSX01000086.1 GCA_002869435.1 Marinilabiliales bacterium | reverse complement strand
ACACTCCCACAAGATTCATAGAATGCCCGTCTTCCTTATAATCGGCAAATACTTTAATGGTAGCAATACTCTTGGTATTGAAACTCTGTGGGGCTTTTGATGAATCTATTTTTGTCTGAATTTCTGAAAGGGTAAGTTCTTTGATTTTTATTAAGGTATTTGCAATATCTATACTAACCTGCACCTGAGGCATATCCTGATGCATAGGACCATCGCCGTGCATAACACTGCCAATTGGCTGGTATTGTGGACGGCCACCATTAGGTTCAGAAACAAATATTATGGCCTTCGCACCTTTATTGTAAGCTATATCTGCCTTTTCACGAATAGATAATCGCGGCCCTCCTTCAATAAAAGCAGGACTGCCCTTAAATACCATAACAATTTTTCCGGCTACATCCACATCTTGATAATCGCTGTACACACCATTATCAAACCCATATCCGCAAAAAACCACTTCAGAAACCACAGTTCCTGATCCTGAATAACCCCGCACCGAGAAATCTGTTCCAAGTTTCAGTTCTTCCTCATGTCCCGGATCACCAATGTACATATTGGCATCATTTATTATATTAACATCGATGGGAAAACGCTGAGGCCAGTAGTCGGGTGTAAATGGCTTCACGCCCAGATTCTCAAGATAATCCATTGAGTACTGAACTGCCAATTCATAACCAACTGTTCCCGGCAAACGGCCATTCAATTCCTGCGATGCAAAATACTCAACATGTTTTTTTAGCATGCTCGAATCTGGCTCTACCGATTGCGCACTAAGACCTGCAATTGCAAGAACTGCAGTAATAAATAGTAAAAGTCTCATAATCAATAATTTTCTAACTACTAATCAGGCAAAACAGTTGGAAACTCCACGTTGAAGTCTCTGAAACTGCGGTCGCCCAGAATATGATGCATAAAATCGTAATAAGCATCATTAAAACGAAATTCATCCACATCATAATAGATATCAGGCAAAGGCTGGTTGCCAATATTGCCCATATCGATAGTTGCAGTATTAAATTCCTCCAGCTCCGGATAACGAACCATCTTGCTTAATACAGGCATTTTACCATAATCTTCGCGAAGCAGTAAATCCACTACTTTATCGGCTAAAGTAGACGTAAGCTTGCGATCGTATAAGCGGCATTCGCCGGAACGTGCAAAATATCCGATAGATTGCGCGCGTGCTTCAATTCCAAGCTTGTTCGAAATTTCAGAAGCAATCACACCGCTGATACCACCAAGACGCGGATGTCCGTATTCGTCTACTTCTGTTGAAGCATAAACCACATCAGTCTTCTCAGTATCATCCATATACCATTTCACGCCTTCGGAAACAGCAATAACCAGTGATTTGTTTCTACTGCGCATGTATTTTTCTTTCACCTGCTCCATAAAGAAAGATTTGCGGCTCTTATCCATTTCATATTCAGGCACCAGTATCATATCGGCCTGTCCGTAAGAGGAACCACCCACAAGCCAGCCTGCATCGCGACCCATTACTTCTAAAACAATGATTCGAGAATGTGATTCAGCAGTTGTTTTTATGCGTTGCGTAAGTTCCATAACGCCTTTCAAAGCAGACGGATATCCGGGGCACATTACAGCTTCTATTTCCATATTTCCATAATGATGTATGGTTCGGGTTCGCAGGTCATTATCTATTGTTTTTGGAAAACCGATTACCGGAATACCTTCAGTTTCATATAAACGCTTTGCAGCTCCGTTAGTGTCGTCTCCGCCAATACTAACCAGAACATCAATTCCATATCTATTTAAATTTTTCAGAATCTGTGGAACGCGGTTCTCAGGATTCTTCTTTGAAGGAAATGGATTGGTACGACTTGAGCGCAATGCAGTTCCGCCATAAATTCCATCATAAGCCTGATTGGTTAAATCCACCACATCTCCATCACCCAGCAGCCCACGCCATCCGTGGCGAATACCATATACTTTGTATCCAAGCAATTGTGCACGGTTGCGAATATTTTCAATACTTGAGTTCAATGCGGGTGTATCGCCGCCACCGGTAAGAATTGCCAGTGTTTTTCCCTGAAATAATTTGTTCTCCTTCATGCGTTTTTATTTGTAATGCGAAAATAGTGAAAATTGATGAAGATTTTGTCTTAAAAGAAATTAATGCCTGATGAAATATAAATAATTGATACATATTATTTACTGTGAAAGGTGATTATTCATATTTTTGTAAAAAAACAATCATAATGAAAAAACAAATATTTCTTTTTGCATTTGCATTAATTTGCGTCGTTACATCAAACGCACAAACAAGATATCTAGACCAGATTTTCTCATCGGTTGATACTACAATGAATATCACATACGGAACAAACATAGATGTTATTACAGGGATGCCCGCCAGTCTTGATCTTAAACTGGATTTGTACGAGCCTGCAGGAGACACTGCCACCAACAGACCTGTAGTTATTGTCGTTCATGGCGGATCATTTTTGCCTGTTCCAATAAACAATTATTGCACAGGAACCAAAACCGATTCACAAATTGTGGTGATGTGCACAGAGTTAGCAAAATATGGCTATGTGGTGGCCTCAATAGATTACAGAATGGGCTGGAATCCGGTATCAGGAGATCAGGATATCAGAACCGGAACCTATCTCAATGCATATTATCGTTCAGTGCAGGACATCAGAAATGCTGTGCGATTCTTCAGATGGAGTGTTGACAATGGAAATCCATATAACATTACAAACGACAAGTTTTCCATTATCGGTGAAGAAACCGGAGGATTTAGTGCCGTTGGTGCCGGTAGTTTAGATAGTTATAATGAGATTTCATTGCCGAAGTTTATTAATCCTTCAACCATGCAATCGTATATCGATACTTCACTGTCAGGGAACAGTTATGGTACTGAAGTACGACCTTTGAATATGGCCAATTATCCAACATATTCTTCCGATGTGAATTTCATTGGCAACCTTGGCGGTGCAGTCGGTGATAGCACCTGGATTGAAGCCGGAGAACCTCCTGTAGTATCATTGCACACACCGTCAAATCCTTTTATACCATATAGTTTTGGAGCCGTTATTGTTCAAACCACTGGAGATTTTCTAATCAATGTAAGTGGTTCATATCATCTTCAACAAAAAGCAAACAGTCTTGGAAACAATGATGTTTACATAAATGCCGGTCTTAACGACAATATCACTCAAATTGCGAATGCTAAAAATGATGGTGTAAATGGTTTATTCCCCTTCTACAGGCCTTCTGTCGAAACATCACCATGGCATTGGTGGGATACCACTTGTATCAGTAATAGCAATTCATTAATGACCAATCCTGATATGTCGGAAAGCAAGGCACTGGCATATACCGATACCATTCTATGGTATCTTGTTCCTCGTATGGCGTATGCAAATGATTTGGTTTCAACTTCATCCATTTCTGAAACTGATTTATCTAAGTCGGTGCTAATTTTTCCAAACCCTGCTTCTGAAATCATTGAAGTTTATGTGGAAAACAATATTATGCATAGCATTGCACTGATTGATATAACCGGACGAGTAGTATACAATGCTGAAATAAATGAGAATAAAACAATTCTCAATATCAATGAATTTGATCCCGGGGTGTATTTTGTTTCTGTGAGTACTGAATATGGCTTGATTGTTAAGAAAATGATTATTGAGTAAGTCAGATGGAATTCATGCGTATTCCGGTATTGGATGAAAGGAATAAAACGTAGTTTAGATCATCCCTGTTTCGAGATGTATGCAATACATCTCTACACGATTACCTGTAGAGACGAATTGCATTCGTCTCATACAATTATTGTGACGCAGGCATGACCTTCCATTTTATTCCTTTTCGTATTTTTACCCCACAAAGCCAGGCCATGAAGATCTTCATCTCATTTCTATTCATATTTGTAACGATCCTGTCCTTTGCACAGACAGATGTTTACAAGCCCATTATTCCCAAAGGCTATGTGGTGTACAAAACATCTGAACGCATGTCTATCGACGGAAAGGCAGATGAAAAAACCTGGGCAGAGGTCGATTTTACCGATCCTTTTATCGATATTGAAGGAAACAAAAAACCTGCACCATTCTTCGAAACCAAAGTAAAAATGCTCTGGGACGAAGAAAACTTCTATTTCTATGCCTGGCTTGAAGAAGAGCATGTTTGGGGCGATATTACCGAACGAGATGCCATAATCTATCTGAACAATGACTTCGAAATCTTCCTGAAACCCGGTTTGCAATGGGCTCACTATGCTGAATTTGAAGTAAATGCATTAGGCACACCATGGGATCTTCTGCTTTTAAGTACTTACCGCGAAGGCGGTCCCATTAATTTCAACTGGAATATTAAAGGATTGCAGGTTGCAGTGCATTCAAAAGGTACTATAAACGATTATTCAGATACTGACAAATATTGGTCCGTAGAAATTGCCATGCCATGGAATGTCTTATTAGAACTTTACCCGGGACAAAAATTCATTGATAAAGTGCCAAAACCATGGCGTATCAACTTCTCGCGTGTGCAGTGGGAACACGAAATTGTGAATGGAAAGTATCAACGCAAAAAGAATGCTGAAGGAAATTATCTGCCCGAGTACAATTGGGTTTGGTCTCAACAATCTGCCATAGACATGCACCGCCCTGAACACTGGGGGTATGTGGTGTTCAGTGATGAAAAACCCGGCTCTGCTGTGTATAAGGACAATCCGCATGAAATTATTATTCAGTATTTATATGAATTATATCGTCAGCAGAAACACAAGCAGCGATTTGAAGGCGGCTACGTTGAAACTCTGAAAGAACTGAATTGTAAAACATTGAATTTCAATAATCAGGAATTACATCCGGTCATGAAATTCGATGAATTTGGTTTCGATATTTATATTAATATCCCCGATACCAACCTAAAATACTCTATCAATGAGAGGGGAATTCTAAATAAAACCGAACGCGATAATTTTGTAATTGCAGCATGGGGCAATTCCGGAAAGTATAAAACTGATGAAGAATGGTTGACAGCACTTCAAAGATACACCAATGCAGGCATTACCGATTTCTTTCTGGCCGGCTCCCCTGCCCAACTTAGTCATTTGATACAAATTAGCCATGATTTCGACATTCGTATTCATGCCTGGGTATGGACTTTGAACCGACCGGGAGACACCCTTGCGCAGCAGCATCCGGAATGGTATGCCGTGAACCGCAACGGACAAAACAGCCTCGAATACAATGCCTATGTATCTTATTATCAATGGCTGAGTCCGTTCAGTGAAGACGCCAGACAGCATATTAAAGATGTGATTGAACCTTACACAAAAATCGATGGTCTTGCCTCTCTACATCTCGATTATGTCCGTTTCTGTGATGTCATTTTGGGAGCCCCATTACAAAAGAAATACGGCATCGTGCAAAATGAGGAATTACCTGAATACGATTATGGATATCATCCCGAAGCGCGAAAGCAATTCAAAGAGATTTTCGGTATTGATCCCATAGATATGGAACACCCGGAACTGAGCATGGAATGGTTGCAGTTCCGCTTAGATGCAGTCACTACTCTGGTAAACGAACTTTCTGATATCGCACATGGCAATGGATGTAAAATCTCTGCCGCAGTATTCCCCTATCCTCAAATGGCTCGTAAAACCGTTCGTCAGGACTGGGCAAGATGGAATCTCGACATGGTTTTACCCATGATTTACCACAATTTCTATGATCAGAATCTAAACTGGATAGAATTTGCTACGCAGCAAGGCGTAACTGAGCTCGATGGACGATTTCCGCTGTACACTGGTCTCTATATTCCTGCTCTCGGCCCTGAGGAACTCAAGGAAGCCATAATAAAAGCAAAAGCTGCCGGTGCATCCGGTGTGGCATTATTTGATTTGAATGCTTTGACGGATGAGCATTTGAAGGTATTGAAATAAAATTTTATAAATCACTTATCATTTACGGGATCGACATGATCTGCGGGAATACTACTTCTTCACAAAAACAATCCGCCTGTTCTGTGCCTTTCCTGCCTCGCTTGAGTTATCGCCTACAGGATTGCTTTCGCCATATCCTTTGACTTTGAGGCGTTTTTTATCTACGCCAAGTTGAATTAGAACATTCATAATAACTTCTGCACGATTCTGGCTTACCTTCTTGTTTTCCTTGTCATCACCAAAATTATCGGTATGGGCCTCGATAGTAAATTCGAGATCTTCATCTTTCATCATCAACGAATATATCTTATTAATACTTCCCATACTTTCTTTGCGCAAATCTGAAGTACCTTCGGTAAATGTAATTCCATAAACGGTAATCTCATCATTTTTCTGAAGTTGTCTTGAGAAATCATCCTCATTCACAGCCAAACGAATATTTTTAAGGTAATATATTTCCTTATCCGTGGCATAATATGCTTGCAAAGTAATTCCTGAAGGATCAGCACTATAATTATCCATATCAATAACACGTTCTTCATTCATATAAATACGCAGCTCACCATCTTCAAAATAGATGGCTACATGCGCCCATGCTTCGCTGCTGTATGATGAAGTTCCATTATAGTTTTCCTTTACAGAGCCAACACTTACATAATTATACCCGATTTTAATTTCTGTATTTCCGTTGGCCTCCTGATGCTTACGATCATAAAAGAACAATGATAAATGATGTCCACCGGCAGGACGATAATAATCGAATTCAAGGCTGAAAGATTCAGGTAAATAGTCATCCTTTGCATTCTCCATATCCGGAACTATTTCAGGCATCTCCTCTTGCAGGCATATCACATTAATGCCATTATAGTCTTTCACTTCAACTTTGCCCTTAACAATATCCCATTGCGACGGTTCTTCGCCAATTTCTTCCCAGGCACCAGGCATATCATAAAAAATAATGTCAAAACATGGAATGAATGTGTAGTTTCTCCATTCGCCAATTTCATCAAGGCTTGATATCTCAGCATTATCATCATCTTCATAGTTGTGGTTTCTTTCAAAACCATCTTCTACTTTGTCAATACCTTTATCAATACCGTTATCGATCTCATCTTCAATTTTATTATTCACTTTATTCTTTGCACTTTCCTTGGCAGTTTCCCAGATTTGTGCATTGGCAACCCCCGTTGCTAAAACCAGCGATAAAATAAGTATTAGAAGCTTTTTCATAGTTATATTTTTTACAAAGATAAGGAATAGAGCTCAAACATGCTCCATACCTAAATATAAAACTTACAAAACCTCTATTGTAATTTCAAACCTATCAAGACGAAGGCACGATTACCGAATTTTCAAATTATACCAACTCCAGATCCATCTGTTTCCTCGCAATATCAATCCGCTTAACCAGTACTTTAACCTTGTCGCCTAGTCTATATTGCGTGTTATTTCTGTGGCCAATAACCATATAGTTTTCCTCATCAAGATAATAAAAATCGTCTTTCATATCTTCCATGCGGATCAGGCCTTCGGCTTTGCTACAGTCGATTTCTACAAACAATCCCCATTTACTTACACCACTGATGACTCCGTCAAATTCCTCCCCGATTTTATCGGCCATGAATTCCATTTTCTTGTATTTCACCGATTCGCGCTCGGCCTCCTCTGCTCTTTTCTCCATATCGCTGCAATGCTTGCACAGGTCTTCATATTCCTTAGGATTTACCGAAGGTCTGTTCATGGCATATTCGTCCAATAAACGATGCACCATTAAGTCGGGATAGCGGCGAATGGGAGAAGTAAAATGCGTATAATACGGAAACGCAAGCCCATAGTGGCCAATATTTTCGGTACTGTACACCGCTTTGGCCATTGTGCGTACAGCAATAGTCTCAATCATGGCTTCTTCAGCTTTACCGTTTACATCGTCAAAGAGCTTATTCATCGATTTTGAAATATTACCGCGGCTGCTGATGTTTAAACGATAACCCAGTTTGCTCAGAAACTCGCTGAATGTAGCCAGCTTCTCGGGATTCGGCTCATCGTGAATACGATACACAAAGGTTTTTTCTTTATCACCGGGTTTTACTTTGCCAATATGCTCTGCAACGGTAAGATTAGCCAAAAGCATAAACTCTTCAATCAGCATATTCGATTCCTTCTGCTCTTTGATGTATACCTCCAGAGGTTTTCCATCTTTATCAAGCTTAAAACGAACCTCGTTCGATTTGAAATTGATACTGCCTTTCTGATTGCGCTTCTTGCGAAGAATACGTGCCAGTTTATTCAAAGTCAGAATCTTACTTGCATTTTGACCTTTTCTGGTTTCAATAATATCCTGAACCTCTTCATAATTATATCTGCGATCGGAGTTGATAATGGTATGACCCAGCCAGTAAGTTTTCACTATCGCTTCAGGTGTAATTTCGAAAACACAGGAATAGCAAAGTTTATCTTCATTAGGTCGCAGTGAGCAAACATTATTCGACAGCTTTTCGGGCAGCATTGGAACTACCCGATCCACCATATATATGGATGTAGCACGTTCCAGTGCCTCCTTATCAATCTCCGAATCAGGCTTAACATAATGTGATACATCTGCGATGTGAACACCGAGTTCCCAGTTGCCATTACTTAACTTTTTTAAAGAAATGGCATCATCAAAATCCTTGGCATCATGCGGATCAATGGTAATGGTCCATGTTTTTCTGAAATCTTTACGTTTTTTAATCTCTTCTTTGGTGATCTCAATTGGTATGCGTGTTGCAGCTTTTTCTACTAATTTAGGGAATTGCAAAGGAAAATCGTAATTGGCTAAAATAGACTGTATCTCCACATTATTGGTTCCGGGTTTACCAAGAACGGATTCAATCTGTGCAAAAGGATTCTTTCCCCTTTTAGGCCAATCGGTAATGCTCACAACCACTTTATCACCGTTTTGTGCATCACTAAGACCTTCTTTCGGGATCAGAAAATCGATATGAATGCGCTTGTAATCAGGAATGAAAAACGACATATTATGCCCTTTCTGTAAAATACCTACGTATTGCTTACGGCTACGTTCCAATACTTCAAGTACTTTACCTTCGGGTTTATGACTTTTTCTTCTTGGAAACAAGCGTATCTTTACCCGGTCACCATGAAGTGCCTGTCCTAAATTATTATGATTGATAAAAATATCGTCACCTTCGTCTTCAGCAATAACATATCCTTTACCGGTATGTGTAATCTCAATCTTACCTGATAATTCAGTGCCTTTTTGTTCTTCAAATACTTGTGGATTAAGCAAAAATCTTCCCCGCCCTTTATCAATCAACAATTCCTGCTTTATCATCTTATTTAATGCAGAAACCACCAGGTTTCTTTCTTTTCCCTGCGATATTCCCAGTCGTGCAGAAATCTGTTTGTAATTTAATACGGTATATGGATTTCTTTTAAAAACTGCCAGAATATTAATACTCAGATCGTCTCTTTGTTTTTCTTTCTTCGTTCTCTTCTTTGCCATAAATAACTTATCTTTATTCAGTGTAAAGTTACAATTTTAATAGAAGTATGAACAGACTGGCTGTTTTCTGGTTTCGCCGCGATTTACGTTTATCCGACAATAAAGGCTTATTTTATGCTCTTTCTGAAAATCATGAGGTAATACCTGTTTTCATCTTCGACAAAGATATTCTCAGTCTTTTTCCCGTGAACGACAAAAGAATCTCATTCATCTACGATGAACTTAATAAATTGAATGCAGAACTTTCTGTCATTGGCAAAGCCATTAAAGTATTTTATGAAAAACCTGAGGAAGTATTCGCCGAACTTATTGAAGAATATGAGATATCGGCTGTCTATTGCAACGAAGATTATGAACAGGCAGCAATAAATAGTGAAAAACGTGTTGAAAACGTGTTGAAAACCAAAGGTATCCACCTTATTCACTATACAGACCAGATTATAATGGAGCCGGGATCAGTACTTACCGGTAGTGAATTACCATACACCGTTTATACACCGTTTTCAAGAAAATTTAAAACATTGTTGAAAACCGATGATTTAAAGCATTATCGGTCAGAAGATTTACTTGAAAAGCTGGTCGATTTACCGTCGAATAAAATTCAATATCCGGAAGGAAAAACATACACATCGTATCAGGTAGCTGAAGCAAAGTTTAATGAAAACATAATACGCGATTATCATAAATATCGTGATTTTCCGGCGCTGAATGCCTGCAGCGGCCTCGGAGTTCATTTCCGTTTCGGAACCATCAGCATTCGCGAAGCGGTAAAAAATGCACAAAAATGGAGTGAAACATGGCTCAAAGAACTCATTTGGCGCGAGTTTTTTATGCATATCCTGGCTCTTTTTCCTCATGTAGAGAAGCACTCTTTCAGAAAAGAATATGATCTGTTTCCATGGCTTAATAATGAAGAGGAATTTAAGCGCTGGAAAAACGGGGAAACCGGATATCCGATTGTAGATGCGGGAATGCGTGAACTGAATACAAGTGGTCATATGCACAACCGGGTGCGCATGATCACGGCAGGATTTCTAACCAAGCACTTGTTGATCGACTGGCGCTGGGGTGAAGCATATTTTGCTGAAAAGCTTATGGATTTTGAGCTGTCTTCGAATAATGGAAACTGGCAATGGGCAGCTGGAACATGATGTGATGCGGCGCCGTATTTTCGCATATTTAATCCGACGGAACAGGCGAAAAAGTTTGATTCTGAGTCAGAATACATATTAAAATATGTGCCTGAGGTTCGTACAAATACTTATGTAAAACCTTTAGTAGAACACAATTTTGCAAGAAACCGGTGTCTGGAAACTTTTAAAAAGTTCAGAAACCAAAATCTTCTTGCAAATCAATAAAAACAAATTATATTTGTGGACATAATTAATATATACAACATGAAAAAGACAGTTTTTTATCTTGGTATTTTCAGTTTACTCATCATGTTCATTGCCTGTACAGGCAATCAGGAAAAGGTTGTTGATGAGTTTGTCGATGCATTCAATAAGGAGGACGAATCAGCAATGAAAGATCTGTTTCACAGTAAAATTGATGATGAAATGGTCGATTTTGCAAAAGTGATAAAAGAAGAAGTTGGTGATATTGAAAATCACTCTAAATATGCTTTTAATAAATCAACAAATAATGGCGAAACAGTCACACAATTATATTATGAATGTGAAGTGTCAGAGACCAGTAAAACTGTATATTTTATGTTCACTTTGCGTGATGATGATGGCACCGACAAGATTGCCTCTATTCTTTACAGCACTAACAAAGACTATGTAGATAACTACTCTGATTACAAGGAGGATGTCCTTGCCATTATGGAAGAATACTTCGATGCCAGGGCTGAGACTGATGATCAAAAAACCATCAGTCTATTGGATGAGGAGTTTACAAATAATGAGGAAATAACGGAATTGTTTCTGGAATATGTTGAAGCAAAGGAAGAATATTATGGTAAAACTGAAGACCATAAATTTGAGTTTATCAATTCCGAGCTTGTAGACGGTATTCCCTATTTTTACGCCATATATAGTTGTGAAACCGATAATAGAGAATCAATTGCTGAAGCGTATACTTTAAGAATGCTGGACGAAGAATTCAAAATTTATGATTACCGTTATGCTGAGAGCCTAGACGAACTTTTTGAATAAGCCGTTTTAATAATATCTGAAGTTAAAATCTATAGTTTTATCTTATTTTTTCATATTTTTACAAGAAAAAAGTATGAAAAATCTCTTTATTATCGTTTTAGTTCTGTTTGCTTTTCAGGTTTCAGCTCAGGTTGAAATTATTGAAACACATCATCCGGATGGTAAATACGCTCCGTTTATCAAAAAGGAGTTTGCATCTCCGAAAGACACTGTAGATGCCGGCTGGTTTATTCCAACATGGGATCTGTTTGACTATTTCTATGGCGGTTATGATATGGTTTCGCATTATGCAAACCTGATATTTGTTGACTCTACCGTTGTATATGAATCTTCAGGCACAACAAAAGCCAACTGGCTTAATTCAGTAGGACAGGTACTGGATCCTTATAGCGGTGTTTTTCCTGTCCCTCTTAATGCCGGTGATTCTTACATTATTGATTCACTATTTGTATTGGCTTGGTACAATACTGTTCTTGGTGGTGTTACAGATACACTGGTTGCCGAATTCGTATATGGTGATCCTACAGAGAATCCGGAATTTGAGCACACTATTTACATTTATACCCCCGACACATTGCATGTTTCACCTCCGGCTGCATATGGTGACACAACTCAGGTGGGCTATTTTGCAAAGCTCACGGCTCCCGGAAAGATTATTATTAAGTATCCTTTGCAAACTATTGATACAACCATGCAATACGGAAAATACGTTCAGTTTCCTGTAAACATTATGGTACCTGCAGGGAAAGTTACCGGTGTATCCATCTCGTTTGTACCGGGATATTCTTATAACTTTGGTGATATGCTTCATAGTTATAGCGGTACTCAAACTCAGGTTCTGAACTCTTTTCGTGTTGGGTTATATTCAACAGACGACCCGGGTTCAAATCCTCATTTGATGTATGATCCATATGAAGGATATAATCTCAGTTTCTACATGAAAAAGGAAAACCGCTATGTAATGTATACCGGCGGTGACACCTGGAGAAATGAGCGCATGACTTCAAGTGTTAACTGGGGCTTCGATATCGGCTGGAAACTTACAAAGGTGTATAATCCTTCAGTGCAGTTTATGCAACTTGATGAAGCACAAATCTATCCCAACCCTGCAAATGATTATCTGAATATTGCCGGTGCAGAGAATTGCATGGCCTACATTTATTCAACTGATGGCCGCCTTATTGAAACCCTCAGTATTGATGATAAAATCCAAAGTATTTCAACCAGCAATTATGCATCTGGCATTTATTATCTGAAACTGGTAAATAATGATGAAAGCAAAGTCTTTGAGTTTATTAAAGAATAAAACAACATAATTAAAACAAAAAAGAGCCACCTGTAAAGTGGCTCTTTTTTATATAGTTTAGTATAGTTTATTGAACAATAAGCTTACTGTTGAAACTAAAATCACCTGCTGTAATATTTACTACATACATACCGGCAGGTTGATCGCTTAAATCAAAATTGATCAATCCGTTAGTGTATTGCGATGTATGAACCACATTTCCTGCAATATCGTAAACATTTACAATTACATTTTGTCCATCGAAAGCCGGCATATCAAGTTTAACTGCCCCATTTGTAGGATTCGGGAAGAGATTAAACATGGCTTCTTCATTGTCCTGAACATCAACAGTAGCAAAATCTTTATTGTATTGCACTTCTGTTTCATTTTCCCATGGAACACCCATTGACCAGAACATAGGATCAATATTATTTCTGATCTTGGCTACTGAATATACAATAACAGGATCAACATATCCGGGAACATAGTAGTTGTAGAACTTACTTTCTACATAAATAAACATTCCACCTGTAATATCAATGGTGTCTAAACTATATTGCATAGTTCTCAGGTAATTATTATAAACAACATACTGAGGACTGGAAACACTACCGGTAACAACAATAAGAGTTCCATATGCATCTACTGTAACATCTAAAGTCGTTGCTGTTGTGATACCACCACCGGCAGATGTAGTTTGAAATCCGGATACATTGTTAGGAGTACTGTAATCTACAGGAAATGTTGCAACAGGTTTTGCAGGTGAATTTACTAATGTCATAGCAGGTTGTGATGTTGGAAGAACATAAGATCCCAATTCATAAAACCCTGTTGCATCATTTAGATAATATATATATGCTGGACCATCTGGTGTCTCCAGATAAGTATAAACTGTTGCAGTAGGAAACGTTGATGAACCAGGTGTGAAAGCACTGGGCGCACTCCATACTCTGTGGAAGGTATTTGCCCCAGGTAGCTGTGCATAAATAATCAAAGGAACAGTGTCGGTTTGATTTCCACCGGTTGCAATATCATCCATAAAGAAATCATTCACCGCTTGTAAACATTTTTCCAAAGTACGGTCAATAGTTAAACTGTCGTTTGCAGATGTTGAGTCGCTAAATGATTCCGTAGCCGGAATTGTGTACTCAATTACATCTGAACTGTCTCCCGGTGAGGGAAAATCTGCAGTTCCAAGAGTTGTTTGCCCTTTTCCAAGCATAATACTCAGAAAAAATACGGCGATGAGAATTAGAGATTTTTTCATTGTTTTGAGTTTATTTGGTTATTATAAATGACATTGTGTTGCTTTCGCTTTCTGTTTGAACACTTAACTGGTAAACACCTGCTGCCCATTTTGAAACAGGTAGTACAAATGTATGCAATCCGTCAGACAAATACATGGTTTTAGAATACATTATTTTACCAATTTGATCAAATATCTGAATTGAGGTCAATCCTTCTACAGGAATATGCAGTAAAAGATTCACGTCGCTACTTTGAGGTGCAGGGTTTGGATAAAGTCTCAGTATCTGCAGAACATTGGTCTCTCCTACAGTATCAAGCTTGGAAAGTGATACTACGTCACTCAAATGCTCACTTCCATCATGGTCGACCTGACGCAATCGGAAATAAAAGTCTTTACCTTCACTTAAATACAGGTTATGATCAATAAATACATAGTTGTGAATACTATTCGTGGTTCCGTTCCCGGGTACAAAGCCTATAGTTTCAAAACTACCATTCACCTGCATCCGCTCAATATAGAAGCCCCTGTTGTTTATTTCCGTTGCAGTGGCCCATTGAACAATGCCGTCGTTTCCTCGCCAATAGGCTTCAAGAGTCAACATCTCAACAGGTAATGGGTTACAGGTTGAAACCATATACATCGCAGCTCCGTCGTTAATTCCGCCATTAAAAATGGCTTCAGGGTCACATTCAGCAAGAATGGATGATACTGCTGCACCATCGTAAAATCCTCCTCCGAAAATACTGTCTGGCGGACAAAAGGCATTCTCTTCTGACATGCTTTGTCCATCGAAATAACCTCCAATCCATGCCGAATCGGGCGGACAATCACCGGCCTCCTCTCCGACATCAGCACCATCATATAACCCACCTATCCAGGCTGAATCCGGTGGACAAGCCGAAACTGTTTCTCCAAAATCAGTGCCATCGAAATAACCACCAATCCATGCTGAATCCGTTGGACAATCGGAGGCGTTATATCCGAAATCATGCCCATCATAGAACCCGCCAATCCATACAGAATCAGGTAAACACCAGGAGACCATCAGTGATGAATCGCTTCCGTCGTAATATCCGCCACGATAAATGTCTTCATATTTTACAAAGAATGTATCGTAAACTATGGTTGTACACGCTCCGTTTATGAGCTGGAGTTCAACAATATTTAGTCCCAGATCTGCCGGACCATAAACTACATTCTGTGGGTTTGTATCATTTGAGAAGGTTCCGTTCGATAAATCCCATATCCATATACTTGGAGGAGCAGGAATGGTATTCCCGGAATTACTGTTGAAATCAACAAAAGCACCTGCCGATACAAAGAAGCCATCATTTGGAGGATCACGAGTAATATTGGCGCTTGGAACCGGGTATATAGGAACAGGAATAGTAACAGTATCGTTACAACCTGTTAAGATATTGTATGTAATTAGTGTAACATTATAATGAACGGTATCAGCAGTCGGCGGAATCGGAAAAACATAACATGGATTAATGGCATTGGAAGTATCATCAGTAATAACGGGTACCCCAAAATCCCAGTGATAGGCAATACTATCACCCATGGTCGACTGGTTCACAAAGCAAATTGAATCACCTGCACAACCATTATTTACAGTAAAATTAGCTACCGGACAGTTTGGATCAAAAGGCTCACACGACTGATTCAATGACGAATCTGCTGTTACTGTTAATGTGAGTGTACCGGTTGCATCTTCCGGCGATACGATCTGTACATAATAATCATTGCTGTCTGTAGCCATACAGTTCAATGTAAACTCTGTAAGTGCATCTGAATTACAAGGGCCTGATGTCATTGATGCACATGTTCCATATAGAATCCTGTATCGAATTTGCGAAGGCAAAGCCGTGGTACTTTCAGATAACTGAAATGAAAGATCCACATTAATACTAAAATCCAGATTTACTTTAAACCATGTGGATTTATATCCGGTAGGACCAAATAAACATCCCATAGCAGAGCCATCTTCTCCATAAGCTTCTCCAATACTGTGACAATCAATGGTAACTGAGTTTGAAGCAGAACCCTGGCTGGATAAGTTTATTGGAACAGGATTCGTACAAAGGTCTCCAAACTCATCGAGCAGCCATATATGCGGAACAACATCCTCAATGGTATAATTACATCCCGTAAGCATAATATAATAACGTCCCTGATTCAAACAGGACTGCCCCCATGTGTAACCACCAATGTTTACTGCAGAAACACTTACCTGCTCAAGACCTGCAACAGTACTATCACCAGGGATAATTTCCTTAAACAGCATGATGTCGTTGGCGACATATAATGTATCCTGTCCATCAATAGTATAGCTAATGCGAAGCTGACCGGAAATATCTGAATCAAAATAATACCAGAGTGTTTTGTCTCCGCAAGCATTCTGATCCGGAAGATCTTTTGTTGCACAAGCATATGATGACGTATCTCCATCATAAACACCTGCAGTAAGATTAACCTGTGTATATGGTGGATTAATCTGATTCAGACCATTTATATCATTGGCAAAGCTGTAATGATCATATCTTAATGGAGTAGGACTTGCAGGTTCGTATTTCACCGAAACTTCAATCTGGTCAGTAACCATAAGTCCTACATGCTGATCAACAAGCACATAAAAGCGTTTCTTTATAGAAGGATCACAAGGGCTGATGACAAATTCAACCTCTCTCAGATTTCCTGCACATCCATACCAATCAAAAGTGGAGTTATTGATAATATATGTGAGTCCGTCAGCAAGAGTTGAATCCTGTTCACCTGTACCCTGCACCGTTGAGAAATCGAGATAACCGTCTACATCACTTTCATATACAGTAAACGGCATTTGCGTTGTCTTTCCCGGGGTCTTATTCTCAACCTGAACATACACTTTTCCCGGCCCGTCTATAACAAATGTATACCATAAATTTCTCCTTACCATGGTATTGGTTGTTCCAAGAGTGTCGTATACACTTTCGTTTACGTCAATAGGATACAGAATGGACTCAGGTGGCCCATACGGGAATAAACCATTCCAACATAGATTTTGCGGATCACCAATACCCGGATCGGAATCATAAGCACCGGTTAAACACGAGAAAAAATCGTTGCTGGCTGCCCGGGTAGCATCTATTGGATTCACATCACCCAAAGCTCCATAATAATATGTTGAGTCTCCCGGAATTGAATCAAAGTCATAGGCATATCCTGCAAAATCGAACCTCGATTCAATAATAGTATCCACATACATATGTGGTGTGTATGAAGTGTTTATATGACTGCTGTTGGCAAAAACAACCCAGGTGTATGTGCCGGGTTGCAGGCGGCAGAGCTCTATTTTTCCCCGCCAGTGCCACCACGATCGCTCATAATGATAGACATCTGTTTCCCTTATGCAAGGCTGAACCGGAGGAACGGTCATCATCAGTGCCGAATCAGTGCGGACATCAAACGGATACACCCTGCTGATCATTGTGGATGGTAAATTATCCAATGCTACAAAAGATTCTTTCGTAATATCGAAAACAAAATACCCTACCCTGTCATAACCACCGGGGCAGGCATCAACCGGATGCATGGTAAAAGGTGTATCGGCAATACAATCGAGTCTTTCTGTCCCAAAAACATAGTTCCTGTGATAATCCGGATAGGCTGCTGTACCTGCATTAGGTCCAAAATCTGTAATACCGGCATAATAGGCCTTATATGGTCTGTTATAATTAGGCGGATTCAACGGAGCTGTTGTCCAAATACTGATATTGTTTGCCTGACCAAGATGTCCACCCGTATAAGAAGGCCCGGCATAAATCCCGCCATAACCATAATTCACAACCGTGTACCAACCCGGCTGTAAAGGAATACAAACATTGGAATAAAAACTGGAACGACAACCAAGGTCACCATAACCGTCAATATCATAACTTAAAGTTCCTGTACCATTTGAAACCCTGCCTTCAAACAATCTGAAAGTTCCTGATGTAGTACTTATATTAACGATTAACGGCTGGCTGATATAAAATTCGCGGTACAATTGCTTTGTATAACCAGAACATGGTGCACGACCGTCAATAGTGAGCGGATTGTCTATGCATGAAAAATAATCTACAGTTCCGGTAACCGTGCCCGACTGTATGCCGGCTGTTACATCACCCAAATCATTCGGATTGTTCGGATCATAAAACTGAGTATATATTTTATCAAATCTGAACCATGGGCGATCAGATCGACCTACATCAGTGCTGTCGCCAAATGAAACCAGTGTGTATATTCCCGGAGTAACACAAACTTTCAAAGCATAATAAAGATTGGTACACCCACTCATGTCCTCAAGATTATGAATAGAATCACCCCAGTTATAGGCGCCTTCGGCATCAGCAAGAGCAGACGCATCGCCCCTGTAAAACTTATATTGAAAATATGGCCAATTGCCACCATGGATAGTCAATATTCCAACAGTGTCAATTACAATCTCCCTGTATATTGCTTTCTTCGTTATTCTGCCGCTCACTGTACATACATTTGGATCAGCAGGTAAAACAGTATTCGGGCAGCCAAAATATGCCTCGGTTGAAAATGTTTGTACACCATCCTGAAGCGCATTCCATGAACCGGCACTGTAATTAACACTGTCAATCTCTCCCAATGCAGTAAGTTGAAAGTTCTGAGCAATATTTACAGAACTTATCATTAGGTTCAGGTTTGCAGGGCGGCCAATACTATTATAATATGCATTGGTGATATAATTTACTGTATCTAACCTTCCAAGCATCTGAACAGAATATGTTCCTGGGGGTAAACAATTGTAAGTTACATCACTACTGGTAAATTCCCACATTGGAGTGAGGTTACAATCAACAGATACATCTCCCGGGAATAACCTCTTTCCAAGATTGCCGTCGGTTTGAAATCTAACATTTGCATAGTCTGTCAGTGTGAAAGTATACCAGGTATTAAGGTAAAAACTCGGTCCGCTGAAGCTTACAAAGCCAATAGCCGGATTTACAGTACCACATACATTATCAGCAATAAATGCATTACACGACAATGTGTCGTAGCCATAATACCATGTACCTCCGGGTGAACCAATTAGCGTCCCCAGTTGAGATGCAGGATCCATGGATGAAGGATCAGGCGAATGAGTATAGCCCGAACCCCGTTCATAAAAGCGTATATCAATAGAATTAGAATAGTCTTTATGGTAGAAAATCTGCAACGAATACGTCGTATCGGGAAGAAGATCACAAAGCCATGCAACTCCATCCCAATACGGACTACTTCCGCTAACTCCGGTAGGATGAAGTGTTCCACATCCATCAACCAGAGATAACGCCGCAATCGGGTTAACCCTTACATCACCCAAATATAAGTTATACCCTACATACAAATTCCCCGTATAATATCCATTAGACTCACGTATTTCCCAACGCATCAAATCAATAAACTGATCGGTTGTAAAAACATGCCATGTAGTTTGTGTGTATTCTTCATAATTTGCTCCCAGTGTGGGACAAACTTCAGCATCATTTTCACGGGTCTGACATCCTACCTCATATGTATACGTATGCCAGCCATTGCTTATTGTGCCAATATTCTGTGCATCTACCGGACGATCATATGCATTTAATACATTTGGATCATCCAGAGTGAGTTTCATAAAAATAGTATCATCGGCATTGAGCTTTGCACTCACCTGCACCAGATAATCCCCCGGCAGCAAACATGGGTTATATGATGATCCAAATTTATTAAGTGGTGTAAGTTTTGCCGGTGGAATATCAACTAACCCCGGATGGCATGTATTTGAATAATACACAGTAAAACCTGCCTCGTTTTCTCCCAGATCCGTTCCGGGTTGAGTGAGTTCGAGGTCAACTGCTCTGGCCGTGGGTAAATGAAATCTGAACCATACCGTTTTTTTATCTGTTCCGGCAAATACCTGAACTCCGTGAAATACTTCACCCAGTTCATTTGTGGCACCTGTTAGATCAACTGAATCGGAGTAATAAATACCCAAAGCATAACCCGACATTGGTATAACAATATCGGAAGCATTGCTGCAATTATCATTGACCGGTTGAGCAAGAAGAAGTCTTGTTGGCAGAACCAGAATGACAAGAAGGATAATTATATTCCTTAGGTGTTTATTCATCCGGTGCTAACTCTTTATCTTACTCCTCTTCCGCCTAAATAATAATAGCGACTAGTATAATTGGTCTGGTTCCTGTGATTTCGATCACTCACACGACAACGATCTTGATTATCGTGCCAGTAACCACCTTTCATTATGTAGTATTGACCTGTTGTTGGCCAGTCGGTAACATTGTAAATTCCAAAAGCATCCAGCATTCCATCCCCCCATATTCCTGAATATTGTGTGGTCGTAGCAGGGTTTCCGTTATTGGTATTAATCTGTACACAGAATTCTCTCACATTACCACTCATATTCATAGCTCCATAGTATGACCCCCCGGTTGCTTCACGTGATAATGTGCTGTCTCTTGCAAAAATTCCAACTTCAACTGGTCCGTATCCGTTTACACCAAAAACTCCACCATGTAAATAATAATCGGCACCATAATAATGCAGGTTGGCACCACTATCTGTACATAGTTCTGTTCCGGGAGTTGTATATGAAATGTTTTTTGCCTCAATAATTACGTTATTACCCCAGGCATATTCACCGGGTGAAAAATCCTTCGGACCACGACACCCTTTCTCAAACTCGAGTTCAGTCATGGGTCTTAACGCAGCCCAATCAAGATATGACAGAAAATCCTCATACGATAAATAGCCCATGGCTCGATCGTTATGATTGGTTAAATAAGAACCACTCAAACTAATATTGATATTATAACTGTTCACAACATATGCTCTGTTTAGAGCCCATATTGGTGATATAGTATTAAGAAAATCGCAGTATTGCCCCTGTGTAATTTCATATTTCATCATGTAAAACTCATCATATCCTTTTGGAAAGGTAGTATTAAGCTCAACAGGATAACCGTAGTATCCATAGTTTATAGTATCATTATGATTTTCAGAAGTAACATCATAAGGAATATATCCATAAACAGTCCCATACCCCGTTCCGGGTGTAAACAAAACTGCTGTTGAAGTGCCGTCTCCGGCATAAAATCTTCCCTGAGGAATTTGAACCATTTCAATGGCAAAAACCCTGATATCATATTCTGCGGTATCGGCCATGGCTGTACCATCTGTAGCACCCACTATTTGAAGTGATATAGCCTGTGATACAATATCTCCTTTTCCTATAGTATTTCGTCTTACCAAAACACCCGAATTATGATTTCCGGGATTACCAAACCTGTCGTTTACAGTAATCGGTTTTGCATAAGTAATGTCCGGACCAAAACTATGGTCTCCCATTGTAGTACTTAGCAAAGCATGGTGCCAGGGGCCTCCGCCACCACATTCTCGGAATTTCACAAAAACCCAAACTGCATCATGGTTATTTGGAATATTGTTGAAATACCAACTGTTTTCCCAGCTCAGGTTAAAATCAACAATATCTCGGTTTGCACCGGCTCTGTTAACGTTTTCCACCAAAACATTATTGGCATTCACCCCGAAGGTAAGCACCATAAATATCAGCAGAAATAAAATCTTATATATCCTCATACGTCTTGTTTTTCTAGATTATCTGACTCCCCTTCCACCCATATCACTATAGCGGCTGTTGTAATAACTAATTTCGTAGTTTATGTAGTAGCGATCACTTACCCTGCCTCTATCCTGATTATAATTCCAGCCGCCTCCCTTAATTATAAAGTACTCACCGCCACCCCATGCTGTTGTGTTCGCTTCACCAACAGCTGTTAGTATACCATCGCCCCAGATTCCGGTATAATTTGAGGGAGAATTAGGATTTGAATTATTGATATTTACCTGAACACACATTTCGCGAACATTTCCCGACAGTTCCATCATACCGTAATACCCTGCACCGGTTGATTCGCGTGTTAATGTCGTGTCTCGGGCAAAAATTCCAACTTCAAGCGGACCGTACATTGAAGCACCATACGATCCACCATGGCAATAATAATCTGCTCCGTAATAATGGAAATTTGCTGCACTATCTAAACATACTTCCTGTCCGCTTACTGCTCCATCAACATTTCGTGCCTCTATATATGTTACTTCTCCCCATGCCAGTTCACCAGGTACAAAATCAAGAGGCCCGCGTGCACATTTCTCAAATTCCATTTCAGTCATAGGACGCAATGCCGCCCAATCCAGATATGCAAGCATATCATTATATGACATGTATGTCATTGCCCGATCCGGGAAATTTGAAAAATAATCATTGCCGCTCTGCTGCATATTGTACATATAGCCATTATAAATGTACCTGCGGTTCAAAGCATGAGAAGGATCAAGCGTGTTCAGAAAATCAGCATACTGCCCTTGTGTAATCTCATATTTCATGGCATAGAACTCTGCATAGCCTTTTGGGAATGTTGCTGGTAGTGTGAGATTATATCCAGATTGACCGGTTGCAAGATCTAATAATCCTTCACCTGTTACAAGTAAAGGTAATCTTGGATTTGTGCCCTGTGTGAACAAATGCCTGTATGATAAACCATCGCCGACATAAAAAGACTCTTCAACAATGTTCACCATTTCAATAGCAAAGACTTTAATGTCATACTCAGCTGTATCAGCCATGGCAGTTCCATCTGTAGACCCTATTATTTGAAGGGTTATTGACTGTGAAACAATATCGCCGGTTCCCAGTGTATTT